>CAYZTZ010000144.1:6543-8398 GCA_964481255.1 uncultured Acidobacteriota bacterium | reverse complement strand
ATAGAGAGCCGTCATGCTGCGCATCGACAGTTTTATCCACCGCTCCGCGCTTTCCGACCTGATCTCGCGCTGGGTGGTCGGAAAGCCCGAACCCGGCGACTTGATGCGCCTGAAGACCATCGTCAACTTCAACCTGTACATCGCGCGCCTCTGGATCGACTGGTTCGCCCGCGACCTCCTCGAGGCCTTTCACGGCGTCGCGCCCGAACGGTTCCCGGTCAGCACCAAGGGGCATCTGAAGGATTTCGCCATCACCCTTCCCCGCTACACGACGCCGCGCATCGAGGAGATGATCCGCCGGTACGGCCTCTGCCCGGAAGATTACTACCGCGACACGCCCATGGACGGGGTGATCTACGCCGCCCGATTCGGAGCCCGGCAGGAGTTCATCGGCTCCGCGCGCATCAAACGCTTCCAGCGCATCGCCGAAAAAGGGTCGCGCCGGATCGTCGACTTCATGCTGAGACAGATCCGCGCCAACGCCGACCTGATGGCCGAAGAGCGCGCCCGGATCCTCGGCATCCCCAAGGATCAGTTGATCACGCCGCGCGAGGAAATGGCCGAGGAGTTCCGCCGCGCGGAGAGCCGGATCCTGGAAAGCATCAAACAGGGGACCGTGGCTTCGGATCACCCGGAGCTCGAGATCCCCGACGTGGCGGGCGTCAAAGTGATCGTGGAGCCGGAGGAATACGCCGGTTTTCACGAACTCGTCGCCCGGACGCCCGGCGTCGAGATCGCCGAAGAGGAACACCACGTCGGCAACTACAATGCCACGAACCTCAGACTCGTATACGCCCTGCCCAAGCGGCGGCTTCTCGCTGAGCCGCCCAACGACGTCTACCGCCGCGTGCTGGCCTATCGCGGCTTCGACCTCTCCGCGATCGACCGCCAGTATGCGGAGTTCATCGAGAGCGCCGAGGAGGAGGTCTCCTTCGAAATGATCCTCTCGAGCTACCAGGAGTTCCTCGAGTCCGAGATCGGGCGCTGCATGCACGAAGAGAGGGTCCTGGCGCAAAGGGCCAACGACGAATACAGGGGCCTCCTCGCCACCAACATCCGATATCTTATGGAATTCATGTTGTCTCTCTGCCGCGCCCCTTGGCACGCCGACCTCGACGACGTACCCGTCAAACTATGGGTCAAATACATGCCGGACGCCATCGAGCGCGTTGTGCGGCGCCTGTATATCCCCGAAGAGTTCCTCTACGACACTATCGATACGGCACCCAGCTTGCCCGGCGGGCAGGAGCGCCTCCCTGCCATGGACGACGCGGGCCTGCCCGAAACGCTCCGATAGCGCCCCGCAAGACCGGGACCTGTGCGGACGGGGCTCTGAACCGTCCGCCGGTTTTTATCGGCGGCTGCATCCGCCACGGCTGCGGATAGCCGCGCTCAGATGGGATATAGAGAACCGTCAAATCTTCTTGACAAGACCTCGCCGCGGGTTGCCATATAGGCGATAGTCCCCGGATATGAACAGGTTCTATGGGAGCGATTGAATGAGAATGAAACGGTTCACCGCCGTATTCGCGGTTATGGCATCCCTGGTCCTCCTGGCGGCCTGCGCCCCTTCGCAGGCGCCTCAACCCGCGGCCCCATGCGACCGGGAATGCCTGGTTAATCTCATGAAACGATACCTGTCCGCGCTGGCCGCTCACGATCCCAAATCCGTCCCGTTCGCCGGCAACGTCAAATTTGTCGAGAACACAGCGCAGATACCCGTGGGCGAAGGCCTGTGGATCACGGCCTCGGGCGGCCCGGGAACTTTCCAGATTTACGCTGCGGACCCCGTGACGCAGCAGGTCGCCTGCATCGTGACGATGAAGGAAACCAATAAAGACGTCCTCCTGGGGGC
>CAYZTZ010000144.1:0-6443 GCA_964481255.1 uncultured Acidobacteriota bacterium | reverse complement strand
ACGGCAGGATCTACGACATCGAGGCGCTGGGATTCGTCCTGCCGTACGGAGTCAGGTCCGGCTGGGAGTAGGGTCCCGCAAGCCTGCGGATGCCGCTGAGACGGGGTCCGCGCCGGCCGACATATGGTTATAGCAGCACCATACCGGTCCGGGAATCCGGCGTTTCCATCGTCCGGCCGGACCGCATCATTCGCGCCGCCGGAGGCGACATGTCCGGCGGCGCGGCCTGGGGAGGGAAGAATCATGAGACAAATGCTGAAGCTATCGGCGATCACGGCGTGTCTCGCGGGCCTGTTTTTCTGGGGCGGAATGATGGCCGTGTCACAGGACGCCGCGGAAACAAAATACGGGCAATACGTGCTCACGGACAGCCTTTATGTCAAGATCCCGCACTACACCGGGACGTCTCTCGTCGCGCGCGACGGCAAACTTCAGGGCAACGTCAGCATGTGCTATCACTGCCTGGCGAAGCCCATCAGCTTCGACAAGCCGCATTCGCACGATTTTGAGGAGACGCTCTGCTTTATCGGGGGCAACCCCCTGGACATCACCGATTTCGACGCCGTCGTGGAATACACCATCAACGGGGAGAAGCACGTCCTGACAAAACCGGGATGCGTCTCAATGCCCAAAGGCCTGACCCACTGTCCGATCAGCGTCAAGAACGTCAGCCCTGAAAAGCCCATCGTGTTTCTGGAAATATCGATGTCGAGCTCCTACGGGACGCCCAAGCCCGCCAAGCCCTAACGGCTGACTCTGCGCGATCGTTCCGCCATTTTCAGCGAACGAAAAGGATCGCCTGCGCGGCAGGCCGCTTGCTCCCGGAGTTCCCGGTTCAGAGTTTCCAGGTCCCGGTTTGCAATTTTCGGATAACTGGGAACTCTCGATGCTGGGCGACTATTTGCCGATGCCTGTGCAGATCCCTCCGGTTACTGCCATATTGGACATGGATCCATGCGAGCGCAGCCATGCGGCGCAGGGATTGGGTGTTCCCGCAAATGTATAATGCGCCTTACGGCAGCGGGGAGGACCAATCGGTTGCTTTTTCGCATCAGGAGTCGCATTAAAAAAGTCACGTTTTCATGGAGGTTGGCATGATGAAAAATAGCCTGATCGCCATGCTTCTGTTCGCGGTGATGCTTGCGGTTGCGCCGTGCGCTTTCACTCAGATACAGGCGGCCAGAGTCACAGGAGGCGAAGTGAGCGGCATCCTGGTCGACGGGATCTCCATATTTAAGGGAATCCCGTTCGCGGCTCCTCCCATGGGCGAACGGCGCTGGAAATCGCCTCAGCCCGTCATCCCCTGGAGCGGCATTCGGACCGCCGAGGCTTTTGCTCCCGGGTGCATGCAAGACACAAGCATGGCCAAAGTCATGGGCGCTCCGGACACGGTCAGCGAAGACTGCCTGTACCTGAACGTGTGGACTTCTGCGAAAACCCCGAAAGAGAGACTCCCCGTCATCGTATGGATTTACGGCGGCGGCTTCAGCGGCGGAATGACAAGCGTTCCCATGTATGACGGGGAAAAACTGGCAAGAAAAGGGGCCGTCGTCGTGAGCGTCGCCTATCGCGTGGGTCCGTTCGGGTTTCTGGCGCACCCCGATCTCAGTCGTGAAAGCGGCAAGGGATCCGGCAATTACGGTCTGGAGGACTTGATCGCCGGCCTGCAGTGGGTCAGGAGAAACGTGTCGCGCTTCGGAGGAGATCCATCGCAAGTGACCATTTTCGGCCACTCGGCTGGAGGCATGGCCGTGAGCATGCTGGCGGCTTCGCCATACGCCAGGGGCCTTTTTCACCGCGCGATCTGCATGAGCGGCGGATCGTTCGCGCCGCCGCGCTTCGATGAAGAGGCGGGCCAGGACGTCCCTTCCCTAAAGCTGGCGGAAACCCTGGGAGCGGCTTTCCTCAAGAAGCTTGGCGTCGGCGACATCCAGGCGGCGCGGGCTCTGGGCGCCGAGCAGATCCAGAAGGGAAGCGCCGGCGGCGCAGGGCGTTTCTGGCCCGTGGCCGACGGGCATATCCTGCCGGGCGACCAATATGAGCTTTATTCCAAAAAGCGGTTCAACGACACCCCGATTCTGATCGGCACGACTTCCGACGAGGCAGGAACATTCCGGCAGATGAAAACCACGCCGGACGAGTTTGAAAAGCAGGTCCGGTCCGGTTACGGCCCGCACGCGGACGCAATTCTCAAAGCCTATCCGCACGCGACGGACGCCGAGGCGGCCAGGGCTGCCAAGGGACTCAGGCGCGAAACCACGTTCGCATGGCACACCTGGACGTGGGCGCGCCTCCAGTCGCAACATGGGAAAGGAAAGGCTTACGTATACTTTTTCGACCACCACACGCCCGACAACCCTGACGGCGCCGGTCATGGGACGGATGTTCCCTACGCCTTCCAGACTCTCGGCCGGGGCGGTCCGGGCGGCCCGCCGAAAGCGGAAGACCTCGCGCTGTCCGACAGGATAAGTTCCTATTTTGTCAACTTCGCGAGGTCGGGGGACCCGAACGGTCCCGGCCTGCCTCAATGGCCCGCTTTCACGGAGAAGGACCCGAAGTACATGTTCTTCGACGCTTCACCCTCCGCGAGACCCATGCCGAATCTCGAAAAACTGAAAGCCTTGGACGGGTATTATGCGTGGCGCAGGGAACAGGCGAACAGGGGCGGGGAGAAATAGGGACATCCCGGGACGCCGGCCCGGGGATGCCGCGCAGCGGCGGAGACCGCCATAACGCTAAACGGACGAAGGATAGCAGGCTTCAGGCTCGGGCATCAGGAACCCCGGAGGCACCTTGCAGAGCTCCGTCAGTGTGCCCAGGGAGTCTTGGGTGTCCATATACATGAAAGTCGTCCCGCGGAAGCTGCCGCTCATGAGGACGCCCACTCCCTGCTTTTCCAGCGCCGCGACGGTCTTGTCGAAATCGTCCACGGCCAGGGCGACGTGATGCAGCCCTTCGCCTCTTTGTTCCAAAAACTCCTTGTATGCGCTGCGCCCCTCCAGAGGCTGGATCAGCTCCCATTCAAGAGCTCCGATCCGCGCCGAGGCCAGTTTCATCGAATAGGGTTCCGGTTTGCCGCGGAAGGCGGTGCCGGACAGATCGGGAGACCGGAACGTATATACCTTCCAGGGCCCGATACCGAGGGTTTTCCAGTAGTTCTCCATCGCTTTTTGGATATCCTTCACGACGACGCAGATTTGATAGACCTGCTTTATCTCGATTTTTTCGGCATCAGGCATTTTAGGCTCCTGCACACTTAAATTCGGGGCCGAACAACGATACTCTACGGACATTAAATCAAGGCAAAGGAACTGACATTGTATGGATAAACACTCGCCGGCCCTAATCCGCTCCTGAGGGGATTAAGTCGGAGCCTTACCATTTTCCTGCTTCATGGCCCATCCATTCTCAATGGCTGCTCAATATTATCGTTGTCCTATTTCACTTCTACTTCACTTCCACAACCGTTCGATCCGAAGCGACGTGAAGCACAGGGACCTGCCCGATGCCCACGAGATCGGCGACGGACTGCGGGAGCCTGCGATATTGCAAAGTCGCCGTGATCGCGAGGTTTCCCTTGGCGACGTCGTCGGGCACATTCCAGATATATTGCTCCGCGACGGCCTCGAAAGGTTTCAGCCTGTTGTCGAATACCTCGGTATCGGCCGCGTACCACTGAGCGATGGTTTCTTCTCCTTTGGGATTCAGGAAGACCTTTCTGAACAAGCGGTCGCCCTCAGGCAGGGAATCTCTGGCGATTCCCTTGAAATCCGCGATACCCATCATTTCCCCAAGGTCTCTGTAGGCCGGTTTGTTCGTGGTTACACTGTAGCTCTTTTCGGTGGAGTCGCCGGGAGCGATACTTGCAGGGATATGATACGTTTTTCCACTGGCGTCCTTCGCCTCCAGCCGGAGCCATAGCTGCCTTTCTTCGGTGGATCCCGTGGGTATGCGGTGGCCGGCGCGGCTATTGGCGACCACGACGGAAATCTCCAGGGGCTGTCCCGCGCGGATCTCCTTGTTGAGCGGGAAGATATAAAGCGTTGCGGCCCCGTTCAGCATGCCGGGCGAATAGGCTCCCTGGAAAAGGTGCTGCGCGACATCCTTGCGCTCAGTCCCTGTGGAAGCCGACTTCCCGGGAGCAGGCGGGACGTGGCAGCTCAGGCAATACACGCCGTTTGCGGCATAAGGGCTGCTGCTCCATTCCCTGTAGGTTTCCTTGACCCAGGCGCCGTATGGGCTGGTCTCGTCGTGGCAAGTCCCGCATAGCTTGGATCCCTTGAAAAAGGACGAGTACTGGGCTTCGTGCCCCATGGGCTTGGAATCCTTTCTCGGGCCGTATTTGACCTTGCCGGGTTTGACGGCGAAGTTGCCGTTAACGGGCGGCTCGCTGTCGAGGCCGATGATGGAGTGGCACATATCGCACGAGACTCCGTCCGCCTTGGGATCGGCCTTGCCGGCCTTCGGGGGTGGGATGTCTCCGGCTAAAAAGGCCTGGGGCGCATGGCAATTGATGCATCCCGCCTCGACCGGGGCGACTTTGGATTCAATTCTGGTGTGAGGAAGAGCGAGCTGGAAATATTCCGCCTGATCCCAGGGAAGCACCTGCGATTTCGCCATGGCGGACTGTTGATATTGAATGGATATCTGCCTATGGCAAACGGCGCATCGCTCTGAGCCTTCGTAGGCTTCATAGGGGTGAAGCCCTTTCCGGGCCCTCTGCATCGGCTCCTGCGATTCCTGTGATTCCTGCGCGAGGCTGACCTTTTCGCCGCCCCAGAATAGGCACAGGAGGCATGGAAGCGCGAGGTATGGAACAGCCCAACGCGGCATGATGAAGTTTTTTCTCGTTATGGCTTTCATGTTGGATTGTCGGCCTCCGCTTTTCCATATCATAATCGCTTTGGGAACTCGGCGCCACTTCCAAAGTGCGCATCTTGCCCGAGTTCCCGATTCCTTTGCCGACCTGCCTTAAGTGCCTGAAGAGCTCAAGTGAAGAGCTCGAGCGAGTGAAGGAAATAGGTGAACAGGGGAAACAGGAGGAAACAGGGAGGAAACAGGGAGGAGGAAACAGGGACACCCATTTCCAGAGATAATTGGATAGAGATAATTGAATAATTGAAAAGATAATTGGACACCCGTGCAGCGGCCCATGCAGAAGATAACTGGACACCCGTGTATTCCCCCCGTGTATTCCCCCGTGTACTAATTCCTGCCGATTCTGCGGGGCCTTTCGCTTTCAAATCATGAGTTTTCGACGGCACCATCGATTCGAAGTGGACTGCAAATAAACGCAAAACAAAGAGATCTCATGCCTCCCGCATATTGCCTAGAGAAAACGCTGAGTGTCGTGCGACGAGCGGCCTTCCCAAAGCCCGGTGGGAACCAGTATTTGAAACCCGGCAATTTTCTAAACGGCAGCCTTCTAGCTTATAATGCGGCTATGTCGCCCAGAGTGACTAATGAAAAGGAGGATTAAACGATGAAACGGAACGTATGGTTTATTGCCGCGGCCTTCTTTTTGATTGTTATCACAATCCTTTTAATGTTGAATGTTATTCGGGATAAGGGCGCGCAGTCGCCTCGCGGCGATTTCGTACCTTCTCCGGAGTTTTCTCCGCCGTATCCGCCTCTGCCGCACCACTTCAATAACAGCCACGTCATTCAAATCCTTTGCCAAGCCCCAAAAGGCGCGATCCGGCGGGCGCTCCCCAAACCGCTGGAGCCTGTCGGCGACGGCGATCTTTTTGTATTGCTGATGGGATGGAGCCCTGATTGCGAGGGGTTTAATGTCCACGAGATTGCGATCAATGCACCCGTCAAATGGAAGGACAGGCTCGGCTGGACGACACTGATTGAATACATCGACAGCGACATGGGACTGATCGCCGGGCGGGAAATCTGGGGATGGCCCAAGAAAATGTCGGATATAGTCTGGACGCAAACCGATTCCGGCTGGACCATCACGTGCAACAGGTTGAAAGACCAAGGCAACATTCCGCTTATGGCTATAGAATACACAATATCCGATTCAACCCCGGCAGTTAAATGGCCGGCGATGGGTCCCACTTACCTGGTAAAGCGCATCCCCAACGCCGCACCTTCTGTGGCGCCTCTTACCCAGCTCGTGTGCGTAGGATGCACCCCTTCGCAAGGCGAGGTGACCGGCCCGGCCCCGGCCCCGGATATGGGAACCAAACAAACAAAGGGGTTTGCAAAGGTTCAGTTCTTCGACGGGCCCCACGATCCTCTGACCTTCTTCGGGCCTATCAAAGTTCTCGATGCGAAAATGAGCATCGCCGAGGGCTCCATGCCGGGCGGGCTCGGTTTAGGGGAAGTGATGGACCAGTGGTAGGAACAGCCCCGACAGCATGTAATCGGCAACCGGCCATACGCTCCGCGACGCAGGGAATGCGAACAGCGGATCCGGGGAACAAAAGGGA
>CAYZTZ010000143.1:0-8453 GCA_964481255.1 uncultured Acidobacteriota bacterium | reverse complement strand
GAATAGGTGTTGCAGCGCTCGGCCCCGCCCAGGCTGAGAATTAGCTCGCGCGCTTTTTGCATGTGAGGGGCGTTCATGTTGTCGCCCATCAGCTTCAGGGCGAAATAGGCCTTCACGGTGGCGCTCAGGTCCGGCTTCCCCCCGGGGTATTGCGTCCAGGCTCCGTCGGACGGCCTCTGCTGTCGGCGCAGGTGGTTGGCGATTTTGGGCAGGCGCGGGTCGTCTTCCTGCTCCACGATGAATTTCAGCAGGATGTACTCGCTTTGGAGAATGGAATCCCCCTCGAGTTCGCCGCACCAGAATCCCGAGGGATCCTGCATGGATATCAGGCTGTCGGCGGCGCGCCCCAGGGAGGCTTCCGCCGATTCCGTCAGGTCGGGCTCTTTCAGGCCTGCGGCCAGGTTTGCCGCAGGGACGGCGTGTTTGGACTCGGGAGGATTATGGACCGGATCCTGCATGATTCCCATCCTTTCTTTCATCCCCAGGGCCGCGGGCCGTCTTTCCCAGATATCGCATCCAGAGCGCCCGCGCCGCGACGGCGCACTTTTCGCCGCCGGACAGCCGTACGCGGTCGCGAAACACGTCGAATTGCCGCTGGACGATCCTGTCGAGGATCCGTTCGTAGATTTCGATCATCGCCCAGAGCGCCGGCCGGCTCGACGCCTCGACCAGCGGGATAAGATCGCGCGCCGCGGAATAATACACCCGCGCCCGGTCGGCTTCAAAGCGCATGAGCCGCCGGAACCTCGCGTCCACCACGCCGCGCCGCAGTTCCTCCGGTTCGTAGCCGAACCGCCGCAAGTCCTCCGCCGGCAGATAGACGCGTCCCCTGTCGGCGTCCTCCTTCACGTCCCGCAGGATGTTGGTGAGCTGGAAGGCGACGCCGCATTGCTCGGCCAGTTTTTTCGCCCGCTCCTCGCGGAATCCGAAAATGTGGAGGCAGACGAGCCCCACGGCCGAAGCGACCCGGAAGCAGTACGCGTAGAGGTCCTCGAAGGTTTCGTAGCGGGAGATGTCCAGGTCCATCTCCGTGCCGTCAAGGATCCAGTGGAAGTACTGCAGGGGGATCGTGTATTTGCGCACCGTGTCGCGGAACGCGGCCCAGATGGGATCCTCGCGGCGGCCGTCCGACAGGGCGTCGTCCAGGCGCGAGCGCCAGGCGCGAAGCGCCGAGCGTTTGGCTTCAAGGCTGGAGTCGCCGTCGCTGACGTCGTCGCAGCGGCGCATGAAGGCGTAGACGGCGCAGAGCGCCCGCCTTTTGACGGGCGGAAGAACCAGAAAGGAGTAGTAGAAATTTCTGGCGCGCCGGCGGGCCAGATCTTCGGCGAATCTGTACGAGGCTCTCAGTTCCGGTTCCATGGGCCTCTTCCTTGTTCCCGAAGGCGGTTTCCGCAAAACGGTTTCAGGGGATGATGGCTATCTTGAGATCGCCGTTGCGGTTCAGCAGCCTTTCAAGGACGCTGCCGAGGGCCGAAAGGCGCTCCTCGCCCGTGATGAGGCTTCCGGCCGTGAGTTTTCCGCGGTGGATGGCGTCGAGGGCTTCCCGGATATGGCGCGGCGTATGATGGAAATTCGCCTTGATGGTGATCTCGGAATAATGAATCAAGGTGCTGTCCAGGAGGATATGGGTGCCGGAGGGACACCCGCCGAAGAGGTTGATGGTCCCGCCGCGGCGCACCATCCCCATGGCCTGCTGCCATGTCTCCTTGGATCCCACGGCCTCAATCACGATATCGGCGCCGCGCCTTCTGGCCGTCGCCCTGCGGACCTGTTCCACGGCGTTGGAGTGGGTGGAATCCACAACGTGGTCCGCTCCCATGGCCCTGGCGATCGCGAGCTGGCTCGAACGGTTTCCCAGGACGATGACGCGGGTGCCCAACGATTTGAGGACCTGCACAAACATCAGGCCGATGGGGCCCACCCCGATCACGGCGACCGTGTCCCCTTCCTCAATTCCCGTCATTTCAACGGCGCGCAGCACGCAGGCCAAGGGCTCGACG
The DNA here is from genome assembly GCA_964481255.1 of uncultured Acidobacteriota bacterium. Lineage (GTDB taxonomy): Bacteria > Acidobacteriota > UBA6911 > UBA6911 > UBA6911 > UBA6911. The sequence continues at coordinate 6,453 of CAYZTZ010000143.1, read as the reverse complement.
AGGGCCGCCTCGTGGAAGCCGACGCCGTCGGGCAGGATAAGGAGGTTCTGGCGGACGATGGATTCGGGTATCTTGATGAATTCGGCGTAGGCGCCGTTGATGAACTCCAGATTCTCGCAGAGGTTCGCCAGGTGCCGTTCGCAATAGAAGCATCGGTTGCACGGCCCGGAGTTGGCGGCGACGACGCGCATCCCGGGCGAAAAGCTCTCGACACCTTCGCCGACTTCCTCCACAATCCCCGAAAGCTCATGGCCGAACACGGAGGGGGGCACGATCATGCGGGCGTGGAATCCCTGGCGGTAGACCTTCAGGTCGGTCCCGCACGTGAGAGCCGCCTTGATGCGCACCAGGACCTCGCCCGGCCCGATGCGAGGGATCGGGATCTGCTCGATGCGCACGTCCCTCTTCCCGTAAAGAACCGCCGCCGTCATTTTCTCTCTGGCAATCAATTCTCTCATGGCTGTATCACAACCTTTAGTGAATGCTCCGAAGGGTGCGACGCCAGCTGGATCCCGTCCGGGAGCATTTCCAATGCGAACCGGTGGCTGATGAGTCTGGCCACGTTGACTTTTCGCGCGAAAATCAGGTGCGCGGCCTTTTCCTGAAGCTCGACCGAGGCGCTGTAACTGCCGATGAGTTTCTTCTCCTCCATGCAGATGCGCGAGGCGTCCACGGAGATCTTCTCGCCCGGGACGGTTTGCGCGAAAAGCAGAACACGCCCGCCCCTGCGGACGATAGCCTGAGCGTCCTCGACGGCGCGCGGACTCGCGGCCGCAACGATAGCCAGATCCGCCCCCCGGTCCTCCGTCATCCCGGCGACAACCGCGCGGACGTCGTCCCTTTCCGGGTTCAGGGCCGCGGCGGCGCCCAGTTCCAGCGCGACGGCGAGCCGGCTCTCCAGAAGATCCAACCCGACAACGCGCGCCCCTTCGCAGGATGCCGCCTGCATCATGAGCAGACCGACAGGCCCCTGTCCGTAGACGACCACCGTCTCGCCGCTTGCGAGGCCCGCCGTTTCCAGGGCTTTCAGGCAGGTGTTGAGCGGTTCCAGGAAGCTCGCTTCCTCGAAGCTCACGGTCTCCGGGATAGGGACCGTCCCTTCCTCCACAATCCAATCCATAACGCGGACGTATTCGGCGAAACCTCCGCCGGCGGGCTCAAAGCCGGCGGTCGTGCCTGTTCGTCTGTAGGACTCGCACTGGGAAAAGAGCTTTCTCCGGCAATAAAAGCATTTCCGGCATGGAACGTGGTGGTGCGTCGCGACGCGATCCCCGACCTTGAACCTGGTCACATGCGGGCCCACGTCGACAACCGTGCCGGCGATCTCATGCCCGAAAATTCTCGGGGGCGGGACCAGACCGTACTCGATTTTCTTGAGGTCGGTGCCGCAGACGCCGCAGGTATGCACGCGCACCAGGATCTCCCCTCCCGAGATCTTCGGGATCGGGACCGTCTCAACGGAGACGGTCGACGGACCGCGGTATACGGCGGCCCGCATCGTGCCGTTTCGGCTGGAGGCGTCCCTGAAGGGCGCGTCTGTCTGCTGCGTGATCATCGGGGTGCCGTCATCCCATCCTTTTCAGATCGTATCGGCGCGCAGATTCGAAACCCTGTCCTGGGCGGAGTCCGGCTGCCACTCGTTGCGGAAATACTCCACGGCTTCTCGCAGGGCCTTTTCAACCGGCTGAGGGTTGTACCCCAGCTCTTTGCGCGCCTTTTCGCTGCTGATGTACATTTTGTAGCGGGCCATTCGGACGCCTTCGAGCGGTATCAGGGGCTCGCGCCGCAGGACGGTTCCCATAAAAAAATCGTCCAGGTAGCCCGCGACAAAGGCCAGAGTCCATGGAATGCGGACGCGGGGTGTGCGCCGGCCGCATATCCGCGCCAGGGCGTCCAGGATCTCTTCCAGCGTCCAATTCTCTCCTCCCAGAATGTAGCGTTCCCCGACCCGCCCTTTTTCCTCCGCCAGAACATGACCGCGCGCGACGTCTTCCACGCCCACCACATTCAGTCCCGTGTCGACATACGCGGGCATGCGCCCTTTGAGAAATTCCAGGATAATCCTGCCGGTCGGAGTCGGCTTGAGATCGCCCGGCCCGACAGGCGTCGTGGGGTTGACGATGACCACGGGAAGGCCGGAGGCTGCGAACTCGCGAGCAACCTGCTCGGCAATGAATTTGGATCGCTTGTAATGACCGATCATGTCGTCCAGTTTGACGGGGCTGTCCTCGTCGGCGGGCAAGCCGTCCTTTCGCATGCCGATGGTTCCCACCGTGCTCGTGTAGACGACCCTTTCCACCCCGGCTTCGCAGCAGGCCGACAGCAGGTTGCGGGTGCCCCCCACGTTGCTGTCGTAAATATCCTGCGGATTGCTGGCCCACAGGCGATAGTCGGCAGCGACGTGATAAACCCTGCGGCAGCCCTGAACGCAGCGCAGCAGGGACGTCGGGTCCTTGAGGTCCCCGATGGCGATTTCGCAGCTCAAAGCCTCGATATTTGCCTTGCGGCTGGAATTGCGCGCCAGGATGCGCACGCGGTCGCCCCGTCGCAGCAGTTGCCGCACGACATGGCTCCCAATAAATCCGGTCGCGCCGGTCACCAGAGTGATTTCTTCCGCCATAGATGGCTTCCATTCGCCGGAATGATACCCGCACGGCAGGCAGGTTTCCGATGCATTGATCCTGGAATTGTCCTCTCCCCGCGTGCAATAAACAGCCTAATATAGCCCAAATTCTTTTCCATTCCAATATTTGTGAGGAATTTCCCCTTGGATTCTCAAGGGCGGCTCCTTGATTGCACGACGGCCCGGGCCAGTTCGGGAGGGATGGAAAATTCGACTTTCTCGGCGATGCCGCCCAATTCCGCAACTTCGGGGAAGCCGAGTTCGTTGAGATAACGCACGACCCTTTCCACCAGGCTTTCGGGCGCAGAGGCTCCCGCCGTCAGCCCCACTCGCTGCATGCCCCTCAGCCATGAGGGTTGAATGTCTTCAATTTCGTCGATCAAGTGCGCCGGAGTCCCGGCGTCTTTGGCGACTTCCACCAGGCGGCGGGAGTTGGAGCTGTTGGCGGAGCCGACCACCAATATCATTTCCGCCTCGCGGGCGAGCCGCAGCACAGCGCTCTGGCGATTCTGCGTCGCGTAGCATATGTCTTCGGCCGCCGGAGCCTTGATCAGGGGAAATCTCCGACGCAGCCTTTCGACAATGCGGCGGGTGTCGTTCAGGCTCAGGGTTGTTTGCGTGAGATAGACGATCCTGGAAGGATCGGGAACCCGCAACGCATCGATCTCGCTTTGCGCTTCAGGGTCCAGAACCCGAATGGCTTCCGGCGCTTCGCCCAAGGTGCCGATCACCTCGTCATGATCGGAGTGGCCGATAAGGATGATGGAGTATCCCCGGCGCGCGTAGTTCACCGCTTCGCGGTGAACCTTGGTGACCAGCGGGCAGGTCGCGTCGATGACCTGGAGGCGTCGTGCGGCCGCGCATGCGCGGATCTCGGGGGACACGCCGTGCGCGCTGAATATAACGCGGCTCCCGGCCGGCACTTCATGGATCTCGTTGACAAAGATGATGCCCTTTTGCCGAAGGTCATTAACCACGTACCTGTTGTGAACGATTTCACGGCGGACATAGATAGGCTGCCCGTAGAGGTTGAGCGCCAGGCTGACGCTGTCAATAGCCCGGACCACGCCCGCGCAGAATCCGCGCGGCGAGGCCAGAATCACCTTATTCTTTTGCAATGCAATGCCCTCACCCGCGCCTCCATTATATACCCGACGTGCAATCATGGAGGGATGCGGGATGCAGGATATCGTTGATGGATTACGGGCGGCGTGGCGCAAGCACGGAATTTCGAATCTCGAATCCTTGGTTCCCGATCTCCAAGTTGACGGCGCCGCGGCCCTTTGGTAGTATCCCTGCCGGCCGCGGCGCTATCGTCTAGGGGACTAGGACGGGTGGTTCTCAGCCATCAAACCTGGGTTCGAATCCCAGTAGCGCTACCAGATCCCGCGTCCGGCTCCTCCCGAGTTTCCGTTATCGAAACGCCCGGCCGAAGAGAGAAGGCGCGGCGCCGCCGCTGCGTCCCTTTTCATTTGAACGCTTCCATCCGGTGCAATAAAATAACGCGTCCGCCCGCGGCCCCCTACGGCTTCGGGCGTTTCTCGCAGGCATTCACCATACCCCGCGGGTTCCGTAGGGGGGCCTGAAGGGGCGAGGATGCATCGTGAAAATACATGAGTTTCAGGCTAAAGAGGTATTGGCCCGGTTCGGCGTCCCCATCCCTCGCGGCGAGGTGGCGTCGAGCCCCTATGAGGCGTACGAAATAGCCGTCCGTCTCGGCGGGACGGTCGTCGTGAAGGCGCAGATTCACGCCGGTGGGCGCGGGAAGGGGGGAGGGGTCCAGCTTGCATCCACGCCGCAGGAGGCCGAGGCCCTTGCGGCCAAGATGATCGGCATGACCCTGGTGACCCACCAGACCGGGCCGGAGGGCCGCAAGGTGCGGCGCGTCCTTATCGAGGAGGCGCTTCCCATCCGGAAGGAGTTCTATCTGGGCATCGTTGTGGACCGGGGGAGCCATCGTCCCGTCATCATGGCTTCGCCGGCGGGGGGGATGGACATCGAAAAGGTCGCGGCGGAGACCCCGCATCTGATATTCAAGGAGTTCGTTCATCCGGCAATCGGTCTGCAGCCCTATGCGTTGCGGAAGCTCGCCTTCCGTCTGGGCCTCACGGGGGAACTTCTGGGGCCCACGACGCAGATCATCGCGGCGCTCTACCGCGCCTTTGAGACGGTCGATGCCTCTCTCGTGGAAATCAATCCGTTCCTTCTCACGGAGACCGGCAAACTCTACGCGCTGGACGCCAAGGTGACCTTCGACGACAACGCTATGTACCGGCACAAGGAACTGCTCCGGCTGCGCGATTTCTACGAAGAGGATCCGCTTGAAATCGAGGCCTCGCGCAACAGCATCAACTATATCCGGCTGGACGGGAACATCGGCTGTATGGTGAACGGCGCGGGTCTTGCCATGGCGACGATGGACATCATCAAGCTTGCCGGCGGGAATCCAGCCAATTTTCTCGACGTCGGCGGCGGCGCGACCGTCCAGCAGGTCCGGAACGCGTTTAAGATCCTCCTGGGCGACCGCAACGTCAAGGCGGTCCTTATCAATATCTTCGGCGGAATCGTGCGGTGCGACGTCGTCGCCAGCGGCGTCGTGGAAGCCGCCAGGTCGATCGGCGTGAATATACCAGTCGTCGTTCGCCTGGAAGGCACCAATGTTGAAAAGGGGCAGGAGATTCTTCGCAACTCGGGACTCCGTTTCACGGTGGCGGACGGCATGAAGGACGCCGCGGAAAAGGTTGTCGCGCTAGCCAAATAAAGGGGGGGATTCCATTGGCCATACTGGTTGATAAAAACACGCGTCTGGCGGTTCAGGGCATCACGGGAAAAGAGGGCACCTTTCACGCCCTGCAGTGCAGGGCTTATGGAACGCAAGTGGTCGCAGGCGTTACCCCCGGGAAAGGCGGGACGGTCCACGAAGGCATTCCGGTCTTCGACACCGTGGAAGAGGCTGTGGAGAAGGAGGGCGCCGATGCGTCGGTCATTTTCGTGCCCCCCGCTTTCGCGGCGGACGCGATCATGGAAGCGGCGGCCGCGGGTGTCGCCCTGATCGTCTGCATCACGGAAGGCATTCCGACTCTGGATATGGTACGGGTGATGGCGATGATTTCGCAATCCGGGAGCCGCCTGATCGGACCGAACTGCCCCGGGATCATATCGCCGGGAAAATGCAAGATCGGCATCATGCCGGGACAGATTTTCAAGGAAGGCGCCGTCGGCGTCGTCTCGCGCAGCGGCACCCTGACATACGAAGCGGTTCATCAGCTTTCCGAGCGGAATATCGGGCAGTCCACGTGCATCGGGATCGGGGGGGATCCGGTTGTCGGGACCAGTTTTATCGACGCCCTGACCCTCTTCAATCAGGATCCCGGCACCGAGGCGGTCGTCATGGTGGGAGAAATCGGAGGGACCGCGGAGGAGGAAGCCGCGAAGTACATTCAGGAAAACATGAAAAAGCCCGTGGTCGGATTTATAGCGGGGAGGACGGCGCCTCCCGGCAGACGGATGGGGCATGCCGGGGCGATCATTTCCGGAGGCAAAGGCACGGCTGCCGAAAAGATCGAGGCGATGCAGCGATGCGGCATCCATGTCGCCCTGAGCCCCGCCGATATAGGTGAAACGCTCTCCCGGCTGATCTAGCGCGGAATCATTGCACCGGTTCTTTAGTCTCACTAAAAGGGAGATGGGATGCCGGGTTTTAGACATCCTTTCCTGAGGGTCCGGGAAGCATGGGAACGCACGGCTCTGGAGAGCCGTGCTCACGAAAGAATCGTGTGCGGACGGGTCTCCAGAGGCTGTCTAATAACGGGGAAATTAAAAAGATCGCT
>CAYZTZ010000142.1:0-8485 GCA_964481255.1 uncultured Acidobacteriota bacterium | reverse complement strand
TGCGGACGGGTCTCCAGACCCGTCCGTCTGTCTGAACAATAGGCTAACGCACGGCGCTGGAGAGCCGTGCTCACGAAAATTTGGACTGCAACACCGGGCACTGTTTGATAGGGGGAATATCATGAGTCCCAGCCAGAAGAGAATCTGTATCGGCGCCATCGGACTTGTCGTTTTTATATGGCTTGTTTCCCCTTTTGTTTTTTCGGTTCGCGAGGCGCCCCCTCCTTTGACCAAGTCGGCTCCTTTATTTGAAGCCGCCAGGGCGCTGGCAGCCACGCGTGAATTCGTCTCTCAATACCCGCAGCGCGTATTTGGAAGCATCGAGTCCCGCCAGTCCACAGGATACCTGCAGCAGTATCTTGCAGATCTGGGCTACGAGACCACTTATTCCCACTTTGATAGCAGAATAGCCGGGAAAAAGCGCATCGGTAGGAATATTTTTGCCCACAAGAAAGGTAAAAATGAGGAGATATTGACCATAATCGCCCACTTTGACACAGCAAGGACCTCAGGACAGGGGGCTATAAAAAATGGGGCCGCCGTAGGTGTTCTGCTTGAAATAGCCCGTATATTCGCATTGAGCCCGCTAAAAAGAAGCTTCCTTGTGGTTCTATCCGACGGCGGAGAATGGGGCATGCTGGGGGCTCAGGACGTTATAAACAGCTATCCTGAAAGAGACCGTATCGCTGTCGCCCTCTCGCTGGACTATGTGGCTCCCGGCGATTTGGTCGCCGTCACCCTTGAAGAAACCGGCCTTGGGCGGGGATTCTCCCCTCCATGGCTGAGAACAATGGCTCGCCGGGCGGCTGAGGCGCAAGGCCTGCCGATTTTGGAACCGTCGGGCCTTGCGGAGCATTTTGAAAGGGCGCTTCAAATCCCCAAGGCAGACCAGGGGCCCTTTCTGCGAGCCGGCATCCCGGCCATCAATCTGGGAAGCAAATCGGTCGACCTGGCGCTTCAGGAATCCGTGTATCACTCGCCGCAGGACACTCTGGAACATCTGAGAACCGCAAGCATCGAGAGCTACGGACTGGTCGCCGAACGCATTATGAGATCTCTGGACGAGCTCGAGTCCGTCCCGGCCCAATCGTCGGAATATCTCAGGCTTCGCGATTCTCTTTTTCTCCGGCCCAAGGCCGCGGCGGCGCTTCACGCCTTGTCCTTCCTGCCCCTTGTTCTCATTTTCTATTTCCACCTTGCAAATCACCACCGGAACCTGACCGCCGGCCGTTTCGCGCGGGAAGCGTGGGCCTGCTTTGCCGCCGTGCTTCCCCTTCTGGCCGTCTATTTTTCAATCGGGCTCTTTCGCGCGTTGCGCCTGATCCCTGTTTACGCCCTTTACCCGGCGACAGCCAGGGACCCGGTTCTCGAGAATCCGCCATGGGGCGTTCCGGGAGGCATTTTCGCGATCGGCCTGTTTGCGGCGGCCGTCTGCTATGCCGCCGCGAAATACTCATTCCGCGGCATGCCCGCGCCCGACTTCCATGCTTCAAAGACGATCCTTCTGGGTTTTCTCTTGATCCTCTCGATTTTCGCTCTTGCTCGGAACTCCTACTGGGCTTCAGCCTTTTTATCGCTTCCCTCATTGATTTGGGCTTTGACAGGTCCTCGAGCGCAATGGGGCGGGCGGGTGAAAAACTGGATTTGGATATCGGCCGCGGGGATCCCCTATTACCTGGCTTTATGGGCGATCGCCTCACGCGAATTGCTCGGATGGAACCTGATCTGGCATCAGATTCTCTCCCTCAGCACACGGCTTTATACGGCCGCGGGATATTTCTTGGCGGCGGGAACGGCAGCGCTCGGCATTCGCTTTCTGGCCATCCAGAGCCACGGCGCAGCTCAGGCCGAGATCCGTGAATAGCTTCTCCTTTTGCTGCTTATGGCGTCTCTGGAGCGCATTGGCTTGTTCCGCCCCGCTCCGCGGAAGCTTGCCGCCGCCGGCGAAGGCCCGATGTCCGCATGTTTGTTTCCGAGGCAGGGGTTAGGACCGGGGACGCCGGGCGAGTCAATTCCCCTCGCAGACAATGCTGCGCAGCGTCCTGATATGATTCTTCACGTACAGGACGTCATCCGGGGCGGCCGTGTGCGCCAGATAGGATTCCAGATCCGCCAGCGCCTTGGCGAACAGGCTCGTCTGCATGTAGAGGATGCCCCGATCCCGGATTTCCGAATGAGCCCCGGGATTAAGCATGAGGATCTTATCGATGGCGGAGATGGCCTTGTAATACTGCTCCCTCTGGGAATAGATGCCTTTGAGGTTGTAGAGCATGCGGGTAATGATGGCTTTTTTCCCCATCGGCTGAAGCATCGCAGAATTCATGGTTATCTCGCCGTCATGCATCCTGTCGAGAAGGTCCTGGCAATCGCCGGGCGTGAGAATCCTCCCGAGGTCGTAGGCGTCGATGATGATCTCGCGCTCGTCGGCGACATGTTTCATCAGAAAGTGCCCCGGCAAGCCGATGCCTTCGACCACGAAGCCGATGCGCCGGGCTGTTTCCATATAGACGACGGACAGCGAGATGGGGACTCCCAGTTTGCGGTCGAGGACTTCATTGAGAAAGCTGTTTCTAGGATCATAGTAATCTTCGCTGTTGCCCCGCAAGCCCTCCTGCACGAAAAGGACCTCGTTGATGCTTTCAATGATGTTCACCGGCGATCGGTCGACGCCGGCGAGGGCTCCCGCCCTGGCCGCGAGAGTGTCCAGACGGCGCAGGTACTCCTGCACGTTCAAATAAGGATACTCCTCCATCGCCAAGGCAAGGGCCGCCCGGTCCAGAGAAAATGCGTCCTCGTCCAGGGCTGCGATATCGTAGAAGGCCTGTCGGGCCTTCAAGGTTTCTTGTATCACGCCGGTCCCCCGAAAAGGGCTTGCAGGCCGTCCACGTCGATGTCTTCCAGAGAATCCACAATCCTGTTCGCCGGCTTCAGCATTTCGCGCGGATAACTGTTGCTTACGGCCAGGCAAAGCATCCCGGCCGCTCTGGCCCCTTGGATGCCGCCCACCGAATCTTCGATGACCAGACATTCCCCGGGTTGAATCGGCGGCGCGTCGCGGCCGATTGCCGCGTTCAGAAGATTCAAGGCCAGAAGGAAGCTTTCCGGATGGGGTTTTCCCTGCACAAAATCCTCCGCGGCCACGATAACCGCGAAACAGGACCTCAGACCGGCGAAATCGAGCACGGTCTCGATCTCCTCGCGGCGCGCGCCCGACGCCAGAGCCAGAGGGTAGCGCCCGGCGGCCGCCTTGATGAATCCGGCCGCTCCGGGAAACAGGGGAATGCCCGATTGGAGCATCCGATAATAAAGGCTCACCTTTTGCTCGAGGGCTTTCGCCCGATCTTCATTGCTCAGCCGGACGCCGTAATCGTCGCAAACCGCATCGAGGCACCGCGCGTCGTCCAGGGGGAGATATTTTTCCCAATACTCCTCCCTGGTCAGGCGGATGCCTAGATCAGCGACGGCGTCCCTCATGGTCGCGAAATGCAGCGCTTCGTCATCGATAATGACGCCGTTAAAATCGAGGATGATGGCCCGTATCATCGGATTCCAGTTTGCAAATAATGCATTTTATATCAATCGCCCTTGAGCCGCACCAACTCATTGCGCGTCAACCCGTACGAAATTCTGCAATGCGCCGTTCAACAGGCGAACGCACATTCTATCCTATGAGAGCGCGAGCCTCCGGGCCCGTGCGATAGGCAATCCGGGGAATTCTGTGGAATGGCCCTGTCTAAGAAAAGATGCGGGGCGGTTTATTCATCCGCCGTGCGAAGCTCCGCTTTCTCTCTCGGGCGGCCGGGGATAGGGCTGCCGGCAAATCCGTGACGGAGCACCTTAACCTTCACCCTTCTCCTTCCGAATTCGATGCATTCGTCGTAACTTGGGATGAAAATGTCTATGATTTTCCCCTTGATCAACCCGCCGGTGTCCAGAACCTGGTAAATGCCCCCCATCAACGGGGAATCCACATGAATCAGGGAACCAAGCGGTATGACCTCGGGGTCCGCCGCGACACATCCGGGAGCCGCTTTCGACCCCGATTTTGTTATCCCCTTCAGGCAATACGCCGTCGCCTCGAACTCTTCCGGGAGCGCCGTGATGCGTCCTCCTATCTCTTTATTATTTAATGGCTTGCCCGGAAGCGTGGCACATTCGCGGTGGGCGGTGTAAAAAAAACAGGCGACAGCCGTAAAAATGACTGCCTTCCGGATTAATGAAGCGCGCCTCTTGCGCACGTTTGGCCTGTTGTTACGCATATGCTTTCATCTACTGGAAAAGGCACAATCTCCCGATACCGGCGAAAGAAAATGCTCCAGGTCAAATCAAATAGGATTCAGGAGAAAAACAAGACACCAGCGCCAATGGCGATATGGAGGTATGAGGTAGAATTATGACATTAATGCATTGCATAACCCCAAAAGGCTAGCATTCCGGGCGTGCCCAAGCAACCCCTTTTTTGACGGGCTCCCAAATGGATGCCGAAAAACGCCTTAATCAATTCATTCCGTTAAATTTGCGGCCTCCGCTACTCCTGCGGCCGCTTCCGCCTTGCTGCGCCGGGATTTTATTTTTTATGCGCGGGCACGGCGCGCTATGGTATTCTTAAAGAGGGCCGGCGGGAAGGGCGTGGTTCCAATGTAAGTCTATTTCCTGCAACCTGTTGCAAGATAAAGGTCCGGGCTGTTATGCACGAGCTGGCGATTGCGCAGAACATTTTCGACATTGTACGGCAATCGGTTCCGGAAGACCAGGCGCCGTCGGTCAGGCGCGTGCGGATGCGAATCGGAAAGCTCTCGGGCGTGATCCCGGAATCGCTCGATTTTTGCTTCACCGTTATCGCCGGCCAATCCCCGATGCGCCGGGCCGCTTTGGCTATAGAGGAAGTCCCGACTGTATTCCGCTGCAGGGACTGCGGCAACAGTTTCGGAATGGAGGACCTCGCCTTTATCTGTCCGCAGTGCAAGAGCAACAACCTTGAGATGATTTCCGGCAGGGAACTGGAAATCGTCGAAGTCGAGCTTCAGGATGACGGGGACGAATCGCCATGAGCATTTTGACTATCGAGCGGAAAGTGCTGGAAAAGAACGATGAAATCGCGCGCCGCAACCGGAGCTTTTTTCAGGAAAACGGAATATTCGCGCTGAACCTCGTCAGCTCCCCCGGCGCCGGAAAAACCAGCATTCTGGAAAAAACCTTCCAGGAATTGAAAAATTCCATGAAGATCGCGGTCATTGAGGGAGATGTGCAGACGGACCTTGACGCGCGGCGCGTGGCGGGTTACGGCGTTCCGGTCATTCAGATCGTCACCCTGGGCGGATGCCATCTGGAAGCGAAACTGGTCGAGGACGCCATGGCGAAATTGGATCTCAAAGGGATCGACCTGCTTTTCATTGAAAACGTGGGCAACCTCGTCTGTCCCGCGAACTACGACCTCGGCGAAGCCCATAAAGTTGTGGTTCTGAGCACCACGGAGGGGGATGACAAACCGCTGAAATACCCCGGGATGTTCCGCAATTCCACCGTACTGATCATCAACAAGACGGATCTGATCCCCCACGTGAACTGCGACCTTAAGACTTTGCGAAGCAACGCGCTGCAGATCAACCCGGGGCTTCGGATCTTCGAGACATCCTGCTTCACGGGAGCCGGCATTTCCGAGTGGTGCGACTGGCTCAGAAAGAAGGACGTTACGGCGCCGTGATCCAGAGAATGCGCGTGGCCATCCGGGGAGCCGTTCAGGGCGTTGGTTTCAGGCCTTTCGTTTACAGGCTCGCGGCGGAGATGAAACTTCCCGGATGGGTGCTCAATTCGCCGCAGGGGGTCTTCATCGAGGTCGAGGGGGAGAAAGCGGACCTTGAATCCTTTCTCCTGAGGCTCCAAAGGGAAAGGCCTTCCCCTTCCTATATCCAGAGCCTTGAATTTTCATTCCTGGATCCCGTCCATTTCAAAGGCTTCGAAATCCGAAGAAGCGAATCGGCGGGGGCCCGGAGCACCCTGATACTTCCCGACATCGCCACCTGCGCCGAATGCCTTTCCGAGGTGCTCGATCCCGCAGCCCGCCGTTACCGGTATCCCTTCACCAACTGCACGCATTGCGGCCCGCGCTTCACCATCATCGAAGCTCTCCCCTACGACCGCTGCAACACCTCGATGAAATCTTTTGAAATGTGCCCGGACTGCCGGAAGGAGTATGAGGACCCTCTGGACCGCCGCTTCCACGCGCAGCCGATCGCGTGTCCCGCCTGCGGACCCGCCTTGCAGTTGTGGGACCGCGCGGGCGCGATACTGTCCGAATGCGACGACGCTCTCCGGGAAGCGGCCGATGCGATTCGGCGGGGCCGGATCGTCGCGCTGAAAGGGCTCGGCGGCTTCCATCTGCTCGCCGACGCCCGCAGCCCAAGCGCGGTCGACACCCTGCGCCGGAGAAAGCGCCGGGAGGAAAAGCCCTTTGCTCTGATGTACCCTTCCCTGGAGGACGTCCGGGGCGATTGCGCCGTCTCGGAACTCGAAGCGCGCCTGCTCGCCGCCCCGGAGTCGCCGATCGTGCTTCTCAGCCGCCGGCAGGGAACCGTCCGACGCCATATCGCCGACACCGTCGCGCCCTCCAATCCCTACCTGGGAGTCATGCTGCCTTACACGCCCCTCCATCATCTCCTGATGAGGGAAATCGGCTTTCCCGTGGTCGCGACCAGCGGCAATCTTTCGGACGAGCCGATCTGCATCGATGAGCGCGATGCCCTGAACCGTCTGGGGGGCGTCGCCGATCTCTTTCTCGTCCATAACCGTCCCATCGTCCGGCACGCGGACGATTCCATCGTGCGGATGATGATGGGGCGCGAGCTTATCCTCAGGCGGGCGCGAGGCTACGCGCCCCTGCCGGTCGATTGCGGGCGCACGTTCCCCGGCGTCCTGGGGGTGGGCGCGCACCTGAAAAACACGGTTGCGTTGAGCGTCGGGGAGAGCGTTTTCGTCAGCCAGCACGTGGGAGACCTGGAAAACAGGGAGGCATCCCGGGCCTTCGAGCGCGTGATCTGCGACTTCCGCCGCCTCTATCGGACCGATCCGGCCCGAATCGCAGCGGATATGCACCCGGACTACCTTTCGACCAGATTCGCCAGGGACAGCGGCATTCCCCTGATTCAGATCCAGCATCACTTCGCCCACGTCGCGGCCTGCATGGCGGAAAACGAGATCGACGGCCGCGTGCTGGGCGTGTCGTGGGACGGCACGGGCTACGGTTCGGACGGCACCGTGTGGGGAGGGGAGTTTCTCCTCACGGACGAAAAATCCTATACCCGCGTCGCCACGTTCCGGAAATTCCGCCTGCCCGGCGGCGCGTCCGCCGTTAAGGAACCCCGCCGGACGGCCCTTGGCGTCCTGTACGAAATGATGGGGGACGCCGTGTTCGGGCGAAAGGATCTAAACCCGGTCCTTGCTTTCAGAGACTCCGAGATCAAAGTCCTGGCCAGAATGCTGCAAAACGGAATCCATTCACCCTGGACGACAAGCGCGGGACGTCTATTTGACGCGGCCGCTTCCCTGGCGGGATTGCGGCAAAGAATGCGGTTCGAAGGGCAGGCGGCCATGGAACTGGAGTTCGCCGTCGGACCTGATGGAACCGACGAGGTCTATCCCTTTTCTCTGAAACGGCCGGATCCCGGGGTCGCGGGCGAAGGGGTCCTGTTCATCGCGGATTGGGAGCCCATGATGGAAGCGCTCCTGGGCGACGCCAGGGACCAGATTCCTCTGGCGCGGATTGCCGGAAAATTCCACAATACTATGGTGGAGATCATTATAGAGACCGCCCGCTCGGTGGGAGAGGAACGCGTCATCCTGACCGGAGGGTGCTTCCAAAACAGGTACCTGACGGAGCGTTCAGTCCAGAGACTGCAAACGGAAGGTTTCAAGCCCTATTGGCACCAGAGGATTCCGCCCAACGACGGAGGCATTTCCCTCGGCCAGGTCGTCGCGGCGTCGCGATGTATTAGCGGTTAGCGGTTAGCGGTCAGCGGTCAGGGGTAGACAGAGGAGTGATGGTGAGCGGGAGCATTTTGAGAGATGGTTTGCGGATCATTGCGGCGCGACATTCGTCAACGCACTGCTGACCGCTGAATGGAGTTGAAACATGTGCCTGGCGGTTCCAGGAAAGATCGAAAGCATTGAAGGCGAGGACCCCGTTTTCCGCATCGGCAAAGTCAATTTCGGCGGGATCATAAAACAGGTTAACCTGGCCTATGTGCCTGAAGTCAAGATCGGGGATTATGTTCTTGTGCACGTGGGCTTCGCCATCAGCGTCATTGACGAGGAGGAAGCCCGGGAGGTGTTTGAATACCTCCGGAAAATGGATGAGCTCGCGGAACTGGAAGAAAACCAATCGCGGGATATGCAGGGCAAGGGATGAACGGCAGTGAGCGAGATCCTTCGCTTTTATGTGAGCACGGCTCTCCAGAGCCGTGCGCCGGCCTGTTCCCGGGGCCGCCGG
>CAYZTZ010000141.1:0-8549 GCA_964481255.1 uncultured Acidobacteriota bacterium | reverse complement strand
TTCTTCCCTTCTGCCCCTGAACGCCGAAGGTATTTCGGAAATCCAGATCGTCACCACGGGCGCGAAGGCCGAATACGGCCGTTCCGGGGGTGCGCAGTTCATGGCCGTGTCGCCTTCCGGCTCGAAGTCCTGGTCGGGCAGCCTCTACGACTACTTCAGGCACAGGCGCCTGAACGCCAACGACTTTTTCAACAACGCGCAGAACCTGTCCCGGCCGGGGTATCTCCGCAACATCTACGGGGCATCCGCCTCCGGACCTTTCGGAGACAAGGCCCTGCTTTTTGCGAACTACGAAGCCACGCGTACGGACCGCCAGCTCATCCGCAACCGCCTGGTTCTCACGGAGGAAGCCAAATCGGGCCTCTTCCGATGGTACGAGCCGGAGGATACGCAACGGGACGAGTCGACGCTCCGCACTTTTGACATCGCCGCGAACGATCCGCGCGGCCTTGGAATCGACCCGGCCATCGCTGCAATCCTCGAGAAGCTCCCCGATCCGAACAACAACGATATCGGGGATATGCTGAACACGGCCGGATTCCGCTTCGACAACCCGGTATACGAGCGGCGGAACCGGTTGGCGGTCCGCGTGGATCACAGCCGGAATGCAGACCACCATCTTTTCTTCCGTTTCAACTGGAACCGCTCAAGGGATACGGACGTCTGGGATGAAGCGGACGCCACTTATCCGCAGGAACAGGAAGGTATCTTCCGCCAAAACCTCTGGGGATTCGCCGTGGGATGGGACTGGATTGTCGGCCCTCAAATGATCAACGAATTCCGCGCCGGCTACCTGAGGCCCGAAACCGAGCGCATCCGGGACGTCCGTTCGTCCGGTCCGATGTTTCTGGCCAATTCCTGGTTCAACCCGCTCGATCCTTCTTTTCCCCGCTCCTATGCTTCGCCGGTATTTGAAGTCACGGATAACCTCGCGCACGCGAAGGGAAACCACAGCTTGAAGTACGGGTTCACTTTCCGCCGGACGTTGCTGTCGAGCAGCGACTACGCCGGCGTTTATCCCGACGTGACCTTCGGGAGGGGAATGGGGAACGCCCCGGCCGACTCGATCGGCCCGTCGGAGCAATCGGAAATTTCCATCGAGGACCGCGAGACCTTCGAAAACCTTTACAACGACCTCCTGGGCAGGATGGAGAGCGTCTCCCGGACTTTTCATTCGGACCTGGAGTCGTTTTCGCCCGCCGGCACGCCGAAAACGCGCGATTACATTTTTCGGGAGTACGCCGCCTACATCCAGGACGATTGGAAGATAAAGCCGAATCTGACGCTCAACCTGGGCCTGCGCTACGAGATCAATACTGTCCCCAAAGAGAAAAACGATCTGCAGGCCGTGCTGGATAAAGCCGGGCAGGTCGGCGCCTCGGCCAACATCCAGGATTTTTCCATCGTTCGGGGGAGCGACTGGTATGCGCGAAGCTCGAAGGATTTCGCACCGCGCGTCGGCTTCGCCTGGGACGCCTACAGCACCGGAAAGACTTTATTGCGCGGGAGCTACGGAATCTATTACGACCGCCTGATCGGGGCGATTACGAACTTCATTGACGCGAACAGCTACGGTTTTATCCAGAGGTCCTCGCTTTACCCGAATTCCTCCGGGACCGACCTGCGTCTGAGCGATGGGATCCCGGCCGTCCCCCAGCCTCCGCCGCCGGACCTGACCCCGCCCGCGACGCGCTCCGCGTCCATAGCGATTTTCGACGCGAACCTGAGCACGCCCCGCATCCACCAGTTCAACCTGACCCTGGAAAAGAGTCATTGGGGGGCCGTTTGGGAAATAGGCTATGTCGGTTCGCGCGGAAAAAAACTGTTCCAGTACCTCAATCTGAATCAGACCAAGACGGAAGGCGACTTTCTTGAGTCGTTCAAGGAACTCCAAGCCTATCGGGATATGGGGACTTCCGTCCCGGAAGATAACACGCTTGTCCGGCTTTTCGGGTCGCCCCTGGGCGCCATCAACGCCCTCGGCGGATACAATTTCGACACGGGGCAGGCGGGGACCGCAGCAGACAACCTGGACCGGTACTATTACGATACTTACGCACCCGCGGGTGTGTCCGATTATTACATCCGCAACTTCCCGCAATTCGACCGGTTCATCGTCGGGTCGGCCGTCGGCGAATCCTCCTATAATGCTGTCCAGATGGGGATGCGGACCAGCGGGCGCCGCCATCAACTGCGCGCGAATTATACAATGAGCTCGACCCGCGACACGCTGTCCGCCGACGGCAACGACTATGTCAGCACTCCCGACAGCCTGGACTTCAAGACCGACAAGACTCCCAGCGACCTCGACCGGAAGCACGTGCTGAACATCGCGTTGAATTACAGTTTCCCGTTCGTGCGGCAGCCCGACTCCGACATGTCCCGGCTGATGGGATTTTTCGCGGGATGGAACATCAGCGCGCACTACATCTGGGAAAGCGGGCCGCGCTTCAGCGTCGTCACGGACCGCGAGACGCTTTACGCCGGCGTCCAAAGCCTGGCCGATTTCAGCGGGGGCTCCACGTCAATCGGCAACATTTACAACTACAACAACGCGACTTACTGGTTTAACCAGGATCAGATATCCCAGTTCGGCTACCCGGCCGCCGGCGAAGAAGGCAACACGGGACGAAACGCGTTCATCGGACAGTCTTACTCCAATCTGGACGTGGCGTTGTTCAAGGACTTTCACGTCACCGAAAGGCATAAACTGCATTTCCGCATCGAGGCGTATAACATTTTCAATCACACCCGCTTCGCCCTGCCGGAGAACAACCTGTCGAGCGACGATTTCGGAAAAATCACCGCAACCGTAGGAATTCCGCGCGCCTTCCAATTGGGGTTGCGCTATCAGTTCTAGAGAATGAGCGGGAGGACCGGCCGGTTGACGACACGCGGGAAAAAAGGAAAGCCTGGGTGGATTCTGGCCTCGGCGTCGCCGCGCCGTAAGGAGATCCTGAGCCGCCTGGGCTTGAAATTCGAGGTGTCTCCCAGCCGGATCATGGAGCCGCTGCGTAAGCCGCACGAAACGCCCGCCCGATACGCGGTCCGCGTTGCCCGCATGAAGGCCCGAGAGGTGGCTGACGGGCGATCCTCCGGACTCGTCCTCGGCGCCGACACCATTGTTGTCCTGGGAAACAGGATCCTCGGCAAGCCCTCGTCGCGCGCCGAGGCTCGCGCGATGCTCGAAAGCCTGAGCGGACGCCGGCATGAAGTCATCTCAGGCCTCTGCCTGCTGGACTGCGCAACACGACGGGCCCTGACGGCCTCGAGCCGTTCAAGGGTTCACTTCCGGCGACTTTCCCCGAGCGAGATAGAGTGGTACGTCGGGACCGGCGAGTACCGGGATAAGGCCGGAGCCTATGGAATCCAGGGCTGCGCGTCCCTTTTCGTCGACCGCATCGAGGGCTGCTATTTCAATATCGTGGGGTTCCCCGTCGCAGCCTTCGAAAGGCTATGCCGCAGGATGGGATTCAATCTGTGGTCGGAGCTGATTTGTGATTCAAGCCTGCGAGGTGGCGCTTCGCCTTGGTGAGAGCGCCGGCCGAATGCACGGCCCTGGAGAGCCGTGCTGACGGAAAGAGGAATTGTGTGCGGACGGGTCTCCAGACCCGTCCGTCTTTCCTAGCCTATCGCATCAGCTCTGGAGAGCCGTGCTCACATAAATACAGGCAGAGGCCAAACGCACGGCTCTGGAGAGCCGTGCTCACGAAAATACAGGCAGGGGCCAAACGCACGGCTCTGGAGAGCCGTGCTCACACAAATACAGGCAGAGGCCGACGCACGGCTCTGGAGAGCCGTGCTCACGAAAAGCTCATGTGCCGGCGAGTCTCCGGAAGCATCCGGTATTCCGCAGGTCGGGCGAACGCACGGCTCTGGAGAGCCGTGCTCACGAAAATACAGGCAGGGCCGAACGCACGGCTGTGGAGAGCCGTGCTCACACAAAAACTTTAGCCCCAGCGAAGCTTCTCGCGCAGAAGCTTGAAAAAGCTGTTCCCGAAGGGAAGCACCAAACGCACGGTGAATTGGGCTCTATGGATTCTGAGGCAATCATGCTGATCGAGCGGCATCCCGACCTGGCCGTCGACCGTCAGCATCACGTCCGCACCCCGGCGCAGGCAGACTTCCACGGCGTCCCGGTCGGGGATCACAACCGGACGGTTGGTGAGCGTATGCGGGCAAATCGGCGCGATGATAAAGGCGTCCAGCGTCGGGTAAAGGATGGGGCCGCCAGCCGCGAGGGAATACGCCGTCGATCCGGTGGGCGTGGAAACGATCAGCCCGTCGGCCCTTGTCAGAAGCACGGGTTCGGAGTTGACACGGACTTCGAGCTCGATGATGCGCGCCAGAGCCCCCTTGTTGACCACGGCGTCGTTCAGTGCCCGATAGGCGGCCTCGACACGTCCCCTTCTTAGAACCTCCACATCCAGCTGCATTCTCTCTTCGATCTGATACCGGCCGGAAAGGAGCCCTTCAAATGCCCCGTAAACTTCGTCCAGCTTGACTTCGGTAAGGAAGCCGAGAGAGCCCAGATTGATGCCGAGGATCGGGATTCCGCTCGAGCCGACCAGGCGCGCCGCGTAAAGCAGCGTGCCGTCGCCGCCGAAGACGCTGATGACTTCGGCCTGCCGGATCATTTCCTGAGGATCTGCGACGCGGATGCCGACCGGGACCTGTTCCAGCGAATTCCGGTCCAGAAAAACCTCGACGTCTCGAGAGTGGAGCCAGGGGATGATGTCGCTCACAATTCCCGGCACGCGCGGATCCTGCCGTTTAAGGATGATGCCGACCTTTCGTATGCACGGGTTCATGGCGCAAATAATAGCCCCTTTGGCGCCTGAAGGTATAACAAAAACTCCTCGTTGCCCTCGGCCCCGGGCACCGGAGAGGGAATGCCGCCGACGACGCGGAATCCGAGACGGCGGGCGAATTCTTCGACGGCCTCCAGAGCCGCGGCGCGCTTGGTGGGATCCCTTACCACGCCCCGCTTCCCCACTTCCCCCTTGCCGACTTCAAATTGCGGTTTAACCAGGACAACGACGTCGGCCGGAAGCTCCGCTTCTTCGCCTTTCAGGGCCGCCCTCCTCTGCGCCAGGGACCTCAGCAGGGCGGGAAGAATCTTGGTGACGGAAATGAACGAGAGGTCGACGGTGACGAGCGAGATTCCCTCCGGCAGATCCTCGGGGCGAAGGCCGCGAACGTTGAACTCGTCCCGAACCACGACACGGGGATCGGTCTGCAGCTTCCAGGCAAGCTGCCCTTTGCCGACATCAAAGGCGTAAACGAGCGAGGCGCCGTTCTGAAGGAGACAATCGGTGAATCCGCCCGTGGAAGCGCCAAGGTCGGCGCAAACCCGGCCCGCGACGCGGATCTGGAAATGGTCCAGCGCCGCTTGCAGCTTGTCACCTGCCCGGCTTGCGAACCGCAACGGCCGCAGTATGCGTATCGCGGCATCGGCGTCGACGAGCCGGCCCGGCTTTTCGACTTTCTGTTCATCCACGAGGACTTTGCCCGCGAGCAGAAGGGCCTGGGCCCTTTGCCGGCTCTCGGCGAATCCCCGTTCCACAAGCAGTTGGTCGATGCGGCGTTTCATCGAATCAGGCGGTCCGGCTCACGATAAAGCGGGCGATGGCGCGAAGGGCGTCCGCCCCTTCGTCGAATTCCCTTATGTCCTCCAGGGCTGAATCGACGAGCCGGCGGGCTTCTTGCAGGGAAGCTTCCACGCCGTAAAAAGCGGGGTAAGTCGCCTTTTTGACCTTGGCGTCCTTGCCCGCGGTTTTCCCGAGGACCTGGCTGCTGGAAGTAACGTCCAGGACGTCATCGACGATTTGAAAAACCAGGCCGATCTTGCGCCCGAACCTCGTCAAGGCCTCCAGCTGGGAATTTCCGGCCCCTGCGGCCATCGCGCCGCAGCGGACGCACGCTTTGAGGAGAGCGCCGGTCTTGGAATCGTGTATGTATTCGAGCACCCGGGCGTCGATAGGCTTCCCTTCGGATTCCAGATCCACGACCTGGCCACCGATCATGCCCTGGACCGTTCCGGTCGCGGCGGCGATTTCCCGGATAATACCGATCCTGACGGAATCGGCCACCCGGGGAAGATCGGCCAGAATCTGGTAGCATCGCGTCATGAGGGCGTCTCCGGCCAGTATCGCCATGGCGTCGCCGAAAACCTTATGGCAGGTCGGAAGCCCGCGCCTCAAGTCATCGTTGTCCAGGGCAGGCAGGTCGTCGTGTATGAGCGAATAGGTATGCAGCATCTCAACGGCCGCGCCGAGATGGAGAAGCACGTCGCGGTCTCCCCTGAGGCTCTCCCCGGAGGCAAGCACCAGAATCGGCCGGACCCGCTTGCCGCCGGCGAAAACCGAATAACGCATGGCCTTGTGGATGGTCGGGGGCTCCTGGCCTTCCGGCGGCAGCAGCCGCTCCAAATACTCATCCACCAGCTTCCTGGACCGGGTCAAGTACGATTCTATGTCCATGATCTTTTGCAGGCTCCAATGGCACTTGATGCGCGCATCGGCGGCGGAAGATAACAGGGAACCGCTTCTCCCGATCGGGCTGTTTCCCGTAGACGCCCCCGGGACCGATGCCATCCCGGCCGAGGCGGGCAAACCGTCAGGGTTCATTCCCCTCGACGTCTTCCGAAAATGGCTCTTCCTTCAGAGCGCCGTCGGCGGCACGGGTGAGGATCTCCACCTTCCGCTCCGCCTCCTCCAGCTTGGCGCTGCAGAAGCGGCTGATCCTGATTCCCTCCTCGAACAATTCCAGAGCGCGGTCCAGCGTCAAATCGCCCCCTTCGAGCTGAACCACGATGTCCTCAAGCGATTTCAGCGCCGACTCAAAATCCTTAACCTTCAATTCCATGGTCCCCCCGATTCGAGTTTCGACGGCGTTTTCATGCCGTTTCCCGGGACTTCCCTGCAGCCGCAAGGACCGCCGAGGCCGCGGATCATTCTTTGAAGGCCTTTGCGGTCAGCGCTGAAAGTCCCCACAGTTCCGATATCGCCCCATGATGATTCTAAAGCCGTTCGCCGCGCGTCATTCCGTCTTGCTTTCCACCATGCAGTCCAGTTCGCCCTCCGCAAGCGTCACGCGCACCCTGTCGCCCCGCGACACATCCGCGGCCCTTTTGATGACGGCCCCGCGCGCGTCGCGGCAGAGGGCGTATCCGCGGTCCAGAATAGCCAGAGGGCTGAGGGCGTTGATTTTGCCGAGAGCTACCTGGAAGCGGGAATGTTCCGTCTGCAGACGCGCCCGGATCCCGGCGATCAATCCCTGGCGGTTGCGCGCCAGGATTTCCCTCCTGTGCCGGATGAGGCGGTGCAGGTCCACCTTGCGCAGGCGCGTGGACAGCACCTGCTCGCGATGCCGGAGGGCGCGGCTGAATTCCCGCATCGCCTGTGCCATGCGCAGGGTGCATTCGTCAAAGCGCTGCTCGAGGTCCCGGACCATATTGGGGGCCACCATAAAGGCCCTGTTGTGCGCCAGGCGTTCGAGGCCGAGGCGCCGGCGCTCGATCCCCCTGCGGATGGCCTGATTCAGGCGTCCCTCGAGGGAACGCACCGTCGTACGCAGATCCTCCCGCGCGCCGGAAACCATTTCCGCGGCCGCCGAGGGCGTTGGGGCGCGCAGGTCCGCGACAAAATCGGCGATCGTGAAGTCCACTTCATGGCCCACCGCCGAGATCAGAGGCAGCTCCGACCGATAGATCTCCCGGGCGACCACTTCTTCGTTGAAGGCCCAGAGATCCTCGATCGATCCCCCCCCGCGCCCGATGATGATGACGTCGATGTCGCATCGGGTGTTGAAATACCGGATGCCGGCCGCAATTTCTTCGGCCGCGCCCTGCCCCTGGACTTTCGTTGGGTACAGGAGCACGTCCAGAGACGCGTTGCGCCGCTTGAGGATTCTCAGCATGTCGCGGATCGCGGCGCCCGTCGGAGAGGTGACGATGCCTATCTTCTTCGGCAGCAGCGGCAGAGGGACTTTATGCGCCTCGTCGAAAAGACCCTCCTTCCGGAGCTTCTCTTTGAGCTGTTCGAAAGCGAGCTGGAGCGAGCCCAGTCCCACCGGCTCGATATATTCCACGATGATCTGGTAGTCGCCCCTGGGCTCATAGACGCTCAGGCGGCCGCGCGCGACGACCTCCATGCCGTCCTCGGGACGGAACTTCAGATATATATTGCTGTTTCTGAAACAGGCGGCCTTGATCTGAGCCTTTTCATCCTTGAGGGAGAAATACCAGTGCCCCGAGGAATGCCGCTTGAAATTCGAGATCTCCCCCTGGATCCAGACGATGCCCAGGCTGTCGAGAGAACGCTTGATTTCCGACGTGATCTCGTAGACGGAATATACCTTGCGCTCGGCGAAAAGGTTCACGGCTCATGTTTATCATGAAGGAGGAAGATACACAACAGCGGCGCGGAGATGATCCGCCTGAGTATGGGTGGACGGTCTCCGGGCCCATCCGGGGAAAAAGGCGGACGCACGGCTCTGGAGAGCCGTGCTCACGAAAAGAGGAATTGTGTGCGGACGGGTCTCCAGAC
>CAYZTZ010000140.1:1621-8550 GCA_964481255.1 uncultured Acidobacteriota bacterium | reverse complement strand
CCCGTAGCTCAGTTGGATAGAGCGTCGGACTTCGAATCCGCAGGCCGCCCGTTCGAGTCGGGCCGGGTGCGCCATTGAGAGGGGGACATTCACCGGTGTCCCCGTAGGGCGCTCCGCACTGATCCGGTATAAAAACTCTTGCCCGTTGGGGGAATGCCCGTAGGATCTCCGGTGTGCCTGTCCAATAGGATAGGATTTGATTTTCAGCCTTTCGCTCGTCTCTCCTCCGTCTGCTTTCTCAATGTCTCATTGTGATCCGGCGGGAGGCCGATATTTTCCAGAACGCTTTGGCTGAAATAGGCGTTTTCCCAGTGTTTCGCGCCCTTGACCTGGTAGGCCGTGAGGTCCTTGACATTTCTTTCGAACCTTGCCTCGTTCAGGTCCGCTTCGAGAAGGAGCGCCCCGCCAAGCGACGCGTCACTGAAATCCGCCCCGCTGAGGTTCGCCCCGGTAAAGTTGGCGTCAATGAGGTTTGCGCCGCTGCAGTTCGCGCCGCTGAGATTCGCCGAGCCGAGGCGGGCCAGCATGAGGTTGGCCCTGCTGAGATCCGCCCCGCTGAGATCGGCGTCGCCCAGGTCCGCCCCTCTCAGGTTCGCTTCTCTTAAAATCACACCATGAAGATCGGCCCTCCTGAGATCCGATCTTCGAAGGTCCGCCCCGCTCAGGTCCGGTATGGCCTCGGGATTTTCCCGCCGCATTTTGTTCCATAGGGCGATTTCATGCCTGGCGACAGCTTCGTGGATCATCTTGAAGTGATGTTCATCGGCCATTGTGCCCTCCGGTATTGTCCAAGAGTAATTTCAGCGGCGCCCCTGGTTTCAGTTCCTCAAATTGATGCACGGGGATATGGATTTTCTGAAGTTTCCACCGCGCCGGTTGCGCAAGCACTGCGCCGATCGCGGACATGGATCCCCTCCCCCCAGATCGCCATGAGTACGGACGAATGACTCTTGGGTTCAATTATAGACGCATGTTTTGCACGGAGGAAGGAAAATCGCAGAAAGGCGCCCGGCCATAGCCGTTGCTGAACGAGTGCCCCGCCGGGGACTCCGCGGGATAGGCTGGAGAACGGCCCGGGCGGGCCAAGCCGGCATGGGATAGGATGTTTGAAGATGAAAAAGCCCCGCAAGGGACGAAAGATTTCATACGGCAATGCCTTCTTTCGACCCTGCGGGGCTATTTCCTCGTGGCCGGCCTCTGCCGGGGATCGCCGCACGCACCCCCGTCTGCAATTTTCCTCCCCTGCCGGGGCTCAATCACGTCCGTGATATGGCTCGCCCGCGCCACGGCCGGATCGCGCCTTGGGGAGCGTGGTCGAAACGGGCGGTTTCGCGGCAGAAACCAATCAGCCCTCCTTCAGCTTCTTGATCTCTTCCGGCGTGTATTTCGCGCGCGGATGCGAGGGGTGTTTCGAAACGTCGCCCACGGTCATGTCGTATTTGGGGGAAAAGAGAACGTGCATCCATTGAAAGGGCTTGTTCACCTTCGTGATCGCAATCGGACCGTGAATGTGCCCCTTGGGCATGTAAACGATGGCGGTGGTGTTTACGATGTGTTTCTCCCCCTCCTCCCCCATATGGATCTCGATTTCGGCGTCGAAATCATAGTAGTTCTTGGGATTACTGCCGAAGATGAAAAAGATTTCGTCGCCGTCATGGGCGTGGGCCGGATGGGGGAAGGTCACCGGCGCGCTGATGCAGAGCAGTTGGACTTCAACAGGGAAGCCGGGGAACTTGGAGCCCTCGCATCCTTCCTCGGCGCAAATATGCAGGCTCGGCAGCGCTCCCTTCTCCAAGGGTTCCCTGATGATGTATTTCCCGTATTTGGTCTCGGCCATTTTAATCCTCCTTTTATTTGACTTCGGTAGGTACGGTGCATGATGGCGAAAAAACGGGACGGGGACAGGCGATCGCGTCCTTCGAGCCGCAGGCCGGAGCCCCTTCCTTTTTTAGGTTCCGCTGTCTTTTCAGCCAATCTCCGTTTCCGATCCGTTTTGCAAACTCTATGGAATCTCCGGCGGCAATCTTACTACAGGTCGGGGCGGGAAGGCCCGGAATTTCTCTCCCGGCGACTTCAGGACCCGGCGCTTTCTCCCTTGTTTCTTCGTCGCCGGATGATGGATTCCTCAAGCCGCCGGCTGTTGCAGGCTGTGCCCTTTTCGGCGACTTCGGTTCGCTTCGGACGGGCCCCTTTTCCCTATTGCTGCGCCGGCCGCTCTATGATGAGATTTTAACGGGAGGATGGATGCCGATGATTCAAAGGACACTTTTGTTCGCCGCACTTACACTGACGCTGACGGCCGGGACGTTCGCAGTCCCGCCTCGGCAGGCGGTGGGGGAGAAAGCGCAGACGGCGGAAAGGGAACGCCATGTCAAGCTCGAAGGGCAACCGAATTTCCGCGACCTTGGAGGGTACCGCACGACAGACGGACGGACCGTAAAATGGGGCCTGATCTATCGGGCGGGCCAGCTGAGTGAGCTGACGGACGCGGATCTTGCCGTGCTCAAAAAGCTGGGCATCCGCACCGTGGTCGACCTGCGGGGCGCTGCGGAAGCCGAGTCGCGCGGGAAGGACCGGCTGCCGGAAGGCGTGCGCGGCGTGAGCTACCCCATCGACGTCATGAGCCTGCCCCAAGAGGAACCGGAGGAGGTCGCCTCGTCCGGCTCCGACGGCGGCCGTCCGAATTACATGCTCCAGGCGACCCGTTCGATCATGCTGTATCGCACGGATGTCTATGCGGCTCTGATCCGCGAGTTGGCCGAGCCCGCAAACCGTCCCCTGGTGTTCCATTGCACGGCCGGGAAAGACCGGGCGGGCATCGGGTCGGCCATCATCCTTACGCTGTTGGGCGTCCCCTGGGATACGGTGCGCGAGGACTATCTCCTGTCCAATTTCTATCGAAGAGAGGAGAACGCAAGGGAACTTAAAAAAATGCGGGAGGATATCGCTAAAAAGCAGGGCATTCCCCCGGAAAAGGTCGACGTGACTCCTTTCGAAGCCATGTTCCTTGTCAGGCCGGAATACATCGACGCGGCCCGCGACGGCGTCATCCGCAAATACGGCTCGATGGAATCCTACTTCCGGGAGGGGCTCGGCATTTCGGACGAGATGGCCCGCAGGCTGAGAAACGAGCTGCTTGAATAGCCCGTCCCGAGACTACCGGCTGCGGGGATCATTCGGTTATACGGTCGCCTCCGCGGGCGCGGCTCGAGTTTAACTGAAATCTCGCAGCGATTCATCGATGCCTTTGCGCATTTCGAACCAGAAGTCCAGGGCCGCGTCCTTCCTGTCCTTCTCGAATCGCTCGATCCAATAAAGCAGGTCCGGATGGCTATCCCCCTCGACGTCGCGTCAAGGAGGCGTCGAAGCCCGTTTTGGCCTATAATAGACGCGAATGCGGCAGGGAGGAGAATGGCTTGATCAAAACAAAAATCGTATGCACCGTCGGCCCGGCGTCCGGTTCCCCGGAAGTGCTGGAGCGTCTGGTCCGGGCGGGCATGGACGTCGCCCGCCTGAATTTTTCGCACGGCACCCAACAGGAACACGGGCGCATCATCGCGCTCCTGAGGAAGATTTCGCGCCGCCTGGACAAGCCCGTCGCCGTGCTGCAGGATCTTTCGGGGCCGAAAATCCGGATCGGCCCCGTCCGTTGCGGCCCCGTCGTGCTCGAAGCGGGTGCCTGCTTCACGCTGACGGCGCGGAAGGTTCCCGGGGACGCGCAGTCGGTCTCCGTCAGCTACCCGGCCATGGTCGATGAAGTCCGCCGGCGCGACATTCTCCTTTTGAGCGACGGGGCCCTCGAACTCGAGGTCGTCGCCGTCGACCCGCCGGACATACGCTGCAGGGTGATCATCGGGGGGCCCCTCAATTCCTTCAAGGGGATCAATCTGCCGACCCGGACCCTTCGGACTCCCAGCATGACGGTCAAAGACCGGGAGGACCTGAGCTTCGGACTGCGCCACGGCGTCGATTACGTCGCCATGTCCTTTGTCCGGAGAGCGGACGACATCGGCGCAGTGCGCCGCTACATGCGTCGCTGCGGCGCAGAGGCTCCCGTGATCGCCAAGATCGAGAAACACGAGGCCCTGGCCCACATGGACGCCATCGTGGAGGCCGCCGACGGCCTCATGGTCGCCAGGGGCGACCTGGGAGTGGAAACGCCGCTTGAAAAGATTCCGCGGGTGCAAAAGACGCTTATCCGCAAATCGCGGGCCGCGGGAAAACCCGTCATCACCGCGACTCAGATGCTCCGCTCCATGGTCGACAGCCCCAGGCCGACGCGGGCCGAAGTGACCGACGTGGCCAACGCCATCCTGGACGGCACCGACGCCGTCATGCTGTCCGAAGAGACGGCCGTGGGGAAGTACCCTGTCGAAGCCGTTTCTATGATGGCCCGCATCGCCCGCGAGGCGGAATCGGAGCCCGCGTCATGGGCCGGGCCGCAGGGCGACCCGCTCGAACCGATCCCCGGGTCGCTGCCGAGCGCCGTTGCAGCCGCGGCCTCTCGGCTCGCGGCGGATGTCGGAGCCGCGGCCATCGTCACCTTCACACAATCGGGCGGTACGGCGCGTCTCGTTTCGCGCTGCCGTCCGGGCGTCCCTATCCTGGCCCTGACTCCCTTCGATGCGACGCGGCGGCGGCTCAGTCTCTGCCGCGGGGTTTTCCCCTTTCTCGCCGGGCGCCTGGGGAGCACCGACGCCATGATCGCGGCCGCCCTGAAATGCGCCCTGAGCACCGGCCTGGTGAAGAAAGGGCAGACGGTGATCATTACGGCCGGAGCCCCGCTCCACAAGCCCGGAACGACGAATCTGATCAAGGCCGAGACTGCGAGGTAGAGAAAGTATGAAGCGATATCCTATCGGCCCGGGGAGCCGTTTCCCCTTCGGCGTCACCACCGACGGTGAAAAGACGAATTTCTCCATCGGGGCGCCTCAGTCGACGGGAGCCGAACTGCTTCTGTTTGAAAACGCCGAGAGCCGCGAACCCTTTCAGGTCGTGGCGCTCGACCCCGCGGTGAACCGGACTTACACTTTCTGGCATGTCTGCGTTTACGGCCTGCCCTCCGTTGTCTTTTACGCGTGGCGGATCGACGGCCCGCCGGGGGACAGGACGACGGGTTTCCGCTTTGACAGGCAAAAGGTCCTTTCAAATCCGCGCGCCTGCGCCGTCAGCGACCGTCTGTGGGACCGCCGCCGCGCGTGCCTGCCCGGAGATAACACGGCCGCCTCCATGCGGTGCATCGCTGTCCGGGACGACGCCTATGATTGGGAAGGGGACCGGACGATCCGCCGGCCCGCGGAGGAGTCGGTCATTTATGAAATGCACGTGGGGGGATTCACGCGGCACCCGTCGTCCGGCGTTCGGCACCCCGGAACCTTTTCCGGCGTGATCGAAAAGATCCCCTATCTCAGGGAGCTCGGCATTACGGACGTCGAGCTCATGCCCGTGATGGCTTTCGACGCGCAGGACGTGCCGGAATCGGCGGCGGCGCGGGGACTCGAAAACTACTGGGGCTACAGCACTCACAGCTTCTTTTCGCCCCATCCCGGCTATTGCGTGTCGCCGGACAAGGGCACTCACGCGCGCGAATTCAGGGACATGGTGAAAGCTTTGCACCGGGCAGGCATCGGAGTGATTCTCGATGTCTCCCTGAATCATACGGCGGAAGGGGGCGCGGACGGGCCCACGATCAATTTCAAAGGGCTGCTCAACCGAAGCTTTTACCACCTGGACCCCTCGGATCTCAGGATCTACCGCGACTACACCGGGTGCGGAAACACCGTAAATTGCAATTTTCCCATCGCGACGACTTTTTTGATGGACTGCCTGGAATACTGGGTGCGCGAGATGCACGTCGACGGCCTCCGCTTCGATCTCGCCAGCGTCATGGTCCGGGGCCCCGACGGCCAGCCGCTCCAGTACGCGCCCATGCCGTGGTACATGGAGCTATCCCAGGTTCTAGGAGACACTCGCCTTATCGCGGAGGCCTGGGACGCCGGCGGTCTATACCAGGTCGGCGATTTCCCGGGATACCGCTGGGCGGAGTGGAACGGCAGATACCGCGACGTCATCCGCCGCTTCGTGCGGGGCGACCCCGGTCTGGCGGGTGAAGTCGCGACGCGCCTTGCGGGGAGCAGCGACCTGTATGAGCCGTCCGGCAGGCTGCCCTCCAACAGCATCAATTTCGTCGCCTGCCATGACGGCTTCACTCTGCGCGACCTGGTGAGCTACAACTTCAAGCACAACGAAGCGAACGGCGAAGGGAATCGCGACGGCAGTGATCAGAACTACAGTTGGAACTGCGGCGTCGAGGGGGAAACCGGCGAGCCCGCGGTCGCGGCACTGCGGAAAAAGCAGGCGAAGAACTTTATGGCCCTTCTTATGTTGAGCCAGGGAGTCCCCATGATACGTTCCGGCGACGAGATCTTCGGGACCCAGAGGGGCAACAACAACGCCTACTGCCAGAACAACGAAATAAGCTGGTTCGATTGGAGCCTGACCCGCGCAAACAGCGACATGCTCCGCTTCGTGAAAGAAATGATCGCCCTCCGGCGGCGCCATCCGTCCCTGATGCGGAAAGCCTTTCTGACCGGCAGGCCGCTTCCCGGACGGGACCTTCCGGATGTGACCTGGCACGGGTCGAAGCTCAACAACCCGCCCTGGGATGAGGCGGAAGCCCATGTTCTCGCGTTTACGCTCGCCGGCTTGACCGAGGCGGAGGAGGACCTGCACGTCATGGTCAATATGTCCGGGCAGGACGCGCGCATGGAAGTGCCGAAAATACCAGGGGTGCGATGGCATGCGGCCGTCGACACGTCCCAGCCCAGCCCCTTGGACATCTGCGAGCCCGGACGCCAGGAACACTGTCAGGCGGAGGGCTGCAAGGTGGCCGCCCGGAGCATTGTCGTGCTGGAGGGGAGGAGGGAATG
>CAYZTZ010000140.1:0-1521 GCA_964481255.1 uncultured Acidobacteriota bacterium | reverse complement strand
CCGATAAGAAACCTGTCTTGATAATGAGGACGCCTTTCATCGGAATCGCCCCGCCGCCGAGCTTCGATCGCCCCTGAAATCCGCTTTTCACTTTGAGGAGCATCGCACCGCCGTATTCTTCTTTCGCAATCTTTAAGGCCGGACAAGCTTTTCCGAAGGAACCTCAATCCTGACAATTTACTTTATCTTCAGAGTCTTAACCTTTGATGTCCCATTGATTTTTCTGCTTCTCAACGCCGCAAGCACGCAGGCGCCGGCGATGAGTGCTCCCAACGCTCCAACAAGTGCCATGGTCCCAACCTCCTTTCCCCAGGATTACCGGTCATAAACCGGCCGCAATCATAAGGGATGCAAAAGATTTGCCAACAGGAGGCGGCCATCGGGGCCTATTTACAAATATCCACGCAATGCATTGCCGGGTTTAGGCTTGTCGTCTCCCGGAAAACCTTGCCGAAGCTGAATTCTGCGCCCCCTGCATCGCTGCGCCCGGCGGGATGTGCCAATATGTCGGCATGCGCCATTCCATCGGCACGCGCCTGAGGACAATGCCCGGCACCGGCCGTTGTGATTGCGCATGACCCGCACCATGGACCAAGATGCGCCGGCCTGCGAATAGGTCGGAGACGGCTTTACTGCCCGCCCGCCGGGCTCAGGGCCCGCGGAATCACGCGAAAACTAATGCCTTTCGCGGCAGGAAAGGATGCGCTATCGTTTTCCGGTTGGGTTTTTGCGCGACTGGAGGTCACAAATATGGTATCCGCCGAGTCGCCGGCTGGACGTTTAACAAGAAGACGGTTTCTTATAATGACCGGGGGGACGGTATCCATGGCATCCATGTCTTCATCCGCATCCGGCTACTTTGTCGGCTCCCTGCCTGTCCGGACTGTGGAAAAAACGCGATTCAGATTCAACGCGGACAAAGGTCTTATAGAGTGGGAAAAGGGCAGGAGGGAAGGATACGGGCTTATCGTGGGCGGCCTTGTTGAAAACCCGGCGGTCTTTTCCTACGCCGATCTCCTTGCCTTTCCCCGCGTGCGGCAGGTTTCGGATCTGCATTGCGTTGAAGGATGGTCCGTCAAGGATCTCGAATGGGGCGGATTCCGGTTCCAAGCCTTACTCGACCGAATCAGGCCGAAGCGCGAGGCTGCGCATGTGCTGTTTCATTCACTCGGGACGACGGGATCGTCCCCGCGGGGACAAAGCCATTACATAGAGTCCCTGCCATTGAGCGAACTGCTCGATCCCCGGAGAGAGATCCTGCTCGTCCTAACCCTGGACAACAGGCCTCTGCCGGAAGATCACGGCGCCCCTCTGAGGCTGATCGCGCCCTATGATCTCGCTTACAAGAGCATCAAGTTTATTCACAGGGTGGAATTCATCGAAGACGAGCGCGCGGGATGGTGGACATTGGCCAACCCGATATATCCCGTTGTTGCCCGGGTTCCCCAGAGCAGGCTGCGTAAAAAAAGTTAGTTATGGAAAGTTCGGCGCGGGGTCGAAGACGGCGGCCTGCCCGGCCTG
>CAYZTZ010000139.1:0-8572 GCA_964481255.1 uncultured Acidobacteriota bacterium | reverse complement strand
GCCTGAGTCCCCTTCCCGGCTCCCGGCGGTCCCAGCAAAATAATCGCCAGCCTCTGCTTTACCATCCCTGCCCTGGACCATTGAGGATTGACGACGGACGACTGGGAACAGCGGCGTATGCCTCGAATCGTAAACCGTCACTCCTCGATCGTCAATCCCTTTCATCCTCTGCGGCCGCGTATTCTGCCCTTCCTGAGGAAGCCGTCGTAGTGGCGCATGATGAGCTGCGATTCAATCTGCTGGATCGTGTCCATGGCGACTCCAACGACGATCAACAGGGAGGTACCGCCGAAATAAAACGTGACGCCCAATCCTGTTGTCACCCAGCTCAATCCCGCCGAGTTCAGAAAATCATCGAGTTTCGGACCGACCCAAGGGATCGGCTGGACCTTAAAACCTGTGATAAGGAACTCCGGCAAAAGGCATATGAGCACAAGATACACGGCCCCGGCGGCCGTCAGCCGGCTCAGGATGCGGTCAATGAACTCCGCCGTCCTTCGCCCCGGCCGGATGCCGGGTATATACCCTCCATACTTGCGGATGTTGTCCGCAACCTCCATCGGATTGAAAATAATGCTGACGTAAAAAAAACAGAAAAAGATGATGCCGACGATATATAAAAGGTTGTACAGGGGCATCCCCTGGGCCAGCTGAGCCGCCAGGCTCCTCATGAAGGGATTGGGCATGACGGCGCCGAGGGTGGAAGGGATGGCCACGATGGACGCCGCGAAAATAACCGGGATCACGCCGCCGGAATTGACGCGCAGGGGAAGGTGGGTGGCCTGCCCTCCGTAAACGCGACGGCCGACGACCCGCTTGGCGTACTGCACGGGAATCTTCCTCTGGCCGCGCTCCACGAACACCACCGCCGCGACCACCAGCACCATGACGACCACCAGGATGATGACGGTAAAGATGGACCAGGTCCGCTGCTGCAGGTTGACCCAGATGTTTTGAATCGCCCTCGGAAGGCCGACAACGATACCGGCGAAAATAATCAGGCTGATGCCGTTGCCGATGCCGCGTTCGCTGATCTGTTCCCCGATCCACATGATAAAGGCGGTGCCCGTCGTCAGCGTGATCATCACCATGAAGCGGAAACCCCACCCCGGGTCGGTCACAATCTGGGGGCCGGTCCCTCCGCCCGAACGCTCCAGGGCGATCGCGGTCATGAATCCCTGGAAGAGCGTCAGGCCGACCGTGAGATACCGGGTGTATTGGGTGATCTTCTTGCGCCCCAGCTCCCCTTCCTTGGACAGTTTTTCCAGGTAGGGCACCACCACCGTCGCGAGCTGCAGAATGATGGACGCCGTGATATAGGGCATGATCCCCAGGGCGAAGATGCTGAAGCGTCTCAATGCGCCGCCGGTGAAAATATCCAGAAATCCGAAAATGGTGCCGGACTGCGTCTGGAACAGCTGCTCCAGCGCCTCATGATTGATGCCCGGCGTCGGGACGAAGGCGCCCACCCGGTACACGGCAAGCATAGCCAGCATGAACAGGACACGCTTGCGCAGGTCCGGGATGCTGAAGATATTCTGTACGGAGCTGAAAAATGGGCTTTTTTCTTCCGGCATTGTCTTTCAGAACCTCAAAGGCTTCCAGGCGCCCGGCCTCAAGGGCTCCAGCTTCTCAGCATTGAAGGGGCCCGCTCCACAAATCTAAGGCGCGAGGACCTCGATGGTGCCTCCCGCTTTTTCGATCTTCTCCGCGGCGCTTTTGCTGAACTTGTGCGCCCGGACATGCAGGGGATTTTGAAGATCGCCCCCGCCGAGAATCTTGACGCCGTCCCTCAGACTCCCGATGATGCCGCGGTTCTTCAGGGCTTCGGGGGTCACCGTTTCCCCCGCTCCGAACACGGACAGCTTCCCGAGATTCACCGCGGCATATTCGGTGCGGAAAACATTATTGAAACCGCGTTTCGGCAGGCGGCGATGCAGGGGCATCTGGCCGCCCTCGAACCCGGGACGCATTCTGGAGCCGGAACGCGACAGCTGTCCCTTGGAACCCCGTGTGGCCGTCTTGCCGTGTCCCGAGCCCATCCCCCGGCCCACGCGCTTTCTTCTCCGGTTGGCTCCGGGGGCCGGCTTTAATGTATGAATGCTTACCATAGCTCTTCTCTTCGCCTTCTTGAAAAGGGCAGCGGCAAAAAGGCGCTGCCTACGGCTCATTGAGAATCCTGAACAAATGGGGCGCCTGCGCCACCATCCCGCGCACCGCCGGGGTGTCCGCGCGGCTCACGATCTGGTTCAGGCGCTTGAATCCCAGGCTCTTGACCAGCAGTTTGTGCTTCCGGGGCGCGGCGATCGCGCTGCGGTAATACTGGATCCTGATCATCGCACCGGTCCGGGGTGCTTCCTTTGTTTTGCTTGCCATCGCTTATAATTCCTCAACCTGTTTTCCCCGCAGTTTGGCGACCTCATCCGGTTCCTTGAGCCTCCGCAAACCGTCGAAGGTGGCTTTGACGACATTATGGGGATTGGTGCTTCCCAGCGATTTCGTGAGGATATTCGAAATGCCGGCGGATTCCACCACGGCCCGCACGGGACCCCCGGCGATGACGCCGGTGCCTTCCGAAGCCGGTTTAAGGATGACGCGCCCCGCCCCGTATCGGCCCAGGACGACGTGGGGGATTGTCCGGCCTTTCAGAGGGACGCGGATCATGTTTTTCCGGGCCTGCTCGATGCCCTTGCGGATGGCCTGCGGCACTTCCTTGGCCTTGCCCATGCCGTACCCTACCTGTCCGTTCTGGTCGCCGACAACCACGAGAGCGCTGAAACTCAGGTTTTTCCCCCCCTTGACCACTTTGGTCACCCGGTTGATGGAAACGACCTGGTCCTTTAACTCCTGCGCATTCGGATCAATCTTGTCCAAGCTCCCTCCATTGCCCGCGGGGCGCAAGCTCCGGCGCCCCTGCGGCAAACTAAAATTTCAGTCCTGATTCCCGGGCCGCGTCGGCGAGCGCCTTGATCCGGCCGTGGTAAAGGTAGCCGCCGCGGTCGAAGACCACCGATTCGATTCCCCTGGCCCTGGCCCGTTCGGCGATGGCCTTGCCGACGAGTTTCGACGCCTGTATATTGGCCGCATTTTTCAAATCCCCCCGGACCTCCTTTTCCCTCGTGGAAGCGGCCGCGAGAGTTCTCCCCTGCGTGTCATCCACTATCTGGGCGTAAATGTATCTGGAGCTTCGGTACACGCAAAGTCTGGGCCTTGTGGAAGATCCCGAGATCTTCTGACGGATCCGATGATGGATTCTCTGGCGTTCTCTGGAACGGTCGATTGGATGAATCATTATGCACCCTTCTTCCCGACTTTGAGCCGGACCGCCTCGGAAGAATACCGGAGTCCCTTGCCCTTGTAGGCGTCCGGTTTCCTCAGGGACCGCATATCCGCGGCCACCTGTCCCACAAGCTGCTTATCCGAACCGGAGACGGTAATGGTGGCGACATAGTTCGGAATGCTCTTGCTTTGTTTTTCCACTTTCACGCTGATCCCCGGCGGGATCGGAAACTCAATGGGATGCGAGTATCCCAGGGTGAATGTCACGCTCTTGGGTTTGGCGTCGACCTTGTAGCCGATGCCGACAAGGTCCAGGTCCTTCGAAAAGCCCTCGGTGACTCCCCGGATGCAGTTCGCCGCCAGGGCGCGCGCCAGGCCGTGATAGGCCGGATACGGTTTTTCATCCGAGTCCCTGTAGGCTGTCAGCGTATTTCCGGTCAGTTCAAACCGTATGCCGGGCGGTATCGGGGCCGACAGTTTCCCTTTCGGACCTTCGACCGCGATGGCGCCGTCGGGGAACGTCACTTTCACACCGCTCGGCACCTTGATCGGTTTTTTCCCTATTCGCGACATAAAACACCTTTCGGAATCCGGATTCGAAACTCGAGGTTGCGGCCCCTCTTGGAATTTCGAATCTCGAATCGTTCATTCAGCTGATCGTGCAGAGCACTTCTCCGCCCAATCCTTTTTCCTGCGCCTGCTTCCCGGTCAGAATGCCCTGGGAGGTCGACAGGATGCAAATCCCCAGTCCCCCCAGAACCGAGGGAATCTCCGATTTTGCGGCATAGACCCTGCAGCCGGGTCGGCTGACCCGCTCGAGAGACGCAATCGCCGGCTTGCGGCCCGCCGCGTACCGGAGCTGGATGCGGATGACGCCCTGACGGTTGTCCTGGACCAGACTGTATCCGGAGATGTAGCCTTCCTCCTTGAGAATCCGCGCCATTTCCAGTTTCAGCCTGGACGACGGCACGTCGACGGTCTCGTGTTTCGCGTTCGTCGCGTTTCGAATCCGCGTCAGGAAATCGGACACGGGATCGGTCATGGTCATAATAAACTCTCCACCTCGATAGGATCCGCGGGCGGGGACGCCGAAAACCATGGGGGCCCGCCGGCCGCGAATCGATACTCCCCGACGGCGCCTACCAGCTCGACTTCGTGACTCCGGGGATTTCCCCAGCCAGCGCCAGCGATCGGAAACACAAGCGGCAGAGCTGGAACTTCCGCAGATAGCCGCGCGGCCGTCCGCAGCGGAGACACCGATTGTGGGCCCGGACCCGAAATTTGGGCGTCCGCCTGGCTTTGGCTTTCATGCATGTTCTGGCCACATTCACTCCCATCCACAGCGGCGACCCGGCCGGAGGGCCGGATCGCGATCCTTACGACTGCCCCTTCTTCGCAAAGGGCATTCCCAAAATCCTTAAAAGCTCATAGGCCTCGTCATCGTTCTTGGCGCTCGTGACGATGGTGATATTCATGCCCCGGGCCTTGTCCGCCTTGCTGTAATCGATCTCGGGGAAAATCAACTGGTCCCTCAAGCCCAGCGTGTAGTTCCCGCGCCCGTCGAAGGATTTCGGGGACACGCCGCGGAAGTCGCGCACCCGGGGAAGCGCGATGCAGATGAGGCGATCCAGAAACTCATACATGCGGTCGCCCCGCAGCGTCACGGTGACCCCGATGGGCATACCCTGCCGCAGCTTGAAGGCCGCGATCGACTTCTTGGCCTTGGTGACGATCGGGCGCTGGCCCGTGATCGCTGCGAGCTCCTCCGCGGCCACGTCGAGCACCTTTGCGTTGGAGATGGCCTCGCCAAGGCCCATGTTGACGTTGATTTTCACCAGCTTCGGCGCCGCCATCGGGTTCTTGTACCCGAACTGCTTCATCAGGGCCGGCACGGCCTCCGTCTTGTATATTTCCCGAAGTCTACTCATGATCCGACCTTTCAAGCCTCGACGCGCGTCTACTCATCCAAAAGCTCGTTGCATTTCCTGCAAACCCGAACCTTGCGGCCCTCCTGCATAACGCTGTATCGCACGCGCGAATGCTTGTTGCAGCGCTTGCAGACAACCATGAGGTTGGACAGATGAATCGGCGACTCCTTGGGCAGGATCCCGCCCTTGATGTTCTTCTGGGGATTGGGCCGGGTATGCTTCTGGATATAGTTCAAGCCCTCGACAATCGCGCGGTTCTTGTCCCGAAAAACCTTGAGCACCTTGCCGGTCTTGCCCCGGTCCTTGCCGGTCAGCACGTAAACCGTATCGTTTTTCTTGATATGCAGTTTGGGCATCGGATTCCGTCCTTGTGTAACCGCCGCTAGATCACCTCAGGCGCGAGTGAAACGATTTTCAAAAAATCCCTGTCTCTCAACTCCCGGCTGACGGGACCGAAAACGCGCGTCCCTATGGGTTCCTTCTGGTCGTTGATCAGAACGGCGGCGTTGTCGTCGAAGCGGATATAGGTGCCGTCCTTGCGCCGGTACTCCTTGCGCGTCCTCACGATGACGGCCTTGACCACCTGTCCTTTCTTGACGGTGCCGTCCGGGGCCGCTTCCTTCACGTTGGCGGTTATGACGTCTCCCAGGGTTGCGACGCGCCCCACCTGATTGCCCAATGCGTGAATGCAGGAGATCTTGCGAGCTCCCGAATTGTCCGCAACATCCAAAATCGTCCTCATCTGAATCATGATGACCCCACATCGAACGACGAAGAAGGGGCGCAATGCACCGTCCCCCTCTGCATTCGTTATCCGTCAATCCGTTCCGGCTGCGCCGGTCAATACCTTCTCCACGCGCCACCGCTTGCGCGCGCTCAGCGGGCGGGTTTCGACGATGCGCACCCTGTCCCCGACCTTGCAGGCCCCGCTTTCATCGTGCGCCAGAAATTTCGATGTCTTCCGTTGAATCTTCTTGTAAAGGGGGTGCTGCACCAGTCTGTCGACGGCGACCGTCACGGTCTTTTGCATGGCCGTACTGGTTACCGTCCCGACCTGGCTCTTGCGGATGCCCCGTTTCTTTTCACCAGCCATTGTGCCCTCTTCGGATTCGAGATCCCGGACCCTTCCGACTTGCGGCCTCGAACCTCTATTTGGATTCCATCTCCTTCAAGATCGTCAGGATGCGGGCGATGTCCCTGCGGATGCCCCTCATCTTCGGCCCGCTTTCCAGCTGGCCCGCGGCGGTCTGAAAACGGAGCCGGAGCAGCTGTTTCCGCAATTCGGATTCCTCCAGCATCAGATCTTCCCTGGACATGTCGCGCATCTTGGAAGCCTTCATGCCTCCTCCTTCCCGAATCGCCTGACAAACCGGGACTTGACGCATAGTTTGTGCCCGGCCAGACGCATCGCCTCCTGCGCCTGGGCCTCCGGTATCCCTTCCATCTCGAAGATGATCTTGCCCGGGCGGACGACGGCGACCCATCCTTCGGGCGCCCCCTTCCCCTTCCCCATGCGGGTTTCAGCGGGCTTTTTCGTGATCGGCTTGTCGGGAAAGACCCGGATCCAGATTTTGCCGCCGCGCTTCACAAAGCGCGTGATGGCCACGCGCCCCGCTTCGATCTGGCGGTCGCTGACCCATCCGGCTTCCAGGGCTTTCAGTCCGTACTCCCCGAAGGTCACCTCCGATCCGCGCCACGCCTTGCCGCGGCGTTTTCCCTTCTGCTGCTTCCGGTACTTGACTTTTTTCGGCATCAACATGATGGATCCGCTCCTTGAAACTATCGTGCCTTTTCAGTCTTCTGCATGTCGAAAACCTCGCCCTTGTAAATCCAGACCTTGACGCCGATGACGCCGTAGGTCGTGATGGCTTCGGCGAATCCGTAATCGACATCGGCGCGAATCGTGTGAAGCGGAAGCTGGCCGCTCAGGTACCATTCGGTGCGGGCGATTTCGGCGCCGTTCAGGCGGCCGGAGCACCGAACCTTGATCCCTTTGGCGCCGAAGCGGAGTGTGCCGTCGACGGCGCGGCGCATGGCGCGCCGGAAGGCGATACGCTTTTCGAGCTGCTGCGCGATGCCCTCGGCGACCAGCTGCGCGTCCAGCTCCGGCTTGTTGATCTCCTGGATCTTCAGGTTTATGTCCCGGCCGGTCAGCAGTTGGAGGTCCTTCTTCAATCTCTCGATCTCGGTCCCTTTTTTGCCCACGATGATGCCGGGACGTGACGTGAAAATGATGATGGTCAGCTTGTTCGCGGCGCGCTCCACTTCGATGCGGGAAATTCCCGCGTGCGCGAACTTCTTCTTAAGCATGCTCTTGAGGCGAAGATCCTCGTGCAGGAGAGCCCCGTAATCCTTCCTGGCAAACCACCGCGATCGCCAAGTCCGATTGATGCCTAACCTGAAACCGTAAGGATGAACTTTCTGACCCACGCGCGACCTCCCTACTCTTGCTCGATGTCCTTGCCCTTGATTCGGATGATCACATGCTTATAGCGGCGCTGTTGCCGGTACGCCCTCCCCATGGGCGCCGGGCGGACCCTTCGCCGCCATTTGGTGGGTCCGGTGTCCACAACGGCGCGGTCCACGACAAACTGGTCCACGTCGGCGGCCGCGTTTTTTTCCCGGGCATTGGCCACCGCCGAAAGCAGCACCTTCTCGATGGACCGGGTGGCGCGCTTCTTGGTGAAACGAAGGATGGCCAGCGCCTCCTCGACATTTTTGCCGCGGATCAGATCCATGACCAGCCGGGCTTTCTGCGGCGACCCTTTCAGATATTTTCCTTTCGCTGTCGCTTCCATATCCTTCTCATCCGAGATTCAAAACAGAATTCCGAATCCCCTTCCCTATGCCTGCGCCTTAACCGCCGTCGCCTTTTCTGCAACCTTGGTCGTGTGCCCTTTGAAGATCCGCGTCGGCGCGAACTCACCGAGCTTATGGCTGACCATGTTTTCCGATATATAAATGGGAATAAATTTCTTCCCGTTGTGCACCGCCACGGTCAGGCCGACCATTTCCGGCGTAATCGTGGAGCGGCGGGACCAGGTCTTGATGACCGTCCGGCTTCCGGTGCCGGCGGCTTCCTTCACCTTTTTAAGCAAATGCTCGTCCACAAACGGTCCTTTTTTAACGGATCGGGTCATACGGCCCCCTATTTCCCTCGGCGCTTGATGATGAAGCGCTGGGTGCGTTTGTTGTTACGGGTCTTATACCCCTTGGTCGGCAATCCCCAGGGACTGACCGGGTGTCTGCCGCCGGAAGTCTTTCCTTCTCCACCTCCATGGGGATGGTCGATCGGGTTCATCGCCACGCCGCGCACCGTGGGCCGTTTCCCAAGCCAGCGGGTGCGTCCTGCTTTGCCGATCGAG
>CAYZTZ010000138.1:6960-8596 GCA_964481255.1 uncultured Acidobacteriota bacterium | reverse complement strand
CGTGAGCACGGCTCTCCAGAGGCTGTCTCATAACTGGGAAATTAAGAAGGTCGCTTTAATAGAATCAGTCATTTCCGGCGGCCGAATGATCGGGCATGCGAGTTTTGAGACAGCCTCTCCAGAGCCGCGCGACAGGGACCGGCTTGGAAAGCTGTATATCCTTTGACACGTCGCGGCCTGCCGTGTAGCCTGAAACGGGGGTGACCGAATATGAAAAGCAGGCATTCTCTCAAGCGGCGTGAATTTTTGCAGTGCTCCACGGCGATGGTCGTCGCCGGGCTCGGAGGAAAATTCGCAGGCATGGCGCAGGCCGAGGACACGATTGAAGAGGCCGTGCGCAAAGTCGGGGTATTGCCCCGACGGAAGCTGGGGTACAGCGGACGCGAAGTCTCCATCCTTATCGGAGCCGACAGCATGTCTCCTCCGCTGGTTGACGCATCCATCCGCTGCGGCATAAATTTCTGGCACAAGTCCAATGGATGGGCGAAGACTGGAGTTCCTCCCGCCATCCTTA
This sequence comes from uncultured Acidobacteriota bacterium, assembly GCA_964481255.1. GTDB lineage: Bacteria > Acidobacteriota > UBA6911 > UBA6911 > UBA6911 > UBA6911. The sequence continues at coordinate 8,082 of CAYZTZ010000138.1, read as the reverse complement.
AGAACCGCGAGGCGCACTACTGCCAGGTGTCCGTGGACCGCGCCGGCGGAAACCATGAGACCGGCCGCATCGACGAGCAAGAGCACTACGCGTTCGTCAAACAGGCTCTCGAGGAAACAAAGCTCCGCTATTTCGACGACATGCAGTTTCATTTCGGCTATCACAACAGGGCGGAGCTGAAAAACGACAGAGGCTTCATCCGCGCGTTTGAAAGGCTCAAGAAGGAAGGGTTGGTCAAACATCTCTGCCTGTCCCAGCACGGTTACGCCGGCAACGCGAGGGTGCCGGGAGGCGAAAGCGCGGCTGAAATCCTGACCGCCGTCGTCGAAGACGGGCTGTACGAACACGCCCAATTCATGTATTCCTACGGCGACGACCCGGCCGTCGACAGTTTCCTTGAATTCGCGCGCAAAAAGGGATTCGGCACGACCGCCATGAAAACGTCCCGCGGCATCGGGCGCATGAAAGAAGACGCAAAATTCATGAGCCGGTTCCCCTCGGGCACGACGCCGCACAACGCTTTGGCCCGATGGCTCACGACGCAGACGAAAATCGACCTGGCCGTAATCCGCGTCCAAAATCTTGATCAATTCGCCGACACTTACTCCGGAGCGGGACGCAGTCTGCGCGCGGCCGACGCCCGGGCCATCGACCTGATGACGGCCAGGGCCGACGCGACGGCCTGCCGCCTGTGCACGCAATGCCAGCCTCATTGTCCGCAACAGGTGCCGATCGCGGAGATCCTGCGCTTCGAACGCTACGCTCTGGACGACGGCGATCTGCGGAAGGCGAGATCGCTGTACGCCGGCCTCGACCGCAGGGCGGACGCCTGCGTTTCCTGCGGTACCTGCGAGGCCCGCTGCCCGCAGAGGCTCCGCATCCCTGAAAAACTGGCGGCGGCGCACGCCCTTCTGGCCCGGGGTTGAAACCGGCGTTGCCGAGACCATGGGACAGGTCCGCCGGCCGCTCAGGCCTTTTCGGGTCACGGCGCGGGAGCCCGTAAAGGCCCGCGCAAAGAAAAATCCCGCGCCGCTTTTCCCGAGCGCGCCGGCCCTTCACTTTCGGGTATTGTCAATTCACGACAGCTGCCGTTACTATTACATCGGTGTCCATGATTGGATG
>CAYZTZ010000138.1:0-6860 GCA_964481255.1 uncultured Acidobacteriota bacterium | reverse complement strand
GTCCATGATTGGATGATTGGGGACGCCGCTTGCGCTGGGTCTTATGCCACAAGAAGACACGAACCGCCGTCAATTTCTCAAGCGCACGTCCCAGGCCGGTATCGCCGCCCTGGCCGCATCGGGCACGGGACTCTGGCTGTGGTCCAGAAACAGCCACCCCAGGAAGGAAGGATTCACGACGCAGGTCCGCAATTACCGCGTCGAACTTCCCGAGGCCGCGCCGGCGATGGTGACCGTGACCGGCGGCTCCCCGGACCGGCTCGTGACTCGGGCCATCGAGGCGATGGGAGGCATGCGCCGCTTCGTCTCCCGGGGCGACGTCGTGGTTCTCAAGCCGAACATCGGTTGGGACAGGGTGCCGCAACAGGCCGCCAACACGAACCCGGACGTGGTCGCCAAAGTCGCGGAGCTCTGCTTCGAAGCAGGCGCCCATAAAGTCGTGGTCACAGACGTGTCCTGTAACGACCCTCGCCGATGCTTTCAGCGCAGTGGAATCGCGGCGAAAGCCGAAGCCGCCGGCGCGACGGTCATCCTCCCCGAGGAACGCAAGTTCCGCGACTACCGTTTCAACGGCGAGCTGCTGTCGGTATGGCCGGTATTTACCCCCATCGTGGAAGCGGACAAAGTGATCAACCTTCCGATCCTGAAACACCACAACCTTTGCCGCGCGACGATCGGGCTGAAAAACTGGTACGGAATGCTGGGCGGAAGAAGAAACCAGCTGCATCAGAACATCGACGTCAGCGTCGTCGACCTGGCGACCTTCATCCGTCCCACGCTGACGATACTGGACGCTTACAGGATCCTGGTGAGCAACGGCCCGCAGGGAGGCAACCTCAACGACGTGCGGCTCGCAAAGACGCTGGCCGCGGGCACCGACCCGGTCGCCGTCGACGCCTTCGGGGCGACGCTGCTCGGCCTGCGGACGGAACAGCTCCCATACCTGGCTATCGCGCAGAAGAGGGGCCTGGGCCGGATGGATTTCGAGCAATTGAAAGTGGAAAACATACGCCTGGCCTGACAGGTTTCCGCCCGCGGACCGACACCGGAATGACTCGTATGGACTCTGAGAAGGACACCGCCTCAACCGCCGAAAAGCCGGAAGATTCGCGAGGTTCCATCCGCGGCCGCCGCATCCGGCGGGCCCGCAGAATTTCGCAGGGCTTTTTTCTTCTCCTCTTTTTCTTCCTGCTCTTCCAGACGGAGTTCCGCGGCGATTTCAAGCAGGCTTCGGAAGCCATCCGTCTCAGATACCCCGTGAGCCTGTTCCTTGAAATGGACCCTCTGGTCGCCGTCTCCACCGCGCTCTCCACGCACGCTCTTTATAACCGCGTCGTCCTCGCCCTCATCATCCTTGTGGGGACGATTTTCATCGGACGTTTTTTCTGCGGCTGGGTCTGCCCCCTGGGAGCCCTGAATCAGTTCTTTTCCAGTTACAAACCGGAACGGAAGGGGATGAAGCGGATCGGGACCAACCGCTACAAGAAGTGGATGTCCGTCAAGTATTACATCCTGTTCGCATTTATCGGCCTGGCGGCTTTCACCTCCCTGCAGACGGGACTGCTCGATCCCATTCCCTTTTTGGTCCGGTCGCTGGCGACTTCCATTCTTCCCGCCGTCAGCGCGGGGCTGCGGCAGGGCTTGGACTCGCTCTATGCCACCAATATCGCGGCCCTGCAGGCCCTCGCGGACGCCGGATATTACGCGCTCCGGGGCAACCTGCTGACCTACAAGCCGCAGTACTACAATGTCGGTTTCCTGATCGGGGCGATTTTCCTTACCTTCCTGGTGCTCAACCGCTTTATCACCCGTTTCTGGTGCCGGGGCGTCTGTCCCCTGGGCGCTCTGCTGGGTCTGTTCTCGCGCTGGGCGGTCTTCGGCATGGAAAAGGACCACGCCAAATGCGACGACTGCAACCGCTGTCTCCTGCACTGCCAGGGCGCCTGCGAACCCCAAGGCAATGTCCCATGGAAGCAGGCGGAGTGCCATCTTTGTTTCAACTGCGAAAGCGTCTGCCCGCACGATGTCATCCGGTTCCGGTTCTTCCCGAAGCAGGAACCTCAGACGATCCGGGCCCTGCCCGATCTGAGACGGCGCCGGATCATTGAGAGCGCCGCGGCCGGCGTCGTCGCTCTGCCTCTGTTCCGCGCCAGCCTCGGCCTGGCGAAAAACCGCAACGCCCGGCTGATCCGGCCTCCCGGGTCTCTGGAAGAGGAGGAATTCCTCGCCCGGTGCATCCGTTGCGGGCAGTGCATGAAGGTCTGTCCCACCAACGCCATTCAGCCGGCGCTCCACGAGTCGGGAATCGAAGGCATCTGGACGCCCATGCTGGTGATGCGGGCGGGCTACTGCGAGTACAACTGCGTTCTGTGCGGGGAAGTATGCCCCACGGGGGCAATCTGGAAAATCACGGAGGCCGAAAAGCTGGGCCAATCGCCGGTGACCGGGGAACCGGACCCGGAAGCGAAGCCGATCAAGATCGGGACCGCGTTCTTCGACCGCGGGCGGTGCCTGCCCTGGGCGATGGACATCCCGTGCATCGTCTGCGAGGAATTCTGCCCGACGTCGCCCAAGGCGATCTGGGTCCTGCCCGAGGAAGTGACGCGTTCGGACGGGACCGTCGTCACGGTGCAGCGTCCACGCGTCGACGTAGACCGATGCGTGGGTTGCGGCATATGCGAGTACGCGTGCCCCGTCCAGGACCGTCCGGCCGTCTATGTGACCAATGTCGGCGAGACGCGCTCCCGCACCAACCAGATCCGTCTTGAGAGCGGCGCCTACAAATAATGCGAACACTTCCGGACCGCGGACGGCCCTTTCCGAGGTCCCCCTGGGAGTTATCGATATGAAGCCCAATAGAACCTGTATGGCATTCAGCATCCTTCTCCTTGCGATTTCGTTCCTGTCGTGCGCAAAGCGGGAGGAGAAAACCGAAAAAGCCGCCGCCCGGACAACCGGGAGCTCCCTCTCCGCCGAGGCCCGGGAGCTGATGGCGCTGCTGCCCGAGGACAACGCCGTCGCGGGGTGGACGCGAAAATCCGAAGTCCGCTTTTTCAACCCCGACGACCTGTTCGAATACATCGACGGAGCGGCCGAGAACTACCTTATCTACGATTTTCAACAGGTCGTCACCACCGAATACAGCCACCCTCAAAAATCGTCCGAGGCGGTTGTGGAGATCTACCGCATGCGGGAGCCGCGCGGCGCCTTCGGAATCTACGCGTCGGAACTGAATCCGAATTCGGAATTCCTGCCGATCGGGGCGGAAGGCTATCTCGGAGGAACAGCCCTTCATTTCTGGTCCGGTCCCTACTACGCGAAGATAACCGTTTTCCAGGAAAGCGACGATCTCAAGCAGGAGATGAAGCTCTTCGCCGGGCGTCTCAGCGAAAAGATGGGCGCGCCGGGAGATGCTCTGCCGGAACTCGCGCAGTTCCCGGTCAAGGACCAGGTCCCGCATTCAATGAGGTATTTTCCCAAGGACGTTCTGGGACAGACATATCTCAGGGAGGCGTTTCATGCGAGCTACCGCAAGGGCCGCAGCGAATACAAAATTGTTATCGCCAAGCCGGGCGACAGCGAAACCGCCAAGGAGGCTCTGGCCCGATACCGGCAATTCATCGCGTCCGGCGGAAAAGTGCTCCGTGATCTCGCCGCTCCGGGCGACGGCGGTTTTCTCGGCCAGGATAATTTTTACGGGAATCTGGCCGCCCTGCGCAGCGGCAACCGGATCATCATAGCCCTCGGCGGCCCTTCGGCCGACTTCGCCCTGGCCCAGGCGGCCGCGCTGCTGAAGTAGGCTTGCCCGGACCGGGTTCCGGATCTAGGAAAGAACAAGGAACCCAGTCCGCGGACGTTTGAGGCGCGCGGCGGACGGGAGAAGGCCCGCGCGATTAGCTACAGGTACATCGCCTTCAGATCCCGGATGTTCGCCGCAATCGGGACGTGGTTGGAACACCTTGCCGTGCACTGCGCGCAGAGACCGCAGAGGCGCAGATGGGCGCTCTCCTCGATCTCGTCCAGCGTCGCGCGGGCGTGGCTGAAATTTCCGTAGCGCGCCGCGTACATGTGCGTGCGCATCAGCGAAGGGATGTCGACGCCGCGGACGCACGTCGCGGCGCAGCGGCCGCACTGCTGGCAGAACTGGACTTCGGCCCGAAGGTTCTTCTCTGCCAGGAATCTTTTCTCCTCCTCCGTGTACTCAAGGCCGTAGGCGACGGAGAAGTCCTCCTTCATGTGTTCGAAATTTGTGTATCCGGGTATCGCCGTGGTCACCTCGGGATGGTTCAAGACCCACTTGAGCGCCGCCGTCTGGTTCACCGGGGAGCCGAAACTCGGGCCGCGCCGGCCTGTGGCCTGGGTTTTCATGGCGATGATGCCGATGCCCGCGGCGGCCGCTTTCTTAATGGCGTCGATCAAAGCGCCGTCGCCGGCCTGGGTGAAATTGAAGCCGATGGTGAGGGTGTCGTAAAACTTCGAGCGCACGGCGTCGTGGAGCACATCCGCCTGCCCCATATGGGCGGAGATGCCGATGAAGCGGGCCCGTTTCTGCTTTTTGGCTTCGCCGAGAGCCTGCATCACCCCGGGGTCGTTCATCTCACTCACCGTCGCTCCGTGAATCAGCAGAATATCGACATAATCGCTCTGCAGCCTTTTCAGGCAGCCGTCGAAATCGGCCAGCATCTGGGCGCGGACTTCCTCCGGCGTGGAAGCGCCGCGCGGTTTCTTGATCTTGGTCTGGATGAAGACCTTGTCGCGCACGCCGAGGCTCTTGATGACGGACCCGATCATCTCCTCGTTCCGCCCGCCCTGATAGCCCATGGCGGTGTCGAAGAGACGGACGCCGATCTCGTAAGACTGTTTCACGACGGCCGGATTGTCGGCGTTCATGACCCCCATGCTCACGATGGGGACCTCCAGCCCCGTTCTCCCCAGTTTGCGGCGGATGATCGACGCGCCCGCCTGCGGCGCGGCCATGTTGGGATTGAAGTTGAAACGGGGCAAAGCCAGGGGTGTCACGGCGAGAGCGCCCGCGGATAGAAATTTTCTTCTACTCAGATTTTCAGCGAACGGCATAAGAGTTGTCTCCTTCTTGAGGCTCGTTTTTTCAGCTCGGGACGTCCGCGCGCCGCGACCAATCCCCGGGAAACGGCTTCTGCGCCATGCACGCTTCGGATGGTCCGGCCCCTCAGCGGCGGCTCGGGCGAGGTCCGCAACGGCATGCGTTTATGATATGCGGGGGAATAATTTCAGAAACTGCATCCGCTCGAAGTCCGGTTCGGCATTCCATCCACGCCTGGCCGCGGGACCATGGAATCCGTTACAGCAGCCAGAGCTTACCCGCTTCCCAAGGTATCGCACGTCCCTCATCGTATTTATGGCATACGCCAGGGCGGGCGTCAACCCTGATATGAAAATCCATTTTCACCTGCCCCGGCGCCCGTTCGTCATGCCCTCGACCCCATGAGGATAATCCAAGAACCTCCTCAGAGCTTTCGGGATTTTGCGATGAAATAAGGGCGGGCATGCGATACAATCCGGGGCCATGCAGACGAACGATCATGTGCTGGAGTTTCGCGTTTACCTGGAAGACACCGACGCTCAGGGCATCGTGTATCATGGGACCTATCTTCGCTATTTCGAGCGCGGCCGGAGCGAGCTGTTCGAGTCGCTCGGGATCCCGATGGAGGAAGTGGCTCGTCCGGACTGCAGGCTTGTCGTCCACGAGATTCGCATGAAATTCCGCCGACCCGCTTTCCTGGGCGACAGAGTCCAGGTAATGACGTCCATGCAGCGCGCCTCAGAATACCGTCTCGCCTTCCATCAGCAGATCAAACGCAGGGGAGAAGACGATCCGCTGGTGACCGGCGAAGTCCATGTCGTCGCCATCGATGAAGGCGGGAAATTGAAGGAATTGCCGGAGCTCTACAACCGTTTCGCCTGATCATTCCCTCGCGGCGCCTCCGTTTTCTCCGCCGAACAAGGCGAGGCCCGCTGCAAAGCCTCGCCTTATTACTGGTGTTCATAACTACGATGACGTATGCGCCCAGCGCGGCGGCCTCGTATGCCAGGAGCGGGGCCGCAGGCGATGCAGGGACATCGTCCGGGCGGAGCGACAACGCTCACGGGGCCGCCCCGCCGGCGCCCGAAGGGCTCGAGGGCATGGAAGTTTTGCTTAGGTCAGGGCATAGCAACCGAAGAAACACTTCTTATCTATTCTCGTGGGAGCCCGAGAGCAGAGGTCATCGTAATTATGAATACCAGTACTTAATCGATCCAGGCAGGAACTCGTCAGCGGTTTTGCGTCTGTCCCGCTCGGGGCTGCACACCCCGGGTGACGCAGCTGCCGTCACGCAGCCTCAGACCTCGGCCGCGGCCCTGTTTCATTTCCCGGCCGCTGCCGTCCCTGGCGCCCTGGGCCATTCCAAACCTCGGGCCATATCCCTGCCCGTTGCGCGGACCGTTACCCTTCCCGTCGCGAAGCCCCTGGCCCTGTCCCGTGCCGTCACGCGGCCCTTCTCCCGGCACAGCGCACGGCGCCGAAGACTGCGCCAGCGCGACCGGCCCCGGGGCCAGCATACCGAACGTCAATACCGCCGCGGCGGCAAACCCCAATGCTCTCTTGTACATATCTTCCTCCTTGCCGTAAGCGCCGAAGAATCCTCTCCGGCGGTTCATCGTCCCGCGGCCCTCCAGGAACCGCGTCCATGAAGGAGTTTGCAATTCCCGTGCCAATACGTTTTGCCGGGATTTGCGGGGAAAAGAGGACTCCGCGATGCATGTTTTGCGCGAAGCGCCCGACAGAGCGCAAAATTTGCGCGGGGCCGAAGACGCATCAAGGCAACTGCGAATTCCACGAA
>CAYZTZ010000137.1:0-8600 GCA_964481255.1 uncultured Acidobacteriota bacterium | reverse complement strand
CTCCCAGATGGCCTCCATGTTCCTGTCGCTCCTCCCCATCGGACTTCTTCCGGGACTGCTCTTCCAATGGGCGGCCAAGATCTATGTCTCGGACCGAAAGTCTCTGGCCGGCGCTTATGCGATAGAGAGCCTCGGGGGGCTGGCCGGCGGCATCGGCGCCAGTCTGTTCCTGAAATTCGGATACCAGAACTTATCGATCATGCTGATGTGCGCGCTGGCCGCCGCGGGATCCTCCTTCCTGAGGAACGGAGACACGCGCCCCAACCGGCTTCGAACGATTTCTCTCATCATCTGCTTGGCGTTGCTTGTGTCCCTATGGAAATCGCCGGCGATCGATCGCTGGATGACCTCCTGGACTCACCCGAATCTCGTGGAAAGCCTCGACACACCGTATTCCAGGATCACCGTGACATTCCTGAACGGCCAGACCTCGGTTTTTGAGAATGACGCGCTGGTATTCGAAACCGAAGGGACACGGGCCGAGGAGTTTGTGCACCTCGCGGCCCTGCAGCATCCGCATCCCGAAAGGGTCTTGATCCTGGGCGGCGGCATCGAGGGTCTGATCGCCGAGGCGCTGCGCCATCGCCCCGGAATCGTGGACTATGTGGAGCTGAACGCGTCTCTTCTTGACGCCGTCAAGCCCCATCTGCCTCCGGAGATCCAGCAATCGTTTCAGAACAGGAGCGTCCGCGTCATCGTCGACGATCCCCGCCGATTTCTCAATCGGTCGCCGAGCTACGACCTGATTCTGGTGGGGATGCCGGAACCGGCTTCCGGGCAGGCCAATCGTTTTTACACGCAGGAATTCTTCCGGCAGTGTCTCCGGAAACTGAATCCCCATGGCGTGATCGCCTTCAGTCTCCAGTCCTCGGAAAACTTCTGGACGCCTCTGCTCACGCGACGCATGGTCAGCATCTATCGGGCGGTTCAAACGTCCTTCCAGGACGTCGTCGTCGTTCCGGGCCAGACGAATATCCTTATAGCTTCCGCGGACCGCTTGGAGCGCGATCCTTCCATTCTCGCCGCGCGGCTTCATGCCAGAGGGATAAAGGCCCGTCTGGTCTCCGCCGAGTTTATCCGCTATCGGTACACCAACGACAGGTTCGGAGAGGTCGCGGCGGCGCTGGAGTCCGGGCAGGCGCCCGTCAACACGGACGCACGGCCGATCTGCTATCAATACACGGTCCTGATATGGCTTTCCAAATTCCTTCCCTCGCTCAAATTCCGGGATTTTTCATTCTTCGGGCTTCAGGACAGCCGCAAGGCGGTTCTTGGGCTGCTCTTAGCCCTCAGCCTGGCCGCATTGCCCCTGGTCCGGGCGCGCTGGACCGTCCGCCGCACGGTCCTGGCGGGCATGGCGGGCTTCGCCGGCATGGTTCTGGAAACGATTCTGGTGCTCCATTATCAAATGAAGAACGGCATCCTCTATCAGGATGTGGGCATTCTTCTGACGGGCTTCATGGCGGGGCTCGCGTGGGGAGCGATGACGGCCGCAAAAATCCCGCAGCGCCGTCAAAGAACGATGGGGCTCGCCATGATGCTGGGCTTCGTGCTCCTCAGCGCCGCGATAGGTCTGGCGATTAACGCCGGCTGGAACAGCGGTATGGCGCAGGTTCTGGCCTTCCTCATAGCGGCCGGGTTCCTGGTCGCAGGCATCTTCGCCTACGCCAGCCTCCGCGACGCCTACGACCAAAGAACGGTCGTGACTCCCCTGTATTCCTCGGATCTGCTGGGCGGATGCCTCGGATCCCTGGTCGCGAGCCTGTTTCTCGCCCCCATTGCGGGTCTGGGGGCGGCCGCGCATCTGATGGTCCCGGTGGCCATGCTTTCCGCGCTGCTTCTGTAAGGGAGCGGATTCAACCTACCCCCGGACCGGAAAGTCCTCCTCGACGACCGCGGAATAGTTTTTGAACCCTCGTGCGATGAGAATATCCATGTTGTTCAGCCGCATGCCGGTCTGGTTGATGCGCTCGTAGATCGCGCAGACATCGGCGATGTCGAAGCCTTCAAGAGTGATCAGCGGAATGCGGTAGTTGGTAAGCATGTATCTCAGCTGCTCGAAGTTTCTCTGGACGGCGGCGGAATAGCCCGACAGCGAGGCCAGCGAACGGCAATGATCCCCGGGCAAATCCGGCACATCCCTCAGGCGGACGAGGAAATCCGGATTGGCATCCCACTTGTGTCGGAAATAATCCTTTTCGAAGAAAAACTCGGCCTTCGTCAGGTCGAAATAAAGCGTGTAGTCGAAAGAGAAATGCTCTTTAACCTTCCCCCTCCCGCCGTAAAAGGACGCCAGCAGAGACGTCGCACGCTGCTGTCCGTCAAGGATGTAGTTCTGCATTTTGCGGTCGGAGCCGTCGCCCTGGGGGATGTAAAAGCCGCCCAGCTTCCGATGGACGTTCAGCCGGGTCCGCGTTCTCCAGCACACGATGCTGCCGATCGGGTAGCACCGGTAGATGCTGTCCCAGAGACGCCGCACATCGTCGGGGTTCCAAACAAAAAGTCTCTGAAAGGTCGGGACCAGGAATTCCCCGGCGGCGAGCTGCCAGATGAATTCCATGATATTCTCGTTATCCGTATTGATTTTCCGGCTGCGGTAGTCCAACGATAACCCCCAAAAAGGTTTTTATTGTATAGGTCTTGCTGAAAGTTGAGCAAGGGCAAAGGCCTGGCGCCGGATTCGACCGGCTGACTGCGGCCGGCCTGGCGATCCCGGCATGACGGGGAGAAAGCCGCCGCAGTTTGTTATCCGAAGCGGCGGATGCCCGCTCAGGGCTCCGTGCTTCTTCGCGCAAGGGCGGGAATCACTAATCGGGCGCAGGAAGAATCGGCCATGGGGCCGGCCGGACGCCGGAGCCGCCGGAAGGGGGCTCCGGCCCGCGATCGGGTTTCAGGCCTTGGATTGCTGCAAAGCCCGCCAGGTCGGGCGCTCAAGGAAACTCCCCGCGACACTTCGCTCCATCTGCTGGAACAAAGGCCAGGGCGCGGTGAACGAAAGGATATGCTCTCCCAGAGCGGCACGCACGTTCATGCGCGCCGTGATATCCGTCATGCCGATCAGGCCGCGCGGCCGTTCGCGCTCGAGCTCCCGGTAGGCCAGGATGCCGAAAACCTGGCATCCGGCCGCCCATGGAACGATCACGCTCTCCTCGTCCGGCTTGCTGCAGCCCGCCAGCATGACAAGCGCCGACAGCCCGTCCGGGTCCACAAAAAAGGTGACGTTCTTGACGCTATCCTTGTCCGGATCGACACGTTCCAGCGGCACGGCGATGACGAATCTGGCCGGGATATCGAGCATGGGAAGGCCTTGGACAAAACGGCGCGCCTCCTCGGGATCGCGGCAATAGCGTTCTCCCTTCAGAAAGTCCTCCGCCATCCGGCCGAGGCGCGCGGATCTCAACCGCTCGCCAACGGAGCGTCCCTCATCCGAATCTTCGTTTCCCGTGGAGAGAAAGCGGCAGAAACAGTCCACGCCTCCGGGGAAATCCCGGTATTGGTTGCCGAAGCCGAGGCCGACGCCCCCGCCCCAGCAGCCGCACGTCTGCGCGTCGAAGCAGCCTGTGACGCCTCGGTTGGCCGCAGCTGCAAACAGGCTGACGACGCATCCCCAGCGCTGCGATTGAAACCTGACGGCCGCTTCGGGTTCCTCGTCCGCCCACACCAGCGCAACCGGCTGTGTCTCCAGTTGGATAGCGTCCGCTATCTTGCTTCGCATGGAACTCCTCCTTGGGTCCGCCCGGCCATCCTCGGGATCCCGGGCTCAGTGGTAGCGGCCATCATATCAGCCGCGGGGCGCGGGCCGCAAGCGGCCCCTCCGAATCGATCCCGTTATGGCATTGATTAATGCCGCGTCTCCTGATATAAGTTTAAGCATGCTATTAACTTGGCCAGTTCTGTATTGGAGGGTCGTCCATGGCTGGAGACAACAAACCTGAAAGCGGTAAAAGCAGCAACAAGAAGTTCACAAGACGCGATTTTGTGGTCGGAAGCGGGACTGTTCTCGCCGGGGGAGCGCTGAGCGTGTGCGCGCCCGCGGCCGCGGTGGCCGAAACGTCCGCCGCGCCCGCGGAAAAGAATCCCTACCCGCTGTCGACTATGTATCTTGTATATGACAGCAAGCACTGCGCCGGGTGCCTTGGCTGCATGCTCGCGTGCTCCATGGTGCACGAGGGCGTGACCAGTCTGTCGCTGGCCAGGATCCAGGTGCATCGCGCCGTTCTCGCCAAATATCCTCTGGATATTCAGCAGAACGTATGCCGGCAATGCCCCGATCCGCTCTGCGTGAGATATTGCCCGACTGGAGCCGCGCACGTGAGCGCCGAGAACGGCAACATCCGAATGATCGACTCCAAGAAGTGCATCGGCTGTCAGACCTGCATGAAGTCCTGCCCGCACATCCCGCACCGCATCATCTGGAATCCCGCGACCAAGAAGGCCACCAAATGCGACATGTGCGTCGACACGCCGTATTACAACAAAAAAGGGGGGCCCGGCGGAAGCCAGGCCTGCGTCGAGGTCTGTCCCGCAAACGCCGTAAAACTTGTGACGGAGCTTCCGGAGCAGGCGGACATCAGCGGGTATGACCGCAATCTGCAGCCGCCCCGAAAAGCCAAGCCTGCAATCGGAGCTCCTCCGGGAGCCAAACCCAAAGACACGCCGCCGGCGCCGGCCGCGCCTAAACAGTAGAGAAAGGAGGAAGACATATGACTACCCCAGGATTTGCGGGCAAAATTCTCTTAGTGAACCTAACGACCAAGGAAATCCGGGCGCTGGACACGGAAAAGTATGAACAGTACGGCGGCGGCCACGGCACGTCGACCGCGCTTTTCTGGGAGTTTTGCGTCGAGCCGGGAGATTGGGATCTTCAGGATGCCTTCCACCCCCGGAACATGGTTTCCCTGATGACAGGCGCGGTTTCAGGCTCCGGGATCCCCGCGGCCGCAAGGACAAGCGTTTCAGGATTGTCTCCCCAGTGCTATCCCATTCAGTGGTTCTGCCACAGCAATTTCGGCGGCATGTTTTCCACCATGCTTAAAATGGCGGGCTGGGACGGCGTGGCCGTCATCGGCAGGGCGGATTCCCCCGTTTATATCAATATCGTCGATGACAAGGTCACATTGGAGGACGCGCGGGCTCTGTGGGGCCTTACGACCTGGGAATGCCAGGAAGAGATCTGGAAAAGATCCGGCGTCCGCTACGGTCAGGAATGGCAGCGCCTGGACGGCGGTTACACTCAGCAGAGACCGGCGATCGTCACCACGGGGCCGGCAGGCGAGAATATGACTCGAGTCGCCTCCCTCGTTCATGGCGGCGGCTCCGGCGCCGGACAGGGCGGTTTCGGCGGCGTTTTCGGGTCCAAGAACCTGAAGGCGATCGCCGTCATGGGCACCGGCGGCATCAAGATCGCCGATCCGAAGGGCTTGAGAGACGCCAGGGAATGGTGGGACAAGACATGGCCGCGATTCGGAGGCTTCGGCGGTTTCGGCCCCGCTTCGATCGGATCCTGTTGCGTCGGCTGCGGCATCCCGAGGATGTGCCATAACCGCGACCGCGCTTACAGCCAGGACTCCGACGACTGCGCCGAGTCGACGTGGTACTCCCTTATCGACCATAAGGTCCCCACGGAAGTGAATCAGAAGGGGACCGACATCTGCCAGCAGCTCGCCCTGAACGCCATGGAAACCTGCTTCATGGGACCCATGAGCTTCGACACGTCCCACAACAAGGATTTCCCGATACAGCCGAAGGTCCCCGCCTACACGGCCTTGGGCTGGTACATGAAAACAATGTATGACATGAAGGTCATAGGTCCCGGAACTCCCTATGACATATCCCCTCTGCCGATGGACGCCTATAAGAGCAAGGAGTTCATGGAAATTTACGGGATCGCTCTCGCGAAGCGAATCGGCATCGGGAACCTGCTGGCGGAAGGAACCGCCCGTTTCGCCGAAAAACTGGGCCGAACGGATGATTTCAACACGCTGTGCCGGCTGACGATGTGGGGATACCAGGATCACTGGTCCATGCCCACGGTCGAGTGGGCGTACGGCAATCTTATGGATTCCAGAGACATCAACAACCACGATATGTCGCTCGGCAAGAAGCAGAAGTTCACGTGCGAGCAGTTCGTGAATATCCTGGCCGAACGGACCCTCGCCAATGACCCGTTCTGGTTCGACTACAGCTGGGATAACGAACAGGCCTACAAGACCGGCATTTACTCCAAGCACAAAGCCGAGTGGGTGGCGTGGCATCAGCATTACTGGAACTACTACAAGGAATCGGTGGGGTTCTGCGACTGGGGCTATTCCCAGTTGTTCAGCATGTCCCACCCCGAAGGCAAAGGGCACACTCCCGAAGCCGAGCCGCGATTTCTAAACGCCATCACCGGGAAGAATCACACTTTCCAGGACGGTCTGGAAATCGGGAGGCGCTCCTGGAATCTGAAGAGGGCGATATTCGTAATACAGGGCCGTCATAAGAAGATGGAGAATTTCACCGGCTACTATTACAGGCCGGGGGCCTCCTATTGCGGTTTCGCGCCTGAATTGCCCATCTTCGACGGCTCCAAATGGGAATGGAAAAACTGCCGCGAGCTCTATTTCACGCGGGAAGGAGTGGACCAGTGGAAGACCCATTTCTATAACGTTGAGGGATGGGATCCCGACACCGGTTATCCCAGGCGGAAGACGCTCGAAGAGCTGGGCATGAAGCGTGTGGCCGACTTCCTTCAGTCCAAGAATATGCTCGGCTCGGCCTAGCGAATAACGGATCAATCCAGCCACCCATTCCACGCGTTGCCCCGCGTGAATGGGTGGCTTTTTTTTAGGAGACTCGCATGGCGACACCGGGATACGCGGGCAGGATCCTCAGGGTTAACCTGACGACGCGGGAGATCCGTTCGATCGATTCCTCTCTCTATGAACCTTACGGCGGCGGTCACGCCACCGCCACAGCTCTTTTCTGGGACATTTGCGTCGCCCCCGGCGACTGGGATCTGCAGGACGCTTTCGATCCCAGGAACATCGTTGTCCTGATGACGGGCCCTCTGGCGGGCACCGGGGTCGCGTTTGCCGCCAGGACAAGCGTCTCGGGGCTGGCGCCGCAGACATGGCCCGTCAACTGGTTCGGCCACAGCAATTTCGGCGGCAGTTTCGGACCCATGCTCAAGTTCGCGGGCTGGGACGGCATTGTGGTCGAGGGCAGGTCCGAGCAACCCGTATATATCAACATCGCCGACGACAAGGTCACCCTTGAGGACGCCAAATCCCTCTGGGGACTGGATGTCTGGGAAACCCAGGAAGAGATCTGGAAAAGGGAAAGCGCAAGAGTTCCCGTCCGTTACGGTTCCGAGTGGCATAGTGCGGGCAAAGGCTACTCGACGCAGAGACCGTCGATCGTCGCGATCGGCCCGGCCGGTGAAAACAGATCCCGGATCGCGTCCCTGGTCCATGGAGGCGGATCCGGCGCGGGACAAGGCGGTTTTGGAGGGGTATTCGGGGCCAAGAATCTCAAAGCCATCGCCGTCGTCGGGACGGGCGGCATTCGTGTCGCCGATCCTGCGGCGGTGCTGGAAGCGAGAGCGTGGTTTGAGGCCGGTTTCCCCATGAGCGGCCAGAGGGGCCCCGGACGCACCATGGCGGAGGGCGTATCCGGCTGCCTGGGCTGCAACCGCGGATGTCACAGCCGAAGCCAGGTTCACGGCATGGACTCCGACAGCTGCACGGAAATGATCTGGTACAGTCTTCCCTCCCCCCCGTTCAAACGAACTCCTTCCTCGGATTCCTGGAAAGCTACGGATTTCGTCCAAAAGCTGGGATTGAATGCCGCGGATGTGACATTCATGGGGGCCGCGAGTTTCCCGAGCCTGCCGGACACCGAGATCGGGCCCGTCTGTCCCGCGAATACCGGTGCAGGCTGGTATATCAAGAGGCTGTACGACATGGGCGTAATAGGCCCGGGCAAGCCGGTGGATACCTATCCTCTGCCGATGGACCAATACGAAAAGGTGGAATTCGCCGAAATCTTCGCGCTGGCGATCGCGAAGCGAATCGGCATCGGCGACCTGCTGGCGGAAGGCACGGTCCGTTTCGCCGAGAGAATCGGCCGCATCGGCGACCTGAATAATATCCTGCGCCTTCCGGCATGGGGGTATCAGGACCACTGGACAATGCCCACGGTGGAATGGGCCTATGGCAATCTGATGGACTCCAGGGATCAAAACAACCATGACATGCAGCTCGGCCCGACCAAGCTCATGTCCTGCGAGGAATTCGTCAAACTCCTGGCGTCGGCTGCTCCTCCATATGAAGACGATCCCTTCATGTTCGATTACAGCTGGCAGGGGGAGCAGGCCTATAAGACGGGGATTTATTCCGACCACAAGGCGAAATTTGTCGCATGGCACCAGCATTACGCAACCTACTACAAGGAATCGGCGCTTTTCTGCGACTGGGCGATGGGCAACTATTTCAATCCTTCCAACCCGGACGGGAGGGGAGCCACTCCCGTGGCGGAACCGAGGTTTCTAAAAGCGGTCACAGGTAAAAACCAGAGTTTTGTGGACGGCATTGAAATGGGCCGGCGCGCGTGGACTCTTA
>CAYZTZ010000136.1:0-8649 GCA_964481255.1 uncultured Acidobacteriota bacterium | reverse complement strand
ATTATGCCGAACGGGGCCGGTTTCATCGCGAACAAAATGTTCCACCCCGGAGTGACCGCCGATATGATCGACTGGTGGTTTGCGTGGCATCCGCTCGAGGACTTGCGCTACCGCATCTGGTACCCGCCCCAGCACGCCGGCATTATGCTCAGTCCCGTCGACCGGGCCCGCATCCTGGACCCCGGCATCCCCAACCGGGTGAAGAACTGGGGCGTCACCCATTATGTGACGGAAGACTGTGACTGCGGCATGGAGAACATCGATATCACCTTCCGTTCCCCGGCGGATATGGGCTTCGACATGGATCGTTTCAACAAGGTCGCAGCCGCTTTTGCAGGGGGACAGGGCTGGGCGGCTCCGGTCCATGAAGACGACAGCTCCGTCAAAGCACCCGCCATCATGTGCCATGTGTTCTACAACGCCCCGGGCGGTCTTGTCCATCGCACGCGCTTCTGGATGGGCTACCGCTTTGCCGCGGACGGCAAGCCGGAATTGTGCCTCCCCCCCGGCGTGTCCGTGCCGGCCGCGTCTGTTCAGGGTTTGGCCCGCCACAATGTAAAGGAGTTCACGCGCCTCGGAGAATTCCTGCCTCGGATCTACCGGGAATTCGGCCACAGCATGTACTGCTGAAACATCCATGCCGCGGCAGCATGCGCATCTTCCTGCCGGCACATAACTGATTTTCTATCGCTGCAGGACTATGGCGACCCCGCCCCAATGCGAGCACGGCTCTGCGGAGCCGGGGGACGGCGTTCCGGACCGCATGCAGCCGGGCCAGGCAGAAGCCCGGGTCTTAGAAACATTTCGCCGGAGACAAGGTTATCGCCGCCGCGCATCGTCCGATTCCAGCGGGAGCCCGCCGTATTCAGGCCCTCGCCGATTTCATGCAAACCGCTTTGCGCATACCTTCCCGAAAATTGTCGCGCCCATGTATAGTCCAGGCGGAGCTCGAAATACAAGGTTCATTGGGAGCGGGCGGAGCACCTGAAAAGTAATGCAAACCGGGGCGCGCCCCTGCACGGACGGCGCGGACATCCTACCGTTTTGCGCCATTTTGCTTTATAGTTAACAGCCTGTGCTTCGGCAAAAATGCATGGACGGCCGTAAGGCCGCCTGACCCCTGAGCGGAGGTGCCTTTGAATCTGGATAAGCAGACCCGGATTGATTTATTCACCGCCATGCTGACCATCCGGCGCTTTGAGGAGCGGGTGGCCAGAGAATTCTACGCCGGAAACCTTTTCGGTTTCGTCCACTCCTATATCGGCCAGGAGGCGATCGCCGCCGGCGTCTGCCGGCACCTGACGAAGGAGGACCGCATTGTCAGTCACCATCGCGGCCACGGCCACTGCATCGCCAAAGGCGCCGACATGAAGCGGATGATGGCCGAAATCTACGGCAAGAAGACCGGATACTGCAAGGGCAAGGGCGGCTCCATGCACATCGCCGATTTCAGCATCGGCATGCTGGGGGCGGACGGCATCGTCGGGGCCGGTCTGCCTATCGCCACAGGCGCCGCCATCGCTGCCCAGCTTGAGAAAAAGGGGAATATCGCCGCCGTGTTTTTCGGCGACGGGGCGTGCCAGGAGGGGGAATTCCACGAGGCCCTCAACCTGGCCGCCATCTGGAAACTGCCCCTCCTCTTCGTCTGCGAAAACAACCGTTACGGTGTGAACACCTCGGCGGAATACGCCCTGGCGGCCAAAGACATCACGAGAATGCCGGAGGCCTACCACATCGCGAGCAAGTCGATCGACGGCAACGACGTCGAAACCGTTTACAGGGCGGCGGGAGAGGCGGTCGCGCGTCTGCGTAGCGGCGATGGACCCTATTTCCTGGAATGCAAGACCTACCGCTGGCACAAACACTTCCTTTCGCACGCGCTGGATGATCTGCGCCCGCCGGAGGAGATCGAGGCCTGGAAAAAGAAGTGCCCGGTGGCCAACTATGAGGCGAAATTGATCCGGGAGGGGATACTGACGCGCGACGACGTCGATTCCATGAACGAAAAGATACTGGAGCAAGTCGAAGGGGCGGTCCGGTACGCCGTCGAAAGTCCCTACCCGCAACCCCAGGACGCCTTGGAGGACGTGTACTCGGCCTGACGGGAGGAGCCGTTTTATACCCATGCCTGTTTCCGGGGCGGGAGCCTCCGGGAGCAAAACGATCCGGTTCGGGAGACGACGATGAGAGAGATCACATACGAGCAGGCGGCCCTGGAAGCGATTCAGGAGGAGTTCCGAAGAAATCCGCGCACGGTCCACATGTCCACCGACCTGCCGGCGGAGCTTCACGAGGAATTCGGCGCCGAAAGAATCCGGGTCACGCCGATCGCGGAAAACAATTTCGTAGGAGCGGCGATAGGTCTCGCCGGATCGGGCTTCCGGGCCGTCGCCAACCTGCGCATGGCGACCTTCGGCTTCGTAGCCCTGGACCAGATGATGAACCACGCGGCCAAAATCACCTACATGTTCGGCGGCCAGGCCAAGTTCCCCATCCTGTACCGCATGACGGTGGGCGCCGGAATTTCCGCAGCCGCCGAGCATTCCATCAGCCCGTACGCCATGTACATGAACGTCCCCGGCCTGAAAATAATCCTCCCGACGACACCCTATGACGTCAAGGGCCTTCTCAAGACCGCCCTGCGGGACAATAATCCTGTGGTTTCCTTTGAGCACGTATCCTTCGGGGCGATGAAAGGGGACGTCCCGGAGGATGAGTATTTCATACCTTTCGGCCAGGCGGCCGTAAGAAGAGAGGGGGCGGACGTGACCGTGGTCGCCCTCGCAAAAATGGTCTATGAAGCCCTGGCCGCGGCCGAAGAGATCGCCGGGGAGGGCGTTTCGCTCGAAGTCATCGACCCCAGGACCCTTGTGCCTCTCGACAGGAAATCCATCCTTGATTCGGTGAAGAAGACCGGGCGGCTGGTCGTTGTGGACGAGGCCTGCCAGACCTGCAGCGCCGCCGCTGAAATCATCGCCCTGGCGACGGCGGACAGGGAAACCTTCAACCGGCTGAAGGCCGCCCCGGCGCGGGTATGCGGACTGGATGTGCCCGTGCCGTTCAGTCCGCCGATGGAAAAATATGCCATCCCCGACAAGACCAAGATCCTTGCGGCCGTGCGGGATGTGATGGCATCCGCGCCGAGAAAATAGGCCGGTCCGGGGCTTGTCCCGCGTATCCAAGCCCACCGGCGCATCCGCGCGTCAATGTCGGAAACGGGGAAGACGGCCGGATAATTTGGGGCGCGGGAGCTTGCTTCAACCGACGATTGCCGGCTGAAGGCGCAGGCAAGCCTGAGCACTCCCAGAACCTTCGCCTCCCGCTCGCATTTTCGTCCCGGAGCGAGCCGCTTAAACCAAGGCTTCGAATAACGCCGCCATGCTTCTCCAAGAAACGCCCATGCCTCCCTACGACGCGTTTTCCCTGGCTGTCGAAAGCTACTACCTGGAAACGACCGACGGCCTGTTTTTCGCGGTCAAGGGCACGGAGCATCCGCCGGACCGCCGCATCGCCGTCCTGCGGTATGTGCCGGATGATGAAGCAGGCGACCGCAGGAGGGGCGGCAGGCTCCATCGGCGCCTCTACGGCTTCGCCGAGCAGGAACAATGGATCCGGACGCATTCCCCGCGGTATCTGGCCTACGACGAGGTCTTTCACGCGACCCTGCAGAGCGTGCCCCGATCCATGGTTCGCCGCGTTTACGACCCGCGCGCGGGCCTAAAGGAACTGTCGCAAGCGCGGCACCGAACGGGTATTCAGGATGACGCCGCGGCTTTCGCCGAATTGCTCCAAAGGACGGCCGGGATCCTTCGGTCCGATGTCGGCGTCACGGGCTCTCTCCTGATCGGACTTCAAACAAAGCAATCGGATCTGGACATCGTCGTTTTCGGCGCGCGGGAATGCAGAAAAGCCTATCGAGCGCTGCAACGGCTTCTGAAAAACGGGTCCCGGGACGAAATACGCCGGCTCGATGCGCGCGGCATGCAGGAGCTTTACGCCCAGCGCGCCCTGGACACGCGCATGGATTTCCGAAAATTCGCTGAAGCCGAAGAGCGCAAAGTGAACCAGGGAGTTTTCCAATCCCGTCCCTATTTCATCCGCTTCGTCAAGGAAACGCTCGAGACCGGTGCCGGCTATGGCCTTCGGCGCTACACGCCTCTGGGACGGGCGGCGATCGAGGCCACGATCGCCGATGATGAGGACGCGATCTTCACCCCGTGCCGGTACGGTCTTTCAGGCGTGCGCGCCCTGCAGGGAGAGCCGATCAGAGACTTGAGGGAAATCGTCTCCTTCCGCGGCAGGTTCTGCGAGCAGGCGCGGAGGGGGGAACGCGTCACGGCGGAAGGAACCCTGGAGCGCGTCAAAAGCGACCGGGGCGGCGCATGGCAGCGTCTTCTTCTGGGGAATTCCCCGCAAGACACCATTTTCGTTCTTTAATCCCGCGGCATCCCCATCTTTATGTCCCCGGTATAGGGAGGCCGCCGCCCCCGGCTCCTGCAGTTCCGAATAAACGGCCCATGATTTCAACGGATCGGCGATGACAAAGGCGGCCTGCGGGCTCTTATTGCCCGCCGGAAACAGCGGGGAGTGCGCCCCCGCAGGCGTCGCCGATATCATCCAGGCCGGCAGGAACCAGCACGAACAGCTTCGAAAAAATCTCATAAGCCTGCGGGGCATCATGTCTCAACTCCGGATAGGAAAAGTATCAAAATAAGGGACGCGAAGGCCCGCGTAAGGCCGGGCAAGATATCGCGTCCCGCTGGACTCATGGGAAAAACTCCCGAAGCTTCGCTGCACGATACTCGAAGATCCGGCGGAGCTCGCAGCGCACGAATAAGGAGTTCACGATCCGGCCGCCCGCCACGGCATAGCGCACAAAGTCGGTCATGTCGCACCCTCCTTCACGGGCGGCGAAGGTGTGCTCGTGAATCCATGTCCGGTAGGGACCCCGCCGCTGTTCATCCACGAAACGGTTCGGAGGCTGCCAGGCGGTGATTTCGGTGAGCCAGCGCATGCGGACGCCGTGAAGGCGGAGCCGGTACTCGATGAAGGCGCCCGCACGCATCTCGATGGGGAGCGGCGTCAGAATACGGAATTGCAGCCACGGCGGCGTGATGCTCTCCAGGTTGCCGGCGTCGGCGAAGAAAGGGAAAACGACCTCGACAGGATGCGGCAGGAAAGTGCGTGTCTCCAGTGTAAAAATGCCTCCTTCCCGGCCCATGCGGACGTCCGCGCTCTGAGCTTTCACCGGTTCATCCGCCAGATCGTGAAATTGAGCACCGCGGCAAAACTCACCCACAGCCAGTAAGGCAACAGCAGAGCCCCCGCGGTGCGAGAAACCCTCCAGAAGACCGCAAGCGTCGCCAGGATCGCCGCCCACAGGGGAACGATGTCCAGCAAACCGGCCAGGGTGTTTTGCAGGCCGAAAAACAGCGGCGACCACGCGGCATTGAGCGCGAGCTGCAGGGCGAACAGCCGCCAGGCGCCCGCTGCGCCCCTGAATCCTCGCCTTTTCCAGACAAGCCACGCCGAGACCGCCATCATCAGGTAGAGAGCCGACCACACCGGCGCGAAAACCCAGCCCGGAGGATTCCATGAAGGTTTGCGGAGGGTCGAGTACCAGGACGCGTCCGAGCTGTCGGTAAAAATCGCGCCGAAGCCCGAGACCGCAAAGCAGACCGCAACCCACAGCAACAGGACCAATAGCGAATTCCACTTCCTCGTCATAAGCCCCCTTCCCTTTCAACGGCATTCGCGATGCCGCGCAGCATCCCGGCGAACACGAACTGGTGCAGAGGGTACACGGAATACCAGTAGATAAGTCCTTTCAGACCGACGGGGTCAAAAATGGCCGTCTGCCGTATGACGGACTCCTTCCCGTCTCCCGTGACCTCGAACTCCAGCCAGGCGCGGCCCGGGACTCTCATTTCCGCCGCGAGACGCAGCATGCGTCCCGGTTCAATGGCCTCGACGCGCCAGCAGTCCAGGGTGTCCCCCGCCTTCAAGTCTTCCCTGTCGCGTCGGCCCCGTCGCATCCCGACGCCACCGATGAACAAGTCCAACCAGCCTCGAACCGTCCAGAGCCAGTCGGCGTAATACCATCCGGTCTCCCCGCCGATGCGCTGGATCGGGGCGAAAGCCGCGGCCGGAGGAGCTGCGACCCGGATTTTGCGCGAGTCGATGATCCTGTTGCCCCATCGGGCGCCGCCCCAGGGAGGCGAAGGCCCGGCTGATGAAAGAGCGTCGGACCAGCGCGTTTCGGCGTATTCGCGGTCCTCATTGAGGAGGGCCCTTGCTATGGCTTCTCCATAGCCGATCGGGCGGACGCGAAACACCCTCAACGCGGCGTCATCCTCAACGACGGTCGGGTGGCGGATGCTGTCGATAAGTTTGCGGCCGACGCGGGCGTATAGGGGCGTCACAAGTCCCAGCCACAGGCTCGACAGCCGCGGCGTCAAGACGGGGACGGGAATCATCAGGCGGCGCAAACCGCGCTGCCGCGCGTATTCCCGCATCAACCCCCCATAGGACACTCTATCCCGCCCGCCGATCTCGTAGATGCGGGATTCGCCGGCGGGCAGGTCCAGGGCTTCGCGCAGGTATTGAAGCACGTCGTCGATGGCGATAGGCTGGGCCGGGACCGAGACCCAGCGCGGCGTAATCATCACCGGGAGACGCTCCACCAGCGCGCGAACCATTTCAAACGAGAGGCTTCCGGAGCCGATGATGACGGAGGCCCGGAACTCCGTGACCGGAACCCCGGTTTGCCGAAGGATCTCGCCGACTTCCCGGCGGCTGCGCAAATGCGGCGAGAGCCTTTCGGACCCGCCGCCCAGGCCCCCGAGATAGATGACCCTTCGGAGGCCGGAGCGGCGCGCCGCGGCGCCGAAGTTTTCCGCTGCCCGACGATCCGTTTCCTCAAAGCCCCGGGCCGTTCCCATGGAATGGACCAGGTAATAGGCGCTGTGGACGCCCGCCATCGCCCTCTCGAGTGAACCGGCGTCGAGCAGATCGCCGGCGACGACATCCGTTCCGGAGGAAACGCGTGCCCGCAGAAACTCCGGACGGCGGGCAATGCATCGGACGGGCAGGTTCTCGCTTTCAAGCAGCTTTAAAAGACGCCCTCCGACGTATCCGGTGGCGCCTGTCAGAAGGATCAAGGGATTCATCGCTTCTTAACCGCCTCCAGGGCCTGCAGGGCGCGCTCCCTGGCCCGGGCGTGATCCACGATCCGGCGCGGGTATCGGCGCGTCCCGAGCTCCGGCACCCAGCGGCGGACGTAGACGGCGTCCGGATCGAACTTCGCGGCCTGCGTCATAGGATTGAAGACGCGGAAATAGGGTGCCGCGTCGGCGCCGCAGCCGGCGACCCATTGCCAGCCTAGAGTGTTGTTGGCCAGATCGGCATCCACAAGCGTTTCCCAAAACCATCGGGCGCCTTCGACCCAGGGCAGCAACAGATCCTTCACCAGGAAGGATCCCGCGACCATCCGCGCGCGGTTATGCATCCACCCGGTCGCCTGGAGCTCGCGCATGGCCGCGTCCACCATCGGGTACCCGGTGAGGCCGCGCTGCCACGCCCGAAGCGCTTTCGCGTCCCTGCGCCATGGGAAGCGGGCGAATTGCGGCCTTAAAGGTTCAAGTGCCGTGCGCGGGAAATGATAGAGCAGATGATGCGCGAACTCCCGCCAGCCCAGCTGGCGCAGGAACGATTTGGACCCCGGGCCGCGCCGCCCCGAGCAGGCCGCCCAGACCCGTAACGGGGAAATTTCGCCGAAGTGCAGGTGGGGCGAAAGGCGCGACGTGCCGGCCGAGGCCGGGAAATCGCGCCTGTCCTCGTAATCTTCAAGCGCGGTCTCGACGAACCGCCGGAGCGTTTTCCACGCCCCTTCCTCTCCCGGCTCCCAGGATGACCGGAACCCCGCGGCCCAATCGAAGACGGGTTCGAGTCCGAAATCCGCAAGCCTCAGGGACGGCGGCCATTTCAGCCCTTCAAATTTCGGCGGCGCCGCGGGGACGGAATAGGGGGCGGCCGCGAGACAGGCGCGCCAAAAAGGCGTGAATACCGTGAACGGTTTGCCGCTGCTGCTTTTGATCTCGTCGGGCTCAAACAACAGCGCGGCATTGTAAGTCTCGACGCGCGCGCCTTCGGATAAGAGAGCCTTCTCGACGCGCGCGTCCCGCTCTCGCGCGGCCGGCTCGTACCGGCGGTTCCAATAGACGGCGTCCGCTTTGCATTCCCGAATCAGCGCCCGCAGCGCTTCCAGAGACGGCCCGCGCCGAAGGATCAGGCGCCCGCCGCGTCTGCGAATGGCGGCGTCGAGAGACCGCAGGGACTGATGCAGCCACCAGCGGCTCGCCGCCCCCGGAGGCCAGTCGCCCTCCTCCTCCGGGACCCAGATGAAAACCGGGATCAAAGGGCCGCCGCGCGCCGCGGCAGCCGTCAAGGCGGGATTGTCCTCCAGCCGCAGATCAAGTCGAAACCACACCAGCGCGGGGGAGTTCATGCACCATCATCATAGCACACACCGGACCACCCATATTGTCGTATGAGCACGGCTCTCCAGAGCCGTGCGTCGGCTTATTGTTCAGACAGACGGGTCTGGAGACCCGTCCGCACACGAGCTTTCGTGAGCATGGCTCTCCAGAG
>CAYZTZ010000135.1:0-8759 GCA_964481255.1 uncultured Acidobacteriota bacterium | reverse complement strand
GGGGCGCCATGTAACCTATCGACGTCTCCGCGGGATATCTTTACTCCGGCCCGCGGGGTGATGCGCATGAATGGCATAGGCCGTGCGGTTCACGGGCTACTGCGTGCGGGGCTCGGGGAAAAGGAAGGGATGCAGAACGGTCGACTGCAGAAAGCGCCAGACGTAGCGGGGCCGGAGGTGGTAGGAGACGTAGGCGAACTCGCGCAGTTCGTGCAGCTGTTCGGGACGAATGGTCGGATGATGATAGACGCAGGTCCACCCGTTGAAACGTTCCCAGTCGCGCTCAAAGATGGAATGGCGGACCGATTCGTAAAACCGCGTCCCGGGATAGGGCGTGGTGACGGTGAACTGGATGGCGAACGTATTCAGCCTCTTGGCGTAGCGGATGGTTTCGTGTATCCCCCGGACGGTGTCGCCGGGAAGTCCCAGAGTGTAGTTGGCGATGACGCGGATCCCGAGGCGCTGGCAGTATTCAATGATGCGTTCCTGACGGCTCCTGGGAACCGTCTTGCGCCCGTACCGGCGCAGCATCTCGTGATCGGCGGACTCGATGCCCACCTCGACGCTGCGGAGGCCGGCCCTGAACAGGATCCGGATCAGCTCCTCGTCCAGGCGATCCGTGCGCGCCTCCATGCTCCATCGCACGTCCAGGCCGTGGCGCAGCAGGAGCTCGGCGAATTCCTGGGCCCTTTTCTTGTCAAAGGTGAGGTTCGGGTCCCGGAAAGAGATGCCGCGGATGCCGTACGCCCGGACAAGGTAACGGATTTCGTCGACGATGTTTTCGGGTGAACGCACGCGGTATCTGGAATTCACGAGATAAGGGCAATAGCTGCAGGTATACGGGCAGCCTCGGCTCCCCAGCATGGGGAGCGTGATTCCCTTGTTGGTGATGATCTGATACCGAAATCGGCGGATGTCGAACTGTTCCCACCGGGGATAGGGAAGGGTGTCGAGGTCCTCGACAAAGCCGGCGGACACAACCCCTCGAGGTATTTCACCGCGGGCCAGGGCGGGGGCGATGCTCTCGATTTCATCGCGGACGACGAAGTCGGCCGCCCCCGCGAAGAAATCGGGCACGGCCGCCGCGAAGGTGCCGAAATAGCCGACCCCGGCGCCGAAGCGTCGTTTCGCCTCCAGCCCGATCTCCCGTTCGAGGTTGCAGTCCACGATGGAGGATGCGATCAGGTAAAGGTCCGCGGGGACGATCTGATCGGCGCGGCTCACGTCCAGGACCCGTACGGAGGCGCCGTGCGCCGAGAGAATCGAGTCCAGGTAGGCGAGCGTAATGTTGGGGATAGCGGCGATGCGCCGTTTGGCTATTTCCAGAAGCCGTGCGAAAGGGGAACGGCCCACGGTGAAGACGGTGCCGAATCCTCCGGCGACATCCTTCAGGGTGCAGTTCTTGTGGCGGCTGGCATTCAGTACGACGATTTGCACCGGAATCCTTCGGACTTCCCCGGCGCGGGGAAAGTCGCCCATTCTGGTAAAAAAGAGAAAATTATAGCAGTCGCAGATTCAAATTCAAGCGACCCCTTGTTCCTTTCGGGATTCACCCGGAGCAGCCCCGGCGCCGTTTGGCGGTCCAAAGATCGGCGCCGGGCCGGCAGGCGCGGGAAAAACCGCCGCACCCGCCCTGTTTTCAGATCGCGCATGGACGCGCTGCCCACGGGCGGCCTCTGAACCCTGGGGACTCCAGGGGCGGAAAATGGCATAATAGCGCGCGCGCAACCTTGCGCCAAAAGATCGAGGACAGGAATGAGCGACCGTGAATTCATTGCGCTGGGCACCGGCAGCCGGGCGCCGACCCGGGAACGAAATCATAATTCCTGTCTGCTGCGATGGGACGGAGATGTTTTCCTGCTGGATCCGGGCGAGGGAACGCAGCGCCAGCTCACCCTGGCGGGAATCGCGGCCGGTTCCATTCATCACATCTGCATCACCCATTTTCACGGCGACCACTGCCTGGGCCTGGCCGGCGTCGTCCAGAGATTGTCCCTGGACCGGTGCGGTCATCCCGTGCACGTGTACTATCCTGAAAGCGGACAGGAGTTCTTCGACCGCCTCTGCGCGGCCTCCATTTACGATCGGCGGACGGAGCTGGTCCCGCAC
Source organism: uncultured Acidobacteriota bacterium (assembly GCA_964481255.1). Taxonomy (GTDB): domain Bacteria; phylum Acidobacteriota; class UBA6911; order UBA6911; family UBA6911; genus UBA6911. The sequence goes on along the minus strand of CAYZTZ010000135.1, from coordinate 6,650 downwards.
CCTGTCGGGCCCGCATCGGACGGGATGATGGAATTGCACCGCACCGAAGCCTACGCCCTGCTGGCGCACGGCCTGGAACATTCCGTTCCCACCATAGGTTACAGGCTCGAAGAGCCGGACTTTCCGAGATTCGTGCCGGAGAAGCTGAATCAGGCCGGCGTCCAGGGGGCGCAGGTAGGGGAGCTGCGGCGGAACGGCTCGCTCCGGATCGGCGGCAGGATCGTCCGCCTGGAGGAGGTTTCGGTTCGGCGCCCCGGCGGCTCCTTCGCTTTTGTCATGGACACCCGGCCCTGTCCTGGCGCCGTGGCTCTGGCCAGGGACGCGGACCTTCTCGTGATGGAGGCGACCTACACGTCGGAGCATCAGGATCTTGCGGATCTATACCTTCATGCGACGGCGGAGGGCGCGGCGAGGACGGCGCAGAGCGCCGGCGCGCACAGACTGGCCATGACGCATTTTTCGCAGCGCTACACGGATACGCGGCGGCACCTGCAGGACGCGCGCAGGATATTCGCGAACGTCATCGCGCTGGAAGACCTGGACCGCGTGGCGATACCGCGGCGCCCTTAGCGGGACGCAACGCAGGTCCACGGTTCGGCCCGTTGCGGCGACAGGAGAGGCTCCCGCGCCGCCGCCGCGGTGCAACGACTGTTTGAGTTTTCCGCCGGCTTCTGGTAATCTGAACCCGTTAGGAATTCGGATATCAAAAGGGAGGCGCCGCGGCCCGTTTATGAATGAACCCAACGCCCCGGAGGCCGGCAATGGGACTGGAAATCAGGGTTTTCGATTCCCGCTGGAGTTGAAATCCTGGTCCCGGGACATATTTCTGGCCTTCGTCATCGCCCTTTTCATCGTGATCTTCGTGGTGCAGCCCGTCAGGGTGGAAGGCACCAGCATGCAGCCGCGGCTCGTGGATCAGGAGCGGATCTTTGTGAACCGGTTCATTTACCACTTCACGGACATCCGGCGCGGCGATGTGGTCGTTTTCTGGTATCCGAAAGACCACAACAAATCCTTCATCAAGAGAGTCCTCGGCGTCCCGGGGGATGAGGTGGAGATACGGCAGGGCTGCGTTTACGTCAACGGCGCCAGGATCGAAGAGCCCTACCTGAAGGCGGAGTTCCGGGACGGCCAGAGCTACAGAAAGGTCTCGGTTCCCCCCGGCCATTATTATGTGCTGGGCGACAACCGCAATTCCAGCAACGACAGCCGCAGCTGGGGCTGCGTCCCCCGGGAGCTTATTTACGGCAAAGCCGTCTTCTGCTACTGGCCCATTTCGCAAGCGGGCCTCGTGGAATAAGCCGCACCGGCGCTGCTTTAACGGCGCGCGGATCTCCGGAGGCTGTCTCACAACAAGGACAGCCAAAGGATCGCTTTGATAGAATCAATCATATACGGCCTTAAAAGGAGCAGGCGTGCGAGCCTTGAGACGGCCTCGGCATGCCCGTGCGACATGCGGCATGGCAAAAGCCGGCTGGCAGCCTGTGGAGAGGCGTGCGCACAGGATGCCGTTGCGGCTTTCAGTGCAATCCGCGGCTAGGGCTTGGGCTTGGGCCGGCCGGGCATGTCGAGAACAGGGTAGAGATCGAAAACGCGGTCCTTCTCGATAAGGTGAACCCCCTCGGTGTGCAGGCGGATAAAGTGGGTGCAGTATTTGCGGTTTTCGCCTCCCATGCAGAAATCGACGCAAAAAAGATCCGTATCGGTGCAGTTGGCACACTGTCCCAGAGACACGCATACCTTGGGCACGACGATCCTGCAGGAGGCGCAGACGGTGAAAAGGTTCTCGCTCTCCTTGTAGTATCCGCATTCCGCCAGGTTCTGATGGTTTTCCACAAATCCGAAAATCCGGCATCCCATGAAAAGGTGCGGGTGAGCTCCGCGGTCGGCTTCAATCTCCTCCAGGCTCTCGTCCAGCCAGTGGATGCAGTTCTTGCAGTGGATCATGGCGCTTTCCTTTGCCGAAGAGCGCGGCGCCGCGCCTGCCGCTATTGGGCGGTTGACGGCGGATTCAGTCCGACAAGTGCGACGAATTCTTTTATCGAGTGCAGGGGGGAGAAATCGGCGTCGTTTTTGGCGTAGACCCGATTGTCCTCGTTGCGCTCAATGGCCTTCCGCAGGTTTTCCATGGCCCCGTCAAGGTCCCCTTTCATGGCCAGGGACGCAGCCAGCGAATAATAAATGTAATCCGCCTCGGGGTGGCTCTCCAGGGACCTGAGGAACAGTGAAACCGCTTTTTCGTAGTTGGCCTTGTTGTGCTCCAGAACGCCCAGGGTATAAAGCTGATCCGCAGTGATGACGGGCGGCTTTTTCTGGGCGGCTTCCTCGCGGTCGCAGATCCGGATATAACTGCGGGCGCGCGCCAGGATCTCTTTTTCCGAAGGGTATGCCTCGAGCAGGGTCTTGAGTTCGTTACGCGCTCTCCTGTAGTCCTTCTGATAGATGTACTCGATCCCTTTTTCGAGCAGAGCGAGAGCAGCGGCCGTCGTCTTGGTCTGTGGCAGCAATCGGGGCGGGGGGCTTGGCGGGGGAGCATAAGCGGTTTTCCCAGTCGGTTTGGCAGCCTGCGCAACCGCCGGTCCACCCTTTCTTGCAGCCGCAGGAACAGACTTCTTCGCTTTTTCGGGCCTGGGCGCAACGGCGCGGCGCGCGGCCTTCTTCGCGGACTCTTTCGCCTTTGAGACGCTCTTCGCTTTGGATACAGCGGAGGGCTTTTTGGAGGGCGCCTTCTTCATCTGGCGGCTTGAAGTCCGGGGGTTTTTGACCTTGACCTTTTTACGCGCCGTCGGCTTCGCCATTAAAATCCCATAAGCGAAGAAATATAAATAACTTATCTTCCTTCTTCGCCCTGATCTCAAATTTTAAGTTTATTATTAGGAGAATTCAGACGATAAGTCAAGCGCAAGATACTGTTGGGCTTGGATTCACGATATAACGCCCCGAGCAGTGAACCTTATGCAGGGACAAATCTTCAGATTCGTCAACGGGAGTATAAGGGAAACCGTTGCCCGGGCGTTCGTCTGTGATTATTAAATATCTGTTTTTAAACAATTTAAACGGCTAATAGACCGTGAGTTCAATCGATTTTAATCTGCGGGAAGCGGAGTATGAACGCCTTCGGGCTATTCTTGACAAATTGCAGAAGGAGCTGCGCGCCGAGGTCATACTCCTTATAAGCCGCAGCGGCCAGCCGGTCGTGACGCTGGGGACGGTTCGGAACATGGATTATACCGCGCTCGCCTCACTGGCGGCCGCAAACCTGGCGGCGACGGATGGGCTCGCAAATATCGTCGGGGAAAGCGACTTTGCGGTGCTGGTGCATCAAGGACGCCGTCGCAGCCTGTACATATCGGATCTGCTTAAACGGTTTTCGCTGGTTGTCGTTTTCGACGCCTCCGCATCACTGGGCCTTGTGCGGTATAAATGCAAGCGGGTCATAGTTTTGCTGGAGGATGTGGTGCGGAGTTTTCAAAGGAGAATGCATAGGGCCGCGTCGGCGCCCGAGCAACCCGTGTTCAGCGACGAGGAGGTCGAGCAGCTGCTGGGGAATATCGGCCCTTAATCCACTATCAGATCAAGGAATCAGCGGTGACGTTCATAAATTACGTAGCCAGAGAGATTAATTGCAAGATTGTCTATTACGGCCCCGGCCTGGGTGGCAAGACGACGAATCTTCAGTACATATACCAGATCACCAGTCCGGAAAATAAAGGCAAACTCATCTCTCTGGCCACCGAAACGGAGCGGACGCTCTTCTTTGATTTCCTTCCGATTGATCTCGGTCAGATCCGGGGCTTCCGCACCCGTTTCCATCTATACACGGTCCCAGGCCAGGTTTTTTACGATTCCAGCCGCAAGTTGATTCTCAAGGGAGTCGACGGCGTCGTGTTCGTCGCCGATTCCCAGGAAGAGCGTCTGGATGCCAACCTGGAGTCATTGTCCAATCTCGCACAGAACCTCAAGGAGCAGGGATTCGATCTGGCCAAGATTCCGTATGCGTTGCAGCTTAACAAGCGCGACCTGCCCAACGCCATGCCTGCGGAGTTCCTGCAGCAGCAATTGCTGGTGAAAGGCGAGCCTGTTTTTGAGGCCATCGCCATTCATGGCATAGGCGTACTGGACACCCTGAAGGCTGTCGCCCGCCAGGTGCTCGTCGAGTTGCGTAAAACCGCCTGATCCCCGATCCCCACGCCCACACGTATTACTCGCAGGACAGATCTTGCTGCCGATGCGGATTTGCAGAGCGGGAACCTGCTCCTGCCTGTCAAGGCTGAAACAAGGCGCAGGCAAGCCTTCTCACTTCGAATGCTTCGGACAGTCGACCCGACTGCACATGAGCATTAACCAAACTGGGAACGCGGAAGCCGCAAAACATGTGAAGGCATAGCCTCACGTGGATTTCCTAATCTTTCGGCGGATGCACAAGCGACAGCACCGTTGCAGACGTCAGGATGGCGGCGATAACTCCGAGGGACCACCCGATGGGTATCTCGAAAAAGCCGCTGATCAGCATCTTGATTCCTATGAAAATCAGGACGATGCCGAGACCGGTCCCCAGATAGGCGAACCGGCTGACGACGGCGGCCAGGAAGAAATACATCGAGCGCAGGCCGAGAATCGCGCAAACGTTGGACGTGTAGACGATGAAAGGGTCGCGGGTGATCCCGAAAATCGCAGGGATCGAATCGGTGGCAAAGACAAGGTCCGTCGCCTCGACGGTGACGAGGACCAGGGCGAGGGGGGTGGCCAGGACTTTCCCGTTTTGCTTTAGAAAGAAGCTGCCCGCGGCGTAATCGGACGTCATCGGCAGAAGGCGCTGGAAAAGGCGCACGGCCGGATTCCTCTTGGGTTCCACTTCGGTGTCGCCCTGCCGCAATATCTTGGCTCCCGTATATATCAAAAAGGCGCCGAAAATATAGATGATCCAGTGGAACCTGCTGATCAGGGCCGCTCCCGCCGTTATGAAAGCCGCCCGCATGATCAGGGCGCCCAGGATGCCCCAGAAGAGAACACGGTGATGCAGACGCGCGGGGACTTTGAAATAGGAGAATATGAGGATGAAGACGAAAATATTGTCGACGCTCAGGGCGTATTCGATGAGATAGCCCGTAAAAAACTCCAGTCCGTACCGCCGGCCATGGGTCTGGTATACCCAGAGGCCGAAGGAGAGGGACAGAATCACCCAGACGATGCTCCAGCACATCGCTTCCCGGACGCCCACCGCGTGGGCGCGCCGATGGAAAACGCCGAGGTCCAGAGACAGAAGGAAAAGAACGACGACAACGAATAGTATCCAGAAAAAGGGCGTGCCTATCGAATGCATCGTTTTTCGCACCCCGCCCGCGGGCCGCTCCGCGGGCTGAAATCAAGGGCCCTACTTTAACATGGAAGAAACCCGCCGAAAGGGAGGAATTTGCGGCTGATCGGCTTTGCGGTCTCCAAACATCAGCGACCCGGATTTCTTGAGAGCGCAAAGAAGGGGCGGGTTCCTATTACCCGGCCTTCCTATTCCGCGGCGCAGCGGCGGAGTCTGTCCATGATCGCGACGCCGAGGCCCTGTTCCGGGACCGGCCGGGCTATGATGCGGTCCAAATCAAGGCTGTCCAGACGCCTAAGGGAGCTGAAAAGACGGGCGGCCGCTTCCCGCAGATCCCGCGAGGCTGAGAGAACCTCCACCGCCGCATACAAGCCGGGATTCTCAGGGGTCCCGAAACTCAGCAAGCCTGTTCTTTCGCCCGGTCTCATACGTTCGGACCCTTCCGGGGCGATCTCGAGCCGGGTCCGGGTGGCGTAATGCTTTTTCATCCGGCCGGGAGACCGGAGAGGGAGCGCGTCGCTTGCGGCCAGTTCCACTTTGCCGATCAAACGCTCAAGATCCTCGAGGGCGACGCCGCCGGCCCGCAGAACGAGCGGTGTTTCGTCGGAGAGGGACAATATCGTTGATTCGACCCCGACCGCGCAGGTTCCGCCGTCGAGAATCAGATCAATGTCTTCGCCCAGCTGTTCGGCGACGTGCCGCGCTTGCGTCGGGCTGACGTATCCGAAGGGATTCGCGCTGGGGGCCGCAATCGCCCGCCCTGCCGCCCGTATCAGGGCCAGGGCGGCCGGGTGGGCGGGAACGCGGATGGCGACGGTGTCGAGGCCCGCCGTCACGACAGACGGGACGGAGTCCCTCTTCGGAACGACGAGAGTAAGCGGCCCCGGCCAGAACTCGCGCATGAGACGCTCCGCCGACGTTGGGATGATGCCGTAATTATGCGCCGATATCCCGTCCGCGGCGTGAACGATCACGGGATCGATGCGCGGACGGGCCTTGACTTCGAAAATCCTCGCGACGGCCAGGGGATTGCCGACGTCGGCTCCCAGGCCGTAGACCGTCTCGGTCGGAAACGCGACCAGGCCGCCTTTCCGGATCACTTCCGCCGCGCGCTCAACGGCCGCCGGGTCATCAGCGTCCAGAATTTCCGCAATCGACATAGCGCAACCTCCCACCGCATCCACTCGGGGTCCCTATCTCTCCAATTCGTGTGCGTCCGTCTGTCTGAACAATAAGCTGACGCACGGCTCCGGAGAGCCGTGCTCACACAAACAATTGTGTGCGGGCGGGTCTCCAGACCCGTCCGTCTGTCTGAACAATAGGCTGACGCACG
>CAYZTZ010000134.1:0-8897 GCA_964481255.1 uncultured Acidobacteriota bacterium | reverse complement strand
GCCGTGCTCACGAAAAAGGGAAGTGTGCGGACGGGTCTCCAGACCCGTCCGTCTGTCTTAGCATATTGCATCTGCTCTGGAGAGCCGTGCTCACGAAAAGCTCATGCGCGGGCGGATTATGGTCCGGCGATCGTGGGATAGCGGAAAACAATAACAGCGTAAGCCTTGCTGGCCGCAGGCCGTCCCGAAGCGTCGCGCGCGGGATGAAATGTCCATCTCCTGACCGCGTCGACGCTCGCGTCCGTCAAAATGCCCATGGACTTGACGGCGCGCGCCTCGACGACGCGTCCTTCATCCGATATATCGATCTGAAGAACGACACTTCCCTTCCCCAAAGCGTTGGCCGGGTAAACAGGCGGGACCAGGGAACGCGGGTAGGCGAGGCGTCCGTTCCACGGCGCGCCGCTTATCGCTTCATCTCTTTCGCCCGCGTAATAGAGCTCCGGGCGGCGGAAATGCACGACGACGAGTCTCTCGCCGTCCTCCTCAGGATCCAGGCGCCAGCGCGCCAGAGAAGCCTTGCACGAGCCCGCGAAGGGTTCTTCGCCGGAAAGAAGGGTCACGCCCGTCACCGCCCCTGCAGACACCCGGATCTGTGCCACGACCGTCCCGCCTCCGACAGCGTTCTGGGGGTATGAAAAGTCCGCCAGGTCATAAGACCCGCCTGCGAGCGCAAGGCATAGGGAAAAAACGAATCTCACATAAACAGCGTAAGCTCGGCCCGCGGCAATATCAAGGCCGTTGGAAAAGCAAATACATGGGAAGGCGGGTCTCCCGAAGTGTCCGGTGGGCCGCGGAAAAGGCGGACGCACGGCTCTGGAGAGCCGTGCTCACGAAAAAAGGAGGTGTGTGCGGACGGGTCTCCAGACCCGTCCGTCTGTCTCAGCCTATTGCACCCGCTCTGGAGAGCCGTGCTCACGAAGGCCTCATGTGTGGAGGCATATCGATATCCGGAAGGAGCGTGGATTGAATCGAGTGAACGGCCTGGAACAGGCTGGAACGCACCTTCTCGTCTTTCTCGACGCAAAGGTGCTCCTTGAGCGCGCGAAGACATTCCTCCGATGCGACCGTGGCCAGCGCCTGCACCGCCGCCTGCCGCAGCGCCGTGATTTCGCTGTTCAGGTAACGGCGCAGATACCGGATGCCTTTCTGCTTGCCGGTGCGCGCCAGAGGCAGCAGCGCCTTGGCGGCGTTTTCCGGATGCTCGGTGACATACGAACGGATCGCGTTGTAGGCCTCATCCGACCCGATCCTTCCCAGGGCTTCCAGAGCGCATTCGGTGTGAAATGGATTCCTCAAATCGTTCAAGATCAGGGGCGTCGCCGATTGTATCTTCAGCTCCCCCAGGACGCGTATGAGTCCCCAGCGCACCCGGTCGCTCTCCTCGGCATAAAGCTTCAGGGCGGCTCTCACCTCGCCGGGCTCGATCTTTTCCACCATTTCCCTCACCGTGGCAAGGCGCTCCTTCGCCGTTCCCGTCCTGAGAATCCGGAACCACGCTTCGATCCGGTCCGTTTTCGTGCGCGGCATCACCAGGTCCTCGGCTTCCATGAAACCGCCGCCGGCGGCGTCTTCCATTCCGCTCTCGCGACTGCCGGTGCAGGCGATGCATTTGGCCAGATCCAGATGCAGGTTGCCGGCGTTCTCGTAGCGGGCCTCGGGCCTGACCGCAAGGCATTTTTCCAGTATCGACTGCAGCGGCTCGGGGAAATCCGACTGCACGTCCGCGGGCCACGGGAATTCGCCCAGCGGCGGAAACCCCATCAGCATCTCGTAAAAAATCGCCCCGAGGGAATAGATGTCCGCCCTCTGGCTCGGCTTTTGAGCCTCGAAGCGCCTTTCGGGCGCCTGGTACTCGATTTTGCCCAGCGCCTTCCCGGCGCCGGCCGCGCCGCCCGCTTCATGTTCCAAATCCGCCGCAAAACCGAAATCAACGACCACCGGCTCGCCCGAAGCATTGAAAAAAATGTTGGACGGCTTGAGGTTGCCGTGCGCGATCCCCCGGGCATGCGCGTGCGCCACCGCCTCGCATATTCTCAAAATGAGATCTATGGCCTTGTCGAGGCTCATCTTCCCGCGCGCCAGGGGCCGGTTGAGACTGCCTTTGGGAAAATACTCCATGCTGTAATAACAGCCGCCCTCGAAAATCCCGCTGTCGAGTATTTTCGCGATGCCGGGATGATCCAGACGCCGGACAAGGTCGACTTCGCGCAGGAACCGGGTATAGGAGTGATATTCCTTCGCGGCCCGCCTCCCGAAAATCCTGTAGACGCGCTTTTCCCGCGTCCGGGGGTTGATCGCGAGGAAAACGTCGGCGGTGCCGCCGGATCCCAGGTTCTGAACGAGATAGAAGTTGCCGATTTTCTTGCGCAGCATCCCCTCAACCCGACAAACGCTTCAGCGTGCGCGCGCACGTCGAACGCTGTTCTTCAGGGATTATCGGCGCAAGCCGGGAGAAGCTTTATTTATGGAAATTCCTCGCGTTGCGGTCCGGGGCGGCCCTATTTCAATTCCTGCCTGGCCTGCTTGATGATCTTGTCCTGGCCGATCATGCTCCCGTTGTTATAGCTCCGGTAGGTCGTGTCGAGCAGTTCCTTGGCTTTCTTTTGAAGCGGATTCCTGATGAGATAACTTTTGGCGAGAGCGTTCATCGCCTCCTCGATCTTCTTCTCCTTCCTGAGGACCACCCCATAGAAGAAATAGGCTTCGCCGAACTTCGGCCGTACCTGAACGGCCTTTTCGCAGAGCCCTTTGAGCGCGACGGTGTTGTTCTGCTTCATCAGCGCCTCCAGGTCGCGCGCGAAAAGGTTGTCCGCGTAGTCCCTGAGCTTGGGGTCCAGATCGGGCCTTTCCTTGTAAAACGTAAGCAGAAGACCCGCGCGCTTTACAGGCTGGCTCACCGGCGCTATTTTCTGCAGCCGGTCGTAATCCTCCTTGTATTTGATTTCGGCCAGCGTCTCATCCTGAGGGAAAACGTCGGAACAGGCCGGCAGAATCACGGCCAGGGAAAAAAGAAGATGTCCGAAGATTCTCGATGTTTGCATCTCGGTGTTCTCCCAATGAATGCCTATTTACAAACAACACCCTTAATGCTAAAAACTTCCTGCGCGGGCGCCTAGCTCAGCTGGTAGAGCACTGCGATCACACCGCAGGGGTCACAGGTTCGAGTCCTGTGGCGCCCACCAGACCCCCCCCGTATTCTTTCCCCTCCGGGGCTCGATTATGCTCTTTCTTTTCTCCTTCGCGCCTGTGCGGCGCCGACCCGAAACAAATTTATGGGCCGCCCGGCGGCCGCTTGAGTGCGGCCGGACCCAGTCTGCCATGATCCCGGATCCGTTTGCAAGTGCCGCCAAATTATAGATAATTCCCTGTGACGGGCGCCTTATGGCGCCGCGGGACCCGGTGCAAGGATAGAATGGCCGTCGAAAGGATCGCCCATTACGAAATACGGGAGATGCTCGGCGAAGGGGGCATGGGCGTAGTCTACCGCGCGGTCGACACCAGGCTCGGACGCGAGGTCGCCCTCAAGCTCCTTCCCGAAGGCCTTGCCTCCAACCCGGCTTATCTGCAGAGATTCCAGAGGGAGGCGCGCGCCGCCTCGGCTCTGAATCACCCCAACATCTGCACGATTTACGAAATCGGCGAGCACGAGGGCCGGCATTACATCGCGATGGAACTGCTTGAAGGGCAGACTCTGCGGTCGATTATCCGCGGGAAAGCTCTCCCCGCCGACCAGGTCATCCGCCTGGCCCTTGAAATGGCGGACGCTCTCGATGCGGCTCACGCCAAAGGGATTGTGCACAGGGATATCAAGCCCGCCAACATTTTCGTCACCGCCCGGGGGAACGCCAAAATACTCGATTTCGGCCTGGCCAAGCTCGCTGCGTCCCGGAAAGCCGCGCCGGAATCCGGCCTGGCCTCTTCCATGGAGGGACCGGGCACGATTCCATCGGAATACGTCAGCGTCCCCAACGTGACGCTTGGCACCCTTCCCTACATGTCGCCCGAACAGGCCCTGGGGGAAGACCTGGACGCGCGCTCCGACCTGTTCTCCCTCGGCTCGGTCCTTTACGAAATGTCCACGGGCGTTTCTCCTTTCAGAGGCGCCACCCAGCCCGTACTGTTTCAGGAAATCCTGACCAAGCCGCCTGTGCCGCCCGCGCGCCTGAACGCCGAGCTCCCCCCGAAACTCGACGATATCATCCTCAAACTTCTCGAGAAGGACCGGGAGCTCCGCTACCAGACCGCGGCCGACCTCTGCGCCGATCTGAAACGTCTGAAACGCGACATGGACCTTCATCGCGGCGTGGAGGAGGCAGCTTCCGCATCGCCGTCATCCCTCGCCGCAAGCGCGAAGGCCGGAAGGGAAAAGAAACCCCGCGGGCGCCCCGATGCGCGGAAATGGAATTCTGTGAAGTTCCCTGCCGGCCTCGGCAAGCTGAAATTTGCGCTTCCCGTCGCCGCGATCCTGCTGATATCGGCGACCGCCCTCTTTTACGCCTCCCGCGGAACGACCTACTTCCCCTGCATCCAGTTCGACGAATTCACCGGCGGGTCGGAATCGGTCGAAGCGGATATGATCGGCTTCGCCCTGAAAAGGACTCTTTCGCAGTTTCACGAGATCGCCGTTGTCGACCGCCAGGAATTCGGCCATCTGCTGACGATTGAGAAAGCACGCAGGGAAGCGGAGCGCTCCAAGGAACCGCGTCCCTCTATGTGGCGGCGCGTCATGGAGTGGCGGCGGGAGGTGCGCGAACCGGCGGTCGTGGTTTCCGGGCACGTGAGCGAGTCCCTGGGCCGACTGGAGATCCGGCTGGATTGCGCGGCGCGGGGAACGAAGGATTCGCTGGTTTCTCAATTTCGCGGCGTGGACGAACTGCTGAACAAGGGCATCGACGCGCTCGCCCATTACGCTCTCGAGAGGTATGACCCTCGTCTGCAAGCCCGGAGCTTAGGAAGCCGGCAGGCCGGTTACCGCACGGCGGTCGAACTGCTCACCCCCCGCTGGGACGCCCTGCGCCATTACTATCGCGGGGCCAGGGCCTGGGAGCGCCTCGACATGAACTCCTCGGAAAGGGAGCTTCGGTCCGCCCTGGAGATCGACCCCGGTTTCGCCCTCGCGCACCTTATCCTGGGTGAGGTGCGCGTGTTCCAGAACCAATGGGACTCCGCGCAGACGGAGATCCTGGCGGCCCGAAGCCAACCGCAGGCTCTGACCGAAGTCGACCAGCTGAGGGTGGAAGCGTTTCTCGCCCGCGTGTTCGGCAAGCCGTTCGAGGAAAGGGTCTTCCTGCAGAAGCTCATCGGCCTTCAGCCGCACAAGAGGGAGTACCTCTACGAGCTGGCGGAATCCTATTTCCACACGGCCGACGCCGAGGAGGCCATCAGCAAGTATCAGGACGCCCTGAGCCTGGACAGCCGCTACGCCCTTGCCTACAACCACCTCGCCTACTGCTACGCGTGGAAGGGGGAACACGAGCGCGCCCTCGAAGCCTCCCGCCGCTACCTGGAGCTCGACCCTTCGGCCAATGCTTACGACAGCCTGGGGGACGCCTGCATGCAGGCCGGCGAATACGCGAAGGCTGCGCAGATGAAGACCAGGGCCATCGAAATGGACCCCCAGCTTTATTACGCCAGCCGCAACCTGGCCTTCATCGAGATGCTGTGCGGACGCAACAGGGCCGCCGCCGACAGGCTGAAGACGCTGCTGGCCTCCATCAACGACCGGTCGCAGGAGGCGCAATATTACGCCGCGCGCGCCTTCCTTTTTTACCGGCGGCGCGAGCTGGACTCCGCCCGGAAAACATGCGCGCAGGGGATGAAGCTCGTGGGCACCGTCCAGTACGACGCGCCGCACGACGAACTGCTATGGATCCTGGGCATGAGCGAGCTGGACCGGGGCGATGTCGCGGCCGCCCGACGGGCCCTCGGCCAGCTGCGCGGCATTCTCGATTCCAACTCGATCACGGCCATGAACTACAAGCCCGCCTACAAATTCTGGCTCCATCTCTCGGCCAGGATCCTGGCGCATGAGGGCAAGACGCAGGAAGCGGCGGCGGCCCTCAACGACCTCAAGTGGATAAAGACCAAGCTGGGCTACTGGAGCACGCCGTACGACTACGCCTTCTTTTTCGACGCCATGGGACAGATCTACGAGAGGATGAAAAAACCGCGGGAAGCCGAGGAGGCCTACCGCGAAGCCCTGTCGTACAACCCGCGCTTCGCCTTTGCGCGCTTCCACCTCGGGCGGCTGTTAAAGAGCCGCGGCGCGCAGGCCGAAGCCCGGCGCGAACTGGAGACGTTTCTCGCCGAATGGCGGGACGCCGACTCCGACGTCGCCGAGCGCGTCGAAGCCCTGCAGCTTATGGGGAAAATGCCGAATGGGAAATGAGCGGAGGCCTATGATCCGGGGAGTGCTTTTCGATCTGGACGGCGTCATCGTCGACACCCTGCACTATCACTACCTGGCCTGGAAGCATATGTTCGCCCGCTACGGCGGCGACGTGAGCGAGCAGACCGTTCTCCTGCACGAAGGACGGAGCTCGCGGGAAATCATGCCCGTTCTCATGAAAGAGGCGGGCGTCGTCATCCCCGAGAATCTGCAGGACCGATTCATCGAAGAGAAACGGGCCTATTACCGGAGCATCGTGAAGGTGCGTCAATACCCGGGGGCGCTCGAGACCATCGACGTCCTGCGGCGGCGCGGATTCAAGGTCGCCCTGGTGACGGCGTGCGCCCGGGAAAACATGCAGCATTCCCTCGACGCGGCCGCGCAGGCCCATTTTGATTTCATCATCACGGGAGACGAAGTCCCCCGCGCCAAACCCTTCCCCGACCCTTTTTTAAGGGCCGCGGACCACCTCGGTCTGGCTCCTTCGGAATGCGCGGTGGTCGAGAACGCGCCGCTTGGGATTGAGGCCGCCCGAAAGGCCGGCATGTACTGCGTGGCGATCGAGACGACGCTGGGCAAGGACTACCTTGCCGGAGCGGACTGCGTCCTGGAGAGCATCGCCCAGCTTGCCGACCTCCCCCTCCTCCTCCGCTAAAATACATGTTCGTGAGCACGGCCCTCCATTATTCCTTCGTGAGCACGGCTCTCCAGAGCCGTGCGTCCGCCCGGCCCCCAGACCACCGGATGTCTCGGGAGCCCTATCCTCACACGAGCTTTTCGTGAGCACGGCTCTCCAGAGCCGTGCGCCAGCTTATTGTTCAGACAGACGGACGGGTCTGGAGACCCGTCCGCACACATTCCCCTTTTCGTGAGCACGGCTCTCCATTATTCCTTCGTGAGCACGGCTCTCCAGAGCCGTGCGTCCTCCTGTTCCATGAGCCACCGGATGTTTCTGGAGACCCGTCCGCACGCGATTCTTTATCAATTTTTCTTTATCAATCTCAGGCCGCGGCGCCCTCCGAGCCATCGATCCGGAGGATCCGGCTCCATCTTCGGGCCCCGGAAGGGATTGAGCAGGACATTGGCCGGCTGGGACCTCAGCACCAGATCGAAGGCCGAATCTTCCACAATCCTCTTGTCGATCTGGCGCATATCGATCGTTGACGCCACCGAGAGCGAATGCCGGCACAGCATGTTGATATTGAGCGGTATGCCGCGGGAATACATGGCAATGGAGGAAAGGGCCTCCGTGCTGAAGATCTGCCGCGTGCATCCGGCCACGCTCAGGCGGTGGAGCACATAATTGCGCACTTCGGTCTCGTCGAGCGGAATCAGCCTGCAGCAGATATGGATGCCCCGGCTGACGGGCGCCAGCCGCAAACCTGTAAGTTTTTCGATCAGCCCTTGTCTCCCGGCCAGAACAACCTGGATGAGTTTACGGTCCTCGTTCATCTCGAGTTCGGAAAGCCGGCAGAGGTTCTCCAGGGTGTCCAGGTTCAGGTCCTGGGCCTCGTCGCAGATCAGCAGCACCTTGCGTCCCGCCTCATTTTTCGCCGCCAGCCAGCTCCTGAAACTCTTCAGGTTGTCCCAGACGTCCGTCCCCCGGCTCTCGACGCCCAGAAGGCCCATGACGGCGCGCAGGAATTCGGCGCGGCTCTCAAAGGAGCCCGGGACAACGACGATTTCCGTGTCGCCATGCAGGTTTTCGACCAGATAATTGATGAGCGTCGTCTTCCCCATTCCCGCCTGGGCGGACAGCACGCCGATGCCGCGGTTTTCCAGCACCATGGTGCGCAAAGCCTGAAAGACTTCATGATGGGCGCGGCTCATGTAGTAGTAGCGCGGGTCGGGCGAAAAACCGAAAGGGTCTTCGCACATGCCGCCGTATTTGCGGAACTGGCTGGAGCGTCGGGGGGAGCCGGCGAGTCCTCTTTCCAGCAGAATGGCGATCTTGAACTGCCTGGGGTCGAGAGACCAGTGATCTTCCAGAACGAAGGCGCGGCAGGTATAGCGTCGGCGCCCGGACTGGAACTGAGTCACGGAAACGACCTTGGAATGCGGCAGTGTGCGCGGAAGAAACGACAGGATCTTTTGCCTCAGGATAACCCCCATGGACCCGGGATCGGTGATTTTGTTCGGATAGCCCAGGATCTTGAGCGATTCGGGATCCGCGTAAACGGGATGGAAAGAGGAATCGATCAGGATGAATCCAGAGGAACCCAAAATCAGCCTCCGCGGACGGATGAATAGAAAGATCCCACGGCCCGGACGAGGGAAGCGTTCTTATCGGCATTTTTTCCCGCAAAGTTTACCCCCGCACTCTTCGTGAGCACGGCTCTGTATTTTCGTGAGCACGGCTCTCCAGAGCCGTGCGTCCGCCTCCATCACTGCTTACGGACGCGGCTGGAGACCCGCCCGCATACATTCCTCTTTTTCGTATGCCTCCCCTGATACAATGAACCAATCACAGAGGTGCAAACTCCATGCCCAAAGAACCCAGGACTGC
>CAYZTZ010000133.1:0-8975 GCA_964481255.1 uncultured Acidobacteriota bacterium | reverse complement strand
GAATCAGTCATTTACGGCCCCCGAATGATCGGGGATGCGAGTTTTGAGACCGCCTCTCCGGAGCCGTGCGTCCCCATATCCCTCGGACCAATCAGGGACCGGTCCGCACGTGTTCTCAGCTGGATTCAGATGCAACCATGCGGTGCCGTGCAATCCGCGGTTTCTCTTGTTCCTGTGACAATCCCTGCGCGGCCGTACTATAATCACAGCCGTACAAACCGTAAGACCGACAGGAGGAGGAGTATGCGCAGATCTGTGTTTGTGTTGTTGACGGGAGTCCTTGCCCTGCTGGCGACGTCGGATTCGTCCGGCGGCCTCCAGGCCCAGCAGGCTTCCGATTCCCGCTATGAAGTGCTCAGCCCGTGGGCGGAAGTGGACCCAATGCCTTTGCGGGGCATCTCGCCGCGGTTGGACACCCTGGCGGGAAAGAAGATAGGGCTTTTTGCCAATTTCAAGCGCGCGGCCAGACCCATGGCCGCCGCCGTTGAAAAGCAGCTGAAGCAGAAATATCCCGATATCCAGACGATTCTCTTTGATTCCCGCACTCCGAACGTAACGGAGAGCGAGACGAAAAACAGGGACAAATTCGAAGCCTGGGCGAAGGATGTCGATGCCGTCGTCGCCATGGTCGGCGATTGAGGGTCCTGCACAAAGTTCCTCGTGTACAACGGCATCGCCGTCGAGGACTTTGGCACGCCGGTCGTGATACTGGCGAATCGCGGTTTCGTGAAGGACGCTCATTCCGCGGCGTCGGGAAAAGGGATGCCGGGATTGAGGATCCTGGCGGAAAACGTAGCCTGTGAATCCACCGTCATATCGGACATCGAAAACGGCGTGGCCGCCGTCATGCCGGAAGTGATCTCCGCGCTGACCCGTCCGCTGACCGAGGAAGAAAAGTCGCCGAAGGCGAAAATCGAGAAGCCTCCCCGGTTCGTTTTCAAGGGAAGTCTGGAGGAGGTCAATCGTTTCTTTTACGGCAAAGGCTGGTCCGACGGGCTCCCCATCGTTCCGCCGACTGAAAGAGCGGTCGCGGAGATGATGACGGGAACGGACCTGCCGCCCCAGCATGTCGTCGCCAAGATCATCCCGAGAATGGGCAAGGCCACCGTCGAGAAGATCGCGATCAACGCGGTCATGGCCGGAGCCCTGCCGACCCACATGCCGGTGCTGATAGCTGCGGTTCAGGCTCTGGCGGATCCCAAGACCCGATTCGACACGTTCGAAGTGAGCACGGGCTCGTGGGCGCCCTTCCTGGCCGTGAACGGCCCGGTGCGCAACGATATCAATCTCAACTGCAGTTCGGGCGCTCTTAGCCCGGGGAATATCGCCAACGCCGCGATCGGCCGGGCGGTGGGGCTGATCGTGAAGAATATCGGCGGGGCGCGAAAGGGCATCGAGGACATGGGCGTCATCGGCAATCCGGGCAAATACAGCCTGGTGCTGGGCGAATACGAGGAGGACAGCCCGTGGGAGCCTTTGCACGTCGATCTCGGATATAAGAAAGACGACAGCACCCTGACGGTATTCTTCCCCAACAGCTACATCCAGACCATTCCCGCGCAGACAAGCGCCCAGGGGATCGCCGAACGGCTGGCGGGCATGGGGCTGTACGCCCTGTCCTGCCTCATCGTGATCCCGGATCACGCGCATATTCTCGCGAAGGAAGGGTGGACGAGAAAGCGTCTCAAGGAGTTCATTGTCCAGAAGGCTCCCAAGAGCGAACTCGGCGGGAGTCTCAAGGAAGAGGATTTCATGATCGTGGTCGCCGGGGGTCCCGGCGTCTGGATGGGCGTCTTCCGGAGCGCGGGCGGTTTTGAGAACAGCTTCGTCACCAAGAAAATCGAACTGCCCCGCAACTGGGACAAGCTTGTCGCCAGGTATAAGAATCTGGTTCCCAATTACGAGGCTTACTGATCCTACGCGGGCACGGTTCTCCGGAACCGTGCCCATTCTTCCTTAAGGAGCATACCCGGCCGCCGCCTTCTGTTCCGCATGAATCATCCCGGCGACTTTGCTTGTCGAGCTGTCGATCGTGAACGGTTTCTGGAGAAAAGCGGCCCTTGAATCCGGCACACCGTGATTCACGATCGCATCATCAGCGCAGGTTATAAGAGCCGAAGCCCGGATTATTTCCTCCCTGCTTGAGCCGAAAATTTTGAGCGCGGCGGGATTGCATCTTATGATGCGAGCGCTTTCATGATCCACGACAAAAAGAACATCATGGAGACCGGCGAATACCTTTTCCAGTAACCGGCGGGAATCTTCAGGGAGATCATTGAAGGCTGCATCCTCCATCGAAGGCGTACCGGGGAATCCTGCCCATCTCATCCGCCCCTTGCGCCTTATCGTTCGCTCCGGCCGTGTCGTAAGCCCGATGGCAGGGCATGATCCTTTGCGCCCGACACATATTTCCCCTCTCGGCGCCTGATCTCCGGTCTCTTAGCCTGGAAGTGTGCATACATCTATTGATGCTGCCGCGAGGGGAGGATGTGTCCCATGGAACGCGTGCCGCAGGGTGGCGGATGCATCCGCACATCATCGGTTGGCGTCGCGGAAGTTGCGTCAGAAAGGTGCATGCTCTTAAAGCGTCGTCAAGGCCTTCGCCCTCCACTCCCGGAAATAAACCCCGCATCCGATCCTGCCGATATCTATTAACGGACTCATAGCCTCTGGAGCCTGACGCCATGTGCGAATCAAAGGTGAGTTCCCGGGGAAAGGACCGCAGTGTCGTTTCCGTAATCGGCTGTGCGATTTCATGTTCATCCGGACACAGGTTCTCGCGATGGATAGGCGTCGCTCTGATATCGGCCGCGATCCTGATCATCGGCCTCGGCGAAGGAGTCTGCCAATCCGACGCCGAGTGGAATAGCCGCATTCGCGGGCTGGTCGATGCGGGCCGCACGGATCAGGCGGCCGGCGCCATCGCGGAATGGCTAAGAACCGATCCGCGCAATCTGGAGGCGCGCGCATGGCATGCGCGTCTGCAGGCCTGGAGCCGTCAATGGCGCGAAGCCGAAGCGGAATACCGGGAATTGATCCCGCTTGCGCCCCTGGACGTCGATCTGCTGTCGGGGCTTGCCGACGTATTGATCTGGCAGAATCGCCGTCTGGAGGCGCTGGCATATCTGGATCAGGCGAAGGAGATTGATCCGAAGAGAGAAGATTGCAGGATCCGGCGCGCGCATGTGCTGAAAGACCTCGGACGTCTTCGGGAAGCCGAAATCGCCTACCAGGAAATATTAAACGAAAACTCGGGGTCCGAGGAAGCCCGCAAAGGACTGAATGAGATTCGGGGCAGCGGCCGCCACGAACTCCGTTTGAACTATGAGCATGACAACCTCAGCTATGCAGAGAACGCGGCCGCCTTCAACCTGGCGATGCGCTCCCGATGGACCCCGCATCTGGCCACTTTCGTTTCCGTGCAACAAAACCGCCGATTCGGGGAAGAAGCTGCCGCGCTGACGGCCGGATTCACGCTGCATTTCAGCCCGAGGCAGGCTCTCACGGCCGCAGGTTCCGTAGCGCAAGAAAACGGAATCATTCCCCGCACGCAGGCGGAGTTTGAATACAGTCGCGGAGTCCATCTGTCGGACGACGGTCCCGTCCGCGGCATGGAGGCTCTTTATCGTCAACGGTGGCTGTGGTATCGCGATACCCGCCTTCTTGTCTTATCTCCCGGCGTTGTCCTGTATTTGCCGAAGGATTGGCACTGGATGTTTCAGTTTTCCACCAGCCGCATGGCGACGGGCGGGAGCATGCCGGAATGGAAACCCTCCGGCTCGACGCGGCTTTCATTTCCCCTTGGGAGCAGGGCCGGCGGATATGTCCTCTTTGCCGCAGGAATCGAGAATTTCGGCTACGCCGACCAGATAGGCCGGTATTCGATGCGCACCTGGGGTGCCGGGCTGCGCTTCAAAATCGCCGGCGGGCAGGAAATTCTCGGACACAGCCACTATCAGCTTTACTCCCGCGGCCAGTCACTCATCAATGTAGGAGTCAGCTATGTCGTACGCTTTTGAGGCCGCGCCGCAGAGCAGTACGGCTGAAATGGTGCTTCTCTCTCTGACCGCGACGGCGATAGGCATCCTGCTGTTGCTGGTCTTCATTCTGGTACGCAGGGCTTTACGAAGACGGCATTTCCAGCTTCGTGACCGGCGGGTTGAATACCTTCGCGCCCGCTGGCCGATGATTCGCCGCGGAGAGATTCCGTTGCGGGACTGGTTTTCGTCCCGGATGGATCGAGTCATCGTCGAAAAAATCCTGCTTGAACACATTGCGGCGGCCGAGGGGCGAGAGTTGGAATCCCTGCGTGAATTTGCGCGCAGGAGCGGACTCATGGATTGGAGACTGCGCCAGGTGTGCAACAGGAGGAGCTTGAACAAGCGACTGGCTCTCATTGCGCTGGGGCGCATGCGCCTGCCCGAAAGCGTTCCCGCGCTCTGGCAGGCATTGCAGGACGCGTCCGTTTCTCTGACTCCGGACGTTGTAAAGGCGCTCGGCCAGGTGGGAATTCCGGAAGCGGCGCAGCCTATCCTGAGGCTTATTTCGCAGAAACCCCGACAGTGCATGCAGCCTGTTCTTCAGATGGCGCTGACGCAGTGTTATCGGTCCTATCCCCAGTCGCTGCTGATGGAAACCCTCGAAGCGGACGACAATTCGAGGCCTATTCTGGCCCGAGCTCTTGCCGAGATTGCCGTTCCCGGAATCGCCGGCGATCTGAGGCGGCTTGTGCTGGATCCATTGGCGGAGGTGCGCGCCTGTGCGGCCCGCATCCTGGCGGCGGTTCATCCGCCCTACGCTCTTAGCGCATTGTCTCGATTGGCAAGGGATCCCGAGTGGTTTGTGCGGCTGCGCGCGGCGGTCGCAATCGGCGAATTGGGCGAAAGACAGGGCATTCCCCTGTTGATAGACGCGCTTTGCGACCGCAACCGCCTCGTACGGCTGCGCGCGGCGGCCGCCCTTCTCTCCTTTCGCGGCGAAGAAGGCCGGGTAATTCAATCGGTGATCGCGACCCGGGACCGCTATGCTCTTCAGGCGTTCGTTTCGGAAATGCAGCGCTCCGGGAGGTTGGCCGAGTTGGCGGACGGCCTCGCCTTGGGGGGCGACGCCGGCCGAGCCGCGGAAATCACTCTGGCGGCATCCTTAAGGAGCGGCTGCATGCATTTGCTCGTCGATTTTCTCCTGAGGCACCCTGATCGCCGCGTGCGGGCGCGGCTGGCGCACATGATGGCGCATTCCGGCGATGCATCGCTTCGGGACTATCTGATGCAGGTTGGAATGATGGAAATGGATCTTCATCGACAAAGGCTGTTGCGCTGGGTCCTGTCGCGCATGGGGGAAGCCGTCAGAAGCGGCCTCGTGGAAGAAGCGGTGACGGCATGATCGGATTGCTGCTCTTTTTCAGCTGGTTCCTGTGCGTCTATTACGGCGTCGCCAACTTCATCTATCTTGTGTTGCTGGTGTTTTCGCTGATCGCGACGGCTAATCATCATCGGCGAATAGGCACCCTTCTGCTCAACGACCTGCGCCGCTCCCCCCTTACACCGCCTGTTTCCATTCTCGTCCCGGCCCGCAATGAGGAAAACAGCATCGTGGAGTCGGTTCGATCCCTGCTTGCCTTGGACTATCCCGAACTCGAAGTTGTAGTGGTCAACGACGGCTCAACGGATCGTACGCTCGATGAACTGCAAAAGCATTTCGGTCTCTTACACACGGATATTCTGTATATCCCGGAGATTCCAACCCGGCCGGTGCGCGCCGTGTATATGAGCACCTGCGACCGGAGGCTGCTTGTTCTTGACAAGGAATCCTGCGGGCGAAAAGCGGACGCGCTGAATGCTGCGCTTAACGCGGCCTCCTGCCCCTATGTATGCGCGGTGGACGCCGACGCCGTGCTGGAAAGGGACGCGCTGCTGCGCATCATCGCCTCGATCGTTGACGACCCCCACAAGGTGATAGCCAGCGGCGGCATTGTAAGGGTCGTCAACGGCTCCAGGGTTAAGGACGGGGTTGTGCAACAGATCCGGTTGCCGCGCCGCCTCATCGAGGTCCTGCAGGTGATTGAATACCTGAGGGCATTTTTGATCGGTCGCCAGGCCTGGGCTCATTTCAACCTGCTGATAATAATTTCAGGCGCTTTCGGAATTTTCCGCCGCGATATCTGCAAGGCGATCGGCGGATTCCGGGTATCGGCTATAGGCGAGGACATGGATCTCGTTGTTCGCATGCACCGGTACATGCTCCGCAAGAAGCAGGACTACAAGATCTCCTTTGTACCGGATCCCGTATGCTGGACGGAGGCGCCGTCGTCCGTCAAAGCCCTGGCCAGACAGCGGGCGCGCTGGCAGAACGGTCTTGCGGATGTACTCTGTCGCAACCGCGACATGCTCTTCAATTCCCGCTTCGGGCGCATCGGCTTGCTCGCTCTTCTCTATCAATGGCTGTTTGAGTATCTGGCTCCGGCCGTGGAGGTTCTGGGCTGGACCAGCATTATCCTGGCGGGGATTCTTGGAGTTCTCGACAGGTTCTTCCTCACTCGTTTCCTCATCTTAGGGTATCTTTTTGGAACCCTGATCTCCATCGGATCCGTGGTTCTGGAGGAGATGACCTACCACCGTTATAATGATCCCAGGGATCTCCTCAAACTGATTGCAGCCTGCTTTTTTGAGATGTTCCCCTACCGTCCGATGAACAGCTTCTGGCGGTTGCGGGGCATGTGGGATCATCTGAGGGGCAGGAACAACTGGCTGATGATTGACCGAATGGGATTCAGGACCGATGCTGCCGTCCCATCCGGCTCCGAGTCGGCAAGCTAGCCTTTTAAGGCGTCGGGAGCTCGGCGTACCCGGTTAGTTACGCCGGGCAAAAAATCGACTAATGATGACTTCCGACATGGGTTGCCCTTGTGCACCGGCCGCATTTCAGGCTCGGTCAGCGTTTTTTCAGTGTATGCCCCCGGCTACTCGCGCCTTCGCCTGGCGTAACTAACCGGACACAGCTCGGCGAAATTTAAGGTTGCGCAATTGGCCGAGGGACTATAATGTTATGGACTCTACGGAATGCGCCCGTAGCTCAGTTGGATAGAGCGTTTGACTACGAATCAAAAGGCCGCGTGTTCGAGTCACGCCGGGCGCACCAGAAATCCTTTGTTTTTCTCCGGTTTCTGTTTCGCTGAAGCCGTGATGCCTGTCGATGGGTGCCCAGGGCTTGAATCCAGGGTCCGGCGAAGGTGCCTCTCGTTGGACATCATCGTTTCCGCTGCCTCTGAGTCCGGTCGGATTCCATCGATTCGGTGAGTGTCAAACTCCATGCCTTCTATCATCAATTCGGGGCCGCGCCTGCCGTTCCAGCTTCACAGGGCTGATTCGGTCCCGTGCCCTTACCCGGGGCTTGCGCCCCAGGCTTTATGTATTCTCTTTCGCACCTGACGGCGTCCTCCGGCAGGCGCGTGCCCATTCCCCGCAGCCGGCCTTGAAGGCTCTCGAATGGCGATCTATCGAAAGCCTGGCCGTTCTTATCCCCATAGTCGAATCGCACTCCCGCTGATCGGGAATGAGTAGACAGCATTCACTCTGTTACGATAAAGTTCCGTTTCCCTGCGCGGGCGAGCCGCGGGTGGATTGGAATCATGGAAGATTCGGAGTATGAGGATCGTTTGAGGCTCTGGCAGAGATCTTCCCGGACTTTCCATCTCCTGGGTACTCCCATGAGACCGTCCGGAGAAGACATCTCCTTCTATTGGGGCATGGTCCGCGAATGGATCGAGACGCGGCGGGCGCCGCGCGTGCTTCTGCTGGGAGTTACGCCGGAGCTGTATCGACTGCCGTGGCCGGAAGGGACGGATTTTATCGCGGCGGACTGTTCGCAGGCGATGATCGACGCCGTGTGGCCGGGGCCTAAGAGTGCGGCCAGGTGTTGCGACTGGCTTTCGCTGGACTTTCCCGAAGGTTCCCGGGATATTGTTCTATGCGACGGGGGCCTGCATCTTCTATCGTACCCGCAGGAGCAGAAGAAGCTGGTCAGGACTCTCCATAGAATCCTTGCGTCCGGAGGGCTTTGCGTCTTTCGTCTCTTCGCGATGCCCGCGGAGAAGGAAACGCCCGAGGCGGTCCTCTGCGATCTGCGGAATTTAAAGATTAAAAATACCGACACTCTCAGAATCAGGCTTCTTATGGCCCTGCAGGACAAGCCCGAGGAAGGCGTCGCCCTGGGCGATGTCTACCGTACGCTGATGGAAGGAATCGACGACCTGAAGCAGCTTCAGACCAGGATCGGCTGGACGGAGGAATGCACGAGACCCATTCATAATTTCAGGGGCCTGCAATACAGGTACCATATACTGACACCGGAGCAGGTGATGGATATGTTCGGTGCCGACCCTGGAGGCTTCCGGGTGCATCGGATTTGTATTCCTTCTTACGCGCTGGGCGACAGGTTCCCCATGATCGGTTTTATACGCCTTGCCTAGGGACGGCGGGACACATCCCGCTCCGCGAAACAGCCCGACCTGCGGAAAGCTATGCCATTCCGATGGCACGCTTCAAACCCTGCGTGCTCGGTCTAATAGCGGAGCGATTCCAGGAAATGGCCGAGGGCTTATGCCAGCGGCATCCGCCTCCGGCCGCAGGACCGCGCATCGTTCAAGACAGGGTGTTCCTCCAGCGTTTTGCATCTCATTCGGCGGTGATCGACCGGAATCCGCCCGTCCATGGTTGCAGTTTTCCTTTAGACAAGCGATGACAGGCTCGAGTTCAGGGCTGTCCGCCGCCGCAAGCCTTTCATTCCGGCGATGGCGGCAAGACCCCTGGGCTGTTTCTCATTTCAAAGCCGGTGAAGCCTGATTCCGGAGAATCCTCCCTGCGCCTCCGCATCGCCCCACGATGCTACATCTCGAAGCGTATGCCCCCGCGATAGGTGCGCCCGGGCGGGGCCCCGTACGCGTTATCGTAATGCTCGAACGAAACGCCCAGCGTGTT
>CAYZTZ010000132.1:0-8998 GCA_964481255.1 uncultured Acidobacteriota bacterium | reverse complement strand
TAAAAACAGGAGGGGACGGCAGGATCGCAGCCGATTCTTCTATTCCTTCGGCATCTTGATGAAATCCCCCTTCTCCTGAACGATGCGGCGGTACCATTCGTCCGGGTAGCGAGGGTGCTCGCGCTTGGCGGCCTTGCCCGTGTCGGTGTGCACGTTGCCGTCGAGATACTTCCACAGCAGGAATTCGCCCAGCTTTTTCCACACGGCCAGAACCAGGTCAGCCTGAGAGGCGCTGTACCTTGTCAAATACTCCCGCGCCTCGACGGGAGACTTGGCGTACAGGCCGAGCGCGTGAGATTCCACCGCCGGTTGTTCGGCCATGAACATGGACTCGAAATTCCTCTGCTCTTTTTGGATGTCCACGATCATGTCGCTGTAACGGCCGTAGGCTGTGTTCGCCACCCAGTTGAAAATCCAGAAGGCGCTGTCCCAGCTGAATGCGTCGAAGCTGCCCGACTGTTCCCCCCATGCTTTAGGGACCTCTTTGAGGCCGCAGTAAAAAGGCACGTAGACGCTGCTGTAGGAATCGTCCATGCCGAAC
The DNA here is from genome assembly GCA_964481255.1 of uncultured Acidobacteriota bacterium. Lineage (GTDB taxonomy): Bacteria > Acidobacteriota > UBA6911 > UBA6911 > UBA6911 > UBA6911. The sequence continues at coordinate 8,457 of CAYZTZ010000132.1, read as the reverse complement.
CAGATGATTCCGCCGATGGGATCCGGCAGCCAGGAACGGGACTGAGTCACGAAGGAAGCCGCCGTCTGCTGCGTGCTGACGGCGCGCTCGTGAAGATACTTCTCTCCGTCAAGCTCCCACTCCATGGGACGCCACCGGTAGGGGAGCTTGAACGGGCCCGCGCCCACATCCCTGGTCATGTCGAACTCCGTCCCTTCGAAGTGGTCGCGCATGAGTTCCATGACGTCGCGCACCGACAGCTTCTGATCCGGTTTGATCCACAGGGGAGGCCGCTCGGCGCCCGGGACGCCCTTCATGAAATCGGAGCTGAGGTTCAGGCTCGGGGCGGCGCGGCGGAATACGCTCCAGACGCGCCCCTCGCAGAAGCGGAGTCCGCTGAAATCGGGGGGGTTGTAAGTGTCCGCGAAGCTGAAATCCTTGTCTTCGCCCCGGAACCAGCCTTGTTCGCGCGCGAAGGAAATAACATCCTTGGCGTACAGGCAATTCTGCCTGTCGTGGAGGGGGAAACGGCGGATGCGCGACAGATTGGCGTGGGCACTGATCATGCCGTCCGGGACTCTCACGGCCACCCAGACCGCCCCTTTGCGGCCCTTTCCCTTGCCGATGATCTCGAAGATCCAGGCCTCATTGGGATCGGCGATGGAGATGGATTCCCCGGTGGAGGCATAGCCGTATTCCTCCACGAGTGCAGCCATCGTCTCGACGGCTTCGCGGGCGGTTTTGCAGCGCTCCAGAGCCATCAGCATGAGGCTGTCGTAGTCCAGGATGCCGGCCGGACCTTCCAGTTCGCTGCGTCCCGTGAAAGTGGTTTCGCCGACGGCCAGCTGGTGTTCGTTGATAAGGCCCACGCGTGCATAGGTAACGGGAGCTTCCTTCACACGCCCCAGGAAGGCGCCCGATTCGCCGTCGATCACGTCGCGCATCGTTCCCGGCAAATGAATTCCCGCGGGGCGGTACGTGAGCTGGCCATAGAGAGAGTGGCTGTCCATGGCATAGGTGATCATGGTGGAGCCGTCCTTGCTGGCGCCTTTGGTGACCAATATGTTCGTGCAGGCAGAGGCCTGCCGCGTCACCACGGGAGCAAGAAACACGGCCGCGAAAAGCACGACAGAGAGTCTTCCGTTCATAAATGACCGTCCTTTCAACCGAAACGTCCCATGCGATTCTATGGTGCGCCCCGCAGCAGATGCAAATAATCTTCATCCCCGGCAGGCTCAAAATCGATCCCGCGGCGGAGCGTTCGCGTCTCGTGCGGAAGATTCAATCCCTGGACGGGTGGAAGGCGGCCACCGTGGGACTTGCACGATGGATGCTCTATGCGCCTCCCGGCACGGATTTAAAGCAGATCGGGCCGCCATCGGATTAGGAGGAGGATGGAGAGAAGGGAACGGGGACGATTCACTGACGGCTGAATCGTCGATGCCTGCGATTCCTGTTATTATTGCAGCACATTGGACCGGATTCAGGACGGCGCAATCAGGAATCGGCCTGCCCCTGAGACGGGGATTCCTCTAATTTCCGGAGGCGCTTGGCTTCCTGCTTCATCCGCTTTTTGGCAGCGATTTGTTTCACCCGCTCCTCGATGGACCGGACAATGTCGGGCTTCTCCTTCCCAAAGCGCTTGAAATAGAGGTGCTCGATATATTGGGAAAGCGGCAATTTCCAGGGCTCCTGCCTATGGTTTGCTAAACCGCCGAATTTCCCTGGATTCAAGCCCAATTCACGCGCCATCTGGACCTGCGCGTGGGAAAGGTGAAACCTTTTCCTGGCGTCGATCCACCGCTGCAGGTCCGGGGGGATGCGTATGCCGCTAATGGGGGGCTCCTCCTCCGTATCCGGTTGCGGCGAGCTTCGCTCCTTTGCAGTTGCCTGTCTTCTGAGGGAATCCGAATCGGGAAACACGAAATCCTCCGAAAAGCCTTTAGCCGTGGTTTTTTTTGAATTCGCAAAGAAGCCGGCGGTGTTCCTGACGGCGCGCCGCCGGCTTTTCATCGCGGATTAAATCTATCGCCACTTGTCGATCGGGATCGACTGGCCGACCATCAGACCGCCGGCCATCCAGTAGTTGTTGTTGGTCCCACCTGTCACGATGACGTTGAAGTTGCTGCGCCCGAAACCAAAGCCGCCGCGGCCTCCGGGTCCGCCCTGTGCGCCTGCCGGGCCGGCCTTTGCTCCCGGAGTCGGACCGCCGCCCTGTGCTCCAGCCGGACCGGCCTTTGCTCCCGGAGGAGGACCGCCGGCCTGTGCGCCCGCAGGCGGGCCGGCAGGGGCCTTTGCAGCAGGCGGATTCGCCGACTGCGTGACCCATTCGGTTAGTTTCTCTATTGTATCGAACCCGGCATCCCTAACGAAATTGGCGATCGGCGGACTCAGGATGATAAAAGTGCCGAATAAGCCGGGATTCTGCTGATCGTAGATGTCCTTGATGATCTGGGGATAGTTCATGTCGGGTCCCCAGCGGTTGACTTTCCAGTTTGCCGCAGAAAGGACACCCCACCCGTTTAACAGCGTGGCGATATTCTCGCCCTCCTTGAATCCTCGCCTTACGGACAGGGGCTTGAATGGGGAATCGCGTTCATTTTCCGCGATGATTGTGGCGAGGGCGTTCTGTGCGTTGCCTACGGTGCCCATGTATGTCGTTCCGACTTTCCCGCAGTTTCCACCATTGATGGACAGCAGGTTCCAGGCTCTGCCGATGGCCACATTGGCGTGAGCGTAAGGCCCCACGGCCCCGATCTCGTAGTTGAGCCCGATTTCGTCGCGGATGTTTCCATTTATTACCGCGCCGGCTGCGAAGCCGTTGTCGGAAACATTTACCGATGTCATCCCGGATGAACCCAGTGCCAGGATGACGGGGAAATATTCCGGCTTGGCGCCCGCCATGACCGCGTTGACGGCCGCGTCCTTAACGGTGTAGGTCCAGGTCTCGCCGGCCTCGGACCCGGGATTCATTTTGCCGAGCATCTCGTCGGGTTGGTGGCTGGTCGCTTTGAGCATCTCCGCGACCTTTTCTTCCGTCGGCAGGATTACCGGCATGAAGTCGGTGAATCTCTTTTCCAGGAACAACTGCTGAAGCTCATCGGGAGTGCCGGTGAATGTAAGCGGCCCTTTATCCCGCTTCAGTTCCCCCGTTTTCTTCTCCTCGGCGGTCAGGGGCCGGGTGAGGTGTCCGACCAGTTCCTTCATAACCGGTTGCTTCGTGATCGGGTTGATGCCTTCGACGATCTGTTTCTTAAGTTGCTCGGGCGTCTTGGCCCAGACCGGGCCCCGGAAATACTGAACCCGTATGCCGGGCATTCCTTTGTTCAGGGCGACCTCGGCTGCTTGCGTGGCGAAATCATAGATGAGGAGAGGCACGGCGGGTTTTTGCATTGTGGACTCGATGTTGATGGAGAGGGCAACTGCCCCCGGCGCGCAGACACTTCAGTGCCCCAAGCCGAGGATCGCGGCGTCCCCTTTTTCTCGTATCTCCGCCCACAGGTCCTTGTCGACGCCTGTCATCCCTCCCTTGCTCGCCCTATATTCAAGGGTGGTCTTGGGATAGTTGGCCTTGAACCAATCTATCATGACGTTCATGAGGCGATCGGTTCCGATATAGCCTGTATTCACAAAGTAGATGGTCTTGCCTTCCAGCGTGGCCAGGCGGGGCGCCTGCGGCTTCAGCTGGATCGGCGGCGGCGTGCCCAGCGGGCTGAGCACCGTTATTTTGGGCATGGCTGCCTGCGCCGCCTTTTTTCCCTGCGCATTGGCCTGCTCGCTTAGAGCCGCAAGACTGCAGCAAAGGCCTATGCACAGGATTGTGATGATCGCTATTCGCAATTTCATGCGCGATTCCTCCGTTCTCTGGTTATATGGATGCCATATGGATTCCACCCGACACTTATTACGTTTCAACAGGGGCCAAATTTCAACAAAAAAGCGCATCGAAGCGCCGGTCCCTCCTCCCCCAAAAATGCGAAGCCCGTTTGGACAGGATTGAGTGTATAAAGGAATCAACCGGAATATGTTCGGAGCGGCGCAGGACAAGGCGTTTCCGCAGGAGGCCTCATGAGGGCTGAAATCAGGAAGGGGTCGGACTTTGAGGAATCTGAAACCCGGGAAAGATGCCACGTAGCCGAGCTGTCGGGCGAAGGTGCGGACGAGCAGGCATCGATCGCGCGGGCGAGGGTCAGGCCGGGTGTTACCACCGAATGGCATCGTCTCAAGGGAGTCTCCGAAAGATACATTATCGCCGCCGGAAAAGGCCTCATGGAGATCAGCGGCCTTGCCCCCGCCGAGGTGTCCGCGGGAGACGTGGTTCTGATCCCTCCTGGGAGTCTCCAACGCATCACGAACATCGGCGACACGGACCTCCTGTTCTATTGCGTCTGCGTGCCGCCGTTTCGTCCTTCATGTTATGAAGGGCTTGACTCGGTGTAAAATGCCGCGGATTTCACTGATGAACCCGGTGCATGCAATCCGCGCCTTTTGGGGCCGGAGGACCGAGCGATTCGTAAATGAGCGGCGGACTTAAACTTTGAGGAGAGTACGGCCATTGAGGGACAGAGTAGCCTGTCCCCTTTTTCAGGAGGTGACCAGTCGATGAAACCCCGGGCTGAAATCAAGAAATACCGGCAGGAAAATCTGCTTCTCAAGAAGCGGATTGAGGAACGAGCCGGCAAAACGGCTGAACAGCTCTATGCGGAGAGATCCAAGCGAGTCAAGGACGTGATCGAGCTGAGAGAGCCGGACCGCGTCCCTTTCACATTCTTCGTCGAGACTCAAGCCTATTGCGGAATACCCAATTCGGCCGCCTATTACGATCCCATCACATTCAAGCGTGCCGTGCGGCAAATAGCCGTGGATCTGGAGCCCGACATGTGCGAATGCGGACTGCCGGCCTCCGGGGACGCGATGACGGAGCTGGATATCAAGACCTTTGTGTGGCCCGGAGGGCCGAAGCCGTCCGACTTCAATTTCCAGTTTATTGAAGGGGAGTACATGAAAGAGGACGAGTACGACATGTTTCTAAACGACCCTACGGGCTTTATGATCCGCCGCTATCTTCCCCGCGTCTACGGGGCTCTGGAACCGTTAAGCAAGCTGCCTCCTCTGGACGGCATGTACATGGGATTCGAGTACCTGACGCCGCTATTTGCCTCCCCGGATTTTCGCAAAATGGCCGCCCGGCTGGCCAGGGCCGGCAAGCACGTGGAAAAGTTCCGAAAAATCATCGGGGATACCTATGAAGATCTGGCCCAGCTGGGTTTCCCGCCTTTCGCCCGTTTTATTACGGGCGGGGTGGGCGGGGCGCCTTTTGACACTCTTTCGAGCTTCCTGCGGGGCATGAAAGGTTCCATGCTCGATATGTACCGCCAGCCCGACAAGCTCCTCAAGGCATGCGAGGCGATCCTGGAAAGGCGCATCGCCCGCGCCGTCCCTGCCGACCCGAACCACAGGGACTATCCCCAGAGGGTCGGGATGCCTCTCTGGAGGGGGGACCCGGTCTTCATGTCCGAGGCCCAATTCAAAAAGTTCTACTGGCCGGGACTGAAAAAATCCCTTCAGACGCATGTCGATTTGGGCTATGTGCCGGTGCCGTTCTTTGAAGCTCCGTTCGGAGACCGGCTGGAATGCCTTCTGGAGCTTCCCAAGGGGAAGATATTGCCTGCGATAGAAGCGGCGGACGCGTTTCGAGCGAAGGAGATTCTGGGAGGGCATAGCGCTCTATTGGTTCATTGCCCCAACACATTCAAGCTATGGTCACTGAAGGACGTGGAGTCCTTCGTCAGGGATCTCATTGACAAATGCGGCAAAAAAGGCGGTCTTATCATTGCGATCCGGATACCGGACAGGGCCAAGACTGAAGACATCCAAGCCATGTTGAAATCGCTTCGGGAATACGCCAGATATTAACCCGACTTTGAAAGCTGGGGGTGGAAAACCTGGAAAACCTGGACACCCATTGAAAGGAAGGCAGGATAGGCAGGATAGGACACCCATGTAAGGCTCTCTCCAAGGAATGCGACCGCAAGAAGGTGCTTCGACTGGGTCCTAAGGGTCCTAATGATTAGGGTAGGAAGGAAGAAGAGGAAAGAAGGACCTGCCCGGAAGCTAGAGTCGCTCTTTCTGCCCCGAATTTCGAGTTTTATTCATCCAAGCTGTAGTAAAATTGCGCTCGAATATTCGGGAAAGGCAATCTGGAACCTCGAATTACAATCGCTGAGGACGTCCTAATTGGGGAAAGCTTCATAGACTGAGATCCATTTCTCCTGAAGATCTCGCGAAGCAGATTTTCATCGGCAAGGAGAGGTACGATGGCAAACGGATACGCTGGAAAGATATTGAGAGTTAATCTTACGACAAAGGAACTCAGCGTCATGGATACCGCCAATTACGAGGAGTTCGGCGGCGGTTACGGAATGGGAGCGGCCATCTTCTGGGATTTGGCAGTGGCTCCGGGCGAATGGGATCTGAAGGATCCTTTCGATCCGCGAAATGTCATCCCCATCATGGTGGGGCCTTTGGCTGCCACCGGAGTCCCGGGCTCGGGGAGAACCAGCGTTTGCGGGCTGTCCCCGGAGACCTTCCCCACCTGCGAATTCTGGCGGGGCAATTTGGGAGGCCGATTCGGCACCGCGTTGAAGCTTGCCGGCTGGGATGGAGTCGTGGTGGAAGGCAGGGCCGACAAGCCGGTTTGGATCAACATCATCAACGACCAAGTGAAGATCGAGGACGCCAAAGAGCTTTGGGGCCTGGATACCTACGAGACGCAGAACCGGATTACTTCCATGGTCGGAGGGAAAACCCGCTTCGGTGAGGAATGGCAGGAGATCGGCGGCGACTACACAACCTCCCGGCCCCAGATCCTCTGCATCGGCCCGGTGGGCGAAGCCAGATCGAGACTCGCCGCCCTGATTACCGGCAGCGGCGTAAGCGCGCGGATCGGCGGCCATGCCGCCGTCTTCGGCGCCAAGAACTTGAAAGCCGTCAGCGTAACCGGTACCGGAAGTGTTCACATGGCGGACCCCAAAGGCGTACTTGAAGCCAGGCTTCACCAGATGCGGGCCGCACAGACCGGATCGGCATCCCGTTTTCCGCCGCGCGCCGGTGCGGCGTCCTGCATGCCCTGTCTGCGCGGCGACCGGCGCCGAAACAACTACTACGGCGGTGAAACGATGTGCGCCTGCCAGGGATGGTTCGGACACAAGATTCCGACCGTTCAGGACCAGGCTGCCGAAGCTCTGATAAAATACGGACTCAGCAGCTGGTCGGCGCATTTTCACGCGTTCTCCATTGAGATCCCGGGCGCGCCGGAGCTTTTCCGCGGGAAGGTTCCTACGGATTCCGGATTGGGCTGGTATCTCGAGTATCTGCATAGGGAGGGGATTCTGGGCCCGGGGAAACAGATCGATTCGGCGCCCCTGCCCATGGATCAATGGGGCGAACTGAGTTTCCGCCTGGCATTGCTGGACGCCATTGCCCGGCGCGACGGAATAGGGGACGTTCTGGCCGAGGGCTGCTGCAGGGCGGCTCAGAAATGGGGACGCCTGGAAACTGACAGGGACAGCGGCGCGCTGCGCCTTCCCGCCTGGGGAGCGACGAGCCACTGGACCATGCCTTGGGTGGAATGGGCGTATGCCTACCTCTTCGGGGCGGGGGATCCCGCCTGGCACGGATTCATGGCGCCCGTCGGCGCTCCCCGCGACGGCACCCCGCTGGAAAAGTCTCTTGAAAAGCTGTCCAAAAGGACGGTTCCTTATACCGACGACATATTTATGTTCAACTACGCGTGGAAGGGCGATGAAGCTTGGAAGACGGGAGTCTATTCCCCTCATAAGGCCAAGCAGGTGGCTTGGAGCCGGCACTATTCGAGCTTCTGGAATGAGTCCATGGCGTTCTGCGAAATGTTTCTACCGGAACTGGGTAGCGACACCCCTGACATAGAGATCATGTATTACACGGCTGTCACAGGCAAGAAGGACTCATTTGCCGACACCATGCGGATAGGGCAGAAGATATGGACTCTGGAGCGCGCTATCCGCGTGATGCACGGAAGAAGCCGACAAATGGAGGACTTTTTCCCTTACATGTATAAGCCGGGAGCTTCGGGTCTGGCCGTCTATGGCGGCGTGCCCATCTATGAGAACGGCAAATGGCGATCCGACAACGCCCCGGACATGTATCTGGACCGGAAGGGAGTGGAGGATTTCAAGAGCCACTTCTTCGCGCTGGAGGGTTGGGACAAGGAACATGGCTGGCCGACGCGAAAAACCCTGGAAGGGTTCGGACTCAAGAAGGTCGCCGATACGCTGGCCGCAAGCGGAAGACTGGGAACCGCCTAGAAGGCGGCAAGCACGCCTGGAACTATTGCGCCGGCAAGAAGGTTTAGCCGGCACTGCGCTTCTCGATATTGATTTGATTTCCGATGATTCGGCTGAAATCCCGCCTCGCCGTCCAATGAATGCGAGGCGGCCG
>CAYZTZ010000131.1:3582-9080 GCA_964481255.1 uncultured Acidobacteriota bacterium | reverse complement strand
TCTCCTTTATTCGAAGTGACAACGTTAGCCGACAACGGGGCCCCTGTCAACGCCCATGCGGAAAGCAACAGCCGTTCAGGCCGCGCCGGATAAGGGGTTTCATGACCGCTTCAGCAGGACTACCGTGGATCCGAGGTCGGCCGCGTCGCGGAAGGCGATCACCTGAGGATGATTTTGAAGTATGGCGTGGACGATACGCCTCTGGACCCCTATCCCGCGGCCGTGAACGATGCGGACTTCCCCGAATCCTTTCAGGACCGCCTGATGGAGATATTCCTCAACGAGGTCGGCGGTTTCCCGGGGCGGGAAACTGTGCAGATCCATCGTGTCCTCGATGGGCAGCTCCACGGGCTCTGTCATCTCCTGCTTTTTCCTCCCATTGCGCTTCCGTATGGGCGGCGGTTCCTCCCGGGCGGCCGCCTCCTGTTCCAGACCCGTTTTATCAGGGCGCCGGACGGCCGCGACCGAATCCGGCTGAGTTCATGAGTCGGCCGCACCGGCCATCAAACCAGGAAAACGCGCAGACGGGTCTCCGGAGGCTGTCACAAAACCCGCACGCCTGCTCCCATGCCGGCCTCAAATGACCGGTTCCGTTAAAGCGATCTTTTGAATTTTCCGGCTGTGAGACAGCCTCTGAGGAGGCGTGCTCACAGGGCGCTTCGCCGATCGCCCTGATTTTGCCAAAACAGCAAAAGGCTGTTTATCGGCAGTTCAATTATCCCTATGCCAGTGCACGAAGGCGAATTTGTCCTCCGGCGCATATTTCAAGTTGAGCGTCCCGCCGAAATCTCTCTGGATGGCTTTCCCGATTCTTGCGACGAGATGTTCCGTCGTGGCCGAGACCACGATCTGCCCCCTCTCCTCTTTCAAATCGATGATGCGTTCCAGCGGTCTTTCTTCCTGCGTTTGTCTCTCCACATTCCGAATGCGGTTCAGCAGCTCCTCGCGATGGCTGCCGGCGAAAGTGCCGCTGAATTGGACGATTCCCCCGATTGTGCCGTCACGAATCTGAACGCAAGCCGGGCACAGCCTGTATTGCGGCTCCTGTTTGCCGTCCGGCGCCCCGCGCCTCCAGGCGCCGTCCTTAAACCACAGATCACACCGAGGACATCTTGTATTCGAGGGGTATTTTTCCAGACGCGGATAGGACCCGCCGAGCGAGCCCCGCTTCTGTTTTCGCAACCCTTCGCGCAATTGCAGCTTTTTAGCCATAAGACCTCCTTGGATGGGATCGTTCCCTTGCGGCGTTCCATGACGGATTTCCAAGGGCGCCGGCCTTGCCAGGCCGCTTCAATGCACACTTCACCCTTCAAAACGGGTTCAAACGCATGCACGACCTGGTATATGAATTGGGAGTTGTTGCGCCGGGCCGTTGTAAAATGGATGCCGTTTTCTGGAAGCAGCTCATGTTCCATCCGCTCCTTCCATTCTTCGCGCGCTTTTTATGATATACCCGTTTTCCCGCACAATCCACCCATAAACGGGCGCCCCCGCAGCCCCTGTCACGCGACCATGGAGGTCGCCGCAAGCCGCATTCGATTGCGACCCCCTGCATTTAGTCGCAATTTCTGCCAGAGCAATGGACTTTCCACGATTTTCCTTTATAATGCTTCGGCCGGCATGACGAGGCTGTTAATTTATTGAACACGGAGGAGCGCAGACAATGCCCTACGATGCAACAAAGATGGCCGATTGGGAGATAGCCCAGGCCACCGAAAAGAACATGCCCACGGTTTCGGAATGGAAGGACCGTTTGGGACTTAAGGACGAAGAAATACTGCCCATGGGGAGAGTGAGCAAGCTGAATTTTCTCAAGATCATCGAACGGCTCAAGGATCGCCCCGACGGCAAATTTGTTGAAGTGACGGCAATAACACCGACGCCCCTGGGTGAAGGGAAAACAACAACTTCCATAGGACTGATCGAAGGTCTGGGCAAGTTGGGGAAGAACGTCGGCGGCTGCATACGACAGCCGTCGGGCGGCCCTACGATGAACATCAAGGGGACAGCGGCGGGAGGAGGGAATGCGCTGCTGATCCCGATGACCGAGTTCTCACTGGGGCTCACCGGGGATCTCAACGACATCATGAACGCGCACAACCTGGCCATGGTCGCCTTGACCGCGCGGATGCAGCATGAGCGGAACTATGACGACGAGAAGCTGCAGAAGCTCTCCAAAATGCGACGGCTGGATATCGATCCCACGCGCGTCGAGTTTACCTGGGTCATTGATTACTGCGCTCAGGCCTTGCGGAACATCATCATCGGGATAGGGGACAAGCAGGACGGCTACATGATGCAGTCCCATTTCAACATCATCCCAAGCTCGGAGCTCATGGCCATCCTCGCGATTGTCCGCGACCTGGCGGACCTGCGGGAGCGCATCGGCAGCATCACCCTGGCCTTTGACAAATACGGGAAGCCCGTCACAACATCGGATCTTGAAGTGGCGGGAGCCATGACGGCGTGGATGCGAAACACGATCAACCCGACGCTCTGCTGCACCGCCGAGTACCAGCCCCTGATGGTGCACGCCGGGCCTTTCGCGAACATCGCCGTGGGGCAATCATCCATTATCGGCGACCGCGTCGGCCTCAAGCTCTTTGATTATCACGTCACGGAGAGCGGATTCGGCGCCGACATCGGTTTCGAAAAGTTCTGGAACGTCAAGTGCCGCTACGCCAACATGAAACCGAGCACCTCGGTGCTTACGGCCACAGTCCGGGCTCTCAAAATGCACGGCAAAGGGCCCACCGTCACCCCGGGCGTTCCCCTGCCCGAGGCCTATACCAAGGAAAACCTCAAGCTGCTCGAGGAAGGGCTTTGCAACCTGATTCACCATATCGGCATCATCCGCAAGGCCGGAATCAATCCTGTGGTCTGCATCAACAAGTTCCACACGGACACCAAGGATGAGATCGCCATGATCCGCAAGGCGGCGGAAGCCGCCGGAGCCCGATGCGCCGTTTCCGAGCAGTGGGCGAAAGGCGGAGAAGGCGCCATCGAGCTCGCCGAGGCCGTCATCGAGGCCTGCAACGAAAAGACCGATTTCCAGTATCTGTACCCGCTGGAGATGAAGCTTCGCGACCGCGTCGAGAAAATCGCCAAGGAGGTCTACGGGGCCGACGGTGTTTCCTGGACCCCTGAAGCTTTGGCCAAAGCCAAGGCCTTCGAATCGGATCCCAAGTACGCCGATTACGCCACCCTCATGGTGAAGACGCACCTGAGCCTGAGCCACGAACCCAGTGTCAAGGGAGTGCCCAAAGGATGGACGCTTCCAATCCGGGACATCCTGATTTTCTCGGGCGCAAGGTTCCTCTGCCCGCTGGCGGGAAGCATCAGTCTCATGCCCGGAACCGGATCAAACCCCGGCTTCCGCCGCGTCGATATCGACGTTCATACCGGTGAAGTCAAGGGATTGTTCTGATTGGACGATTCCCCTGCGCCGCGGCCGTGAGAACACGGTCCGGAGAGTTTGAAAACAGGCGTGCCCGGTCCTGCGTGGATTTCAACGCGCCGCGCGGGCCGGGCACGCAACTGGGACGCAGCCGCGCAGCGGAAAAAAATCCCCTGAAAGATACCTGCTGTTTCGCCTTTGCAGGGCCCCGATATCAGGCCCACGGTCACACAAAGCATACGACCCGGGCTGATTTGCACCGCCGCCTGGCGCCGGACAATGACCGTCCTCCAAGAGGCAAAACAGCAAAATCCAGGCGCAAGCCCTGGGACAAGCCCCCCCAGAACGAGAAAAAGCCCTGCCGTAACGGTCAATCATACCTGGCTCGTCGACTTTCGCCGACTTCGCAGTCCTTTTCTTCAGCTCAAGGCGATGATTTTGCGCCATCTCCAAGTAAAACACGAAGGGCGGCCTCGCGGCCGCCCTCCGGGCGAATTCAACGTCCATGGCATGCCTTATAGGCCGCCCCGGCGACTTCTATGGGATCAAGCCCGCGCTTCGCTTGGCGGCTATCAGAGTATTCTGCATAAGCATCGCGATGGTCATCGGACCGACGCCTCCGGGCACGGGGGTGATGGCGCCGGCGACCTCCTTGGCGTTTTCAAAGTCGACGTCCCCCACCAGACGCTGTCCGCTTTTCTTGGTGGGATCGGGGATTGCGTTGGTCCCGACGTCGATAACGGTCGCGCCCGGCTTGATCCAGTCGGCCTTGACAAACTGGGCCTTGCCTATGGCCGCTACGAGGATATCCGCCTGCCTCACGATGTCCGCGATGTTCTGGGTGCGCGAATGGCAGATTGTCACGGTGGCGTTCCGGTGGACCAGTAGAAGCGCAGCCGGCAGGCCCACGATGTTCGACCTGCCTAGGACCACCGCCCTCGCCCCCTCGATCTTCGTCCCCGCCGAATCGATCAATTCAATGACTCCCGCCGGAGTGCAGGGCACGAACAGGGGTTCGCGGTTCTTCATCGCCAGACGGCCGATGTTGACCGGATGAAACCCGTCGATATCCTTCTCGATGGGGACGGCGCCGAGGATGGATTCCGTGTCGAGATGCTTCGGCAGAGGCAGTTGCACCAGAATGCCATGCACCTTCGGATCCTCCGCGAGCTCCCTCACGACCTTCATGGCCTCCTCCTGGGAGATGTCGGCCGGCAGCGTTCGTCCGACCGAGGCCATCCCAAGCTCCTGGCAGGTCTTGTTTTTCATCCCGACATATGTTTTGGAGGCCGGATTATCCCCTATCAGGACGGCGGCAAGACCGGGGACGACGTTGCACTTCGCCCGAAGCGCTTCCGTCTCTTCCTTGACTCGAATTTGTATTTTTTGAGCGACGGCTTTGCCGTCGATTATGGTTGCTGTCATTGTCTCTCCTTTAATAACAAAAACAGTCCAAGCGCAGGCCGCCTGGACTTGCTGCAAACTATTAGAACCCTTAGTGATTCTCTCTATAACAAGCGCTTGTCAGCTCCCAGGCCGTCCATGCAGGCGGCCGCCGGCTTTGAATACGGGTGACGCCGCGCAATCCGGATTCCGCCGGCACCGCGGGCGCATCATTGGCCAACCCCCGCCCGGCGCCGCACCGCGGGGGAGTAAATCCCTTTTCCAGGGTTAAATAAAACCGATACCCCGCCCAGGAACTCCGTGCTATTAGCTCTTGGATCTGAGCCGGGCCTCATTCTGCTGAATGAATGTCTTGATTTCATCCGCCAGATCAAGCAGCCGGAGCCACTGTTCCTTGTATAAGGTCACAGGGAATCGGCCTAATCCGTAGACCGACAGGCCCCCTTTTTCGCTGATTCTCAGGGAAAGCCCTTTGGAGGCCGATCTTCTGAGAGCCTCATTCTCCGCCCGAAGCCTTTCAATTTCCATTCTTAACTCTTCCTCAGACATCGCTTGATTCTCCCCGCACCGTTCAAGCTGTCGCCGACTCTTGGGACGCCGATCCTCCCGAAGACAGATCCGGATCCCGGACAAAACGTGCAGATTTTACCACGGACTCCGGCGTAAACATTGCTGAAATTGCATCCGCGCCGCGCAG
>CAYZTZ010000131.1:0-3482 GCA_964481255.1 uncultured Acidobacteriota bacterium | reverse complement strand
CCGCGCAGGATACGGTAGTTGAGCTCGAGACATTCTCTAGCTCGCGGGGATTCGAGAATTCAGGAGCCGGGAGCCGGAAGTCAGAATAAAAGTTATCGTTGGGCCGGAGGTTTTTTCCGATTACCCGTTGGCGCAGAAACAGAAGAGGAGAACAGGCTATGAAGCCGCAACGCGTATTGACAGCATCGGGATGGGGGACTATCGTAAGACGAGAAAACGTTCATGATATCCCGACGCAAGTTACTCATCTCCGCCGCAAAGCTTGGGCCGCTTGCCGCAATTCCGGCGGCCTTTTCCGGCTCCCTTTGGAACGCCCGGCCTCCGGGCAGCCTTGGGACCTTCATTTTCGACGCCACGGACGATCTGCTGCGAACCGCGCCGGTTGCGCGTTATTGGATTTCAACGGCTTCCGCCGGCGTGGATTGCGCAAAATGCCACAGGCCGGGAGAGACCCTCGATCCGAAAGCCCACCTCGGCAAGCCGGCGATAGTCCAATGCCGGCTGTGCGCCCAAAACTGCGTCCTTCGGCCGGGGGAGAGGGGAAAATGCAGGGCCCGCATCAACGTCAAGGGGGAGTTGCGAAGTCTGGTCTATGGGCACCCGGTCGCCGTCCACGTCGATCCCATAGAGAAGAAACCCCTGTATCATTTTCTGCCCGGCGCCGACGCCTTTTCCTTTGCCACCTCCGGCTGTCCTCTGCGATGCAAGTTCTGCCAGAATTGGCAGATTTCCCAATCGCGGCCGGAGGATTTCGATGCTGTCTTCGTGCCGCCGGCTGAAATCGTCAAATCCGCGTCATCGCGCCGTTCGCCGGTCATCGCCTTCACGTATAACGAGCCCACTGTCTTCATGGAATACCTCAGCGATACGGCCCGGCTCGCGCGCAGGCAAAATCTGCGCTGTGTCCTGATAAGCTGTGGTTTCATGAACCCAGAGCCGTTGCGGGAGATGTGCCAGATTCTGGACGCGATCAAGATAGACTTGAAAGGCTACAGTCCGGACTTTTACCGGAACGTTTGCGGAGCGGATCTCCAGCCTGTGCTTAACAGCATCCGGCAGGTCGCTAAAAGCGGGATCCACCTGGAACTGGTGAACCTCGTGGTCCCGACCCTGAACGACTCGGACAAAATGCTTGGGGGACTTGTGGATTGGGTCGCAGGGGAAATCGGGCCGGACGTCCCGATTCACTTTACACGCTTTCACCCGGATTATCAGCTTCTCCATCTGCCCCCCACCCCGGTCGCGACGCTGGAGCGGGCCCGAAATCTCGCGATCAGCCGAGGGATCCGATACGCTTATGTCGGCAACGTGCCGGACCATCCGGGAAACCATACGTATTGTCCCAAGTGCGGCAGGGCGGTCATCCGAAGAAGTTCCATTTTCATGATGGAACTGAACCTTAAGGAAGGGCGCTGTCAGTTTTGCGGAACGGCAATCGCCGGCGTATGGTCATAAGGGGATACGCAGACAATCCGGCAGCAATAGGGTGAATATTGCAGGCGCGGGCGGCGGGAACGACTTCCATAAACATTGGGGGAACCGATATGAGACGAATGCGAGGATGGGTGATCCCGGCACTGGCGGCGGTCTTTTATCTGGCGTCCGGGGCGTGCGGCCATTCCAAGCCCGACAATGTGCGTTTGCCGGCCGTCGCCGGGAAGTTCTACCCGGCCGAACCGGGAAAGCTGCGGCAGGCGATCGAGGAATTCCTGCGAGATGCCGCAAGATTCAGCACTGAAAAGCCGCTCGCACTCATCGTCCCCCACGCCGGGTATATCTATTCGGGGCAGATTTGCGCCGACGCCTATCGCCAGGCGATGGGACACACCTACGATACCATCGTCATTTTGGGAGTGAACCACACGACGGCCGGCTTCCGGGGAGTATCCCTTGGCGACTTCAGCGCTTTTCGCACGCCTCTTGGAGATGCAAAGGTGGATGAAGAGGTTGTTTCGGCGCTCTTGCCCAAGTGCCGGGACTGCAGCCGGAGCGCCGAGGTGCACCTCGAGGAACATTCCATCGAAGTCCAGATCCCCTTCGTGCAGGTTCTTTTCCCGAACGCCAAAATCGTGCCGGCCGTGGTCCACCCCGCCGATCTGGAAATGTGCACACATTTCGGACAGGCGCTGGCCGGGGCCATGAAAGGGCGGCGGGCGTTGATTGTCATCAGCACCGACCTGTCCCATTATCCGAGCTCGGAAGACGCGGCCAAGGCGGATCGCGCGACTCTCGAGATCATCGCCACGCTCGATCCCGCGAAAACGAAATCCTTCATGACAAGGCTCGATGTCCCTAAAATGGATACAAGGGCCTGCGGGGAAGCTTCCCTCCTGGCGGGCCTAACGGCCGCCAAGGCCCTCGGGGCCGCGCGAGCGGTCGTTGTCGGCTATGCCAATTCCGGCGATGTGGCCGTGGGAGACAGATCCAGAGCCGTGGGATACGGCGCTATGGTCCTGACATCGGGATCCGCCCCGAGCGACACGAGCCTGTTGCGACGCGCGCCCCGGCCGTCCCGGGCGGCCCCGCTCACCGATTCGGACAAGAAGGCCCTCCTCCAATTCGCCCGCGAAACCATCCGCCGATATCTGGCGACGCAAACCGTCCCTCTGGCAAGAGGCTTCCCGCCGCGAATGGATTTCCCTCAAGGGGCCTTCGTCACACTCAAAAAAAACGGGGAGCTCCGGGGCTGCATCGGTCATATGGCGGCGGACCTTGAACTCGGCAAGACTGTCGGCGCCATGGCCATTCTCGCCGCATTTGATGACCCGAGATTCACACCGGTGCAGATGAAGGAACTGGATGATATCGAAATCGAGATATCCGTCCTTACCCCCATGAAAGCGATCGCCTCGCCGGATGAGATCGTCCTGGGTCGGGACGGGGTTCACCTGACCAAGGGGGCCAAGTCCGCCGTGTTTCTTCCGCAGGTGGCGACGGAAAACAACTGGGACAGGACTCAGATGCTTGAAAACCTGTGCGCAAAAGGGGGACTCCCTGCCGGCTGCTGGAAACAGGGGGCGGATTTAAAGATATTCCAAGCCGACGTGTTCCGAGAGTCGGAATTTAAGTAAAAGCGGCTTGCGGGAAGGCCGTTTCAAAGGCTGCATTCCGCCCGCGAGCCCTCATGGAGACGGGTGCGCGAGAGAACTGCAGGCGCGACGCGTCTCTTCGTGAAATCCTCACAAGAAAGCCGCTGGAAAACGATTTCCCATGGAATATCTTTTCGCCATCGGGTTTGTTTCCATCCTGGGGCAGGTCGTCCTGCTCCGCGAATTGAGTGTCGCCTCCTACGGCGTGGAGCTGATATACACGCTGGCGATCGGGGTCTGGCTTCTTTCAGGCGCCTGGGGGGCGTTGATCAGCCGCAGGACGCTTCAGCCTTCCTTCACGCGGCTCAATATGCTCTTTTTGGCGCTGTCCGTCGCCCTGCCCATGGACGTCGCCGCCGTTCGCTCCATCCGCCTGCTCTGGGGAGGGATCCC
>CAYZTZ010000130.1:0-9089 GCA_964481255.1 uncultured Acidobacteriota bacterium | reverse complement strand
CGGACCAGCCGACAGTGGAAGCGTTGATCGATCGGGCGCTTGAGCTCAACGAATCCTTTGACGACGGGGCCATACACTCATTCCTGATAAGCTATGAGCCCGCCCGCCAGGGCGCTGCGGGGGATCCCCTGGAGCGCGCGCGCAGGCATTTCGACCGCGCCTGGGAACTCTCGGGCGGACACCAGGCGGGGCCTTTGGTTTCGCTTGCCGAATCGGTTTCGATCGCCGCAAGAGACAGACGCGGGTTTCAATCCCTGCTTGAAAGGGCCCTGGCCGTTGACATCAACGCCCGGCCCGAATACCGTCTGGCCAACCTGGTCATGCAGCGTCGCGCGCGATGGCTGCTGTCGCGGATGGATGAACTGTTTCTGGAGCCTGAAGAAGGAGCCGGGGATTGACGGATCAGGTCCGGGAATCAGGAGGGTATGGATGAAACGGATGGCTGCCGGGGTCGCATTTTGGGGCGTCTGGATACTGGGGGCCTGCGCCCTTGCAGGTCCGCCCCCTGCCTTATATGCCATGGATCCCGTTACGGTCAGGCTTGGGACGCTGGCGCCCACAGGCAGCTCCTTCCATGCCGCACTCGTCGAGATGGGGCAGAAATGGCGCGACGCGAGCGGGGGAAAGGTGAAGCTCGTCATCTATCCCGACGGCACCCAGGGCGGCGAAGCGGACATGGTGCGTCTGATGCGCGCCGGCGTCCTGACCGCCGGCATGTTCACCGTGGTCGGGCTGAGCGAAATCGATGATTCCGTCGGCGGGCTCTCGTTTATGCCTCTCGCCTTCCGATCCTGGGACGAATTCGATTATGTTCTTGAAAAGCTCTCCCCGCGCCTCGAAAAGACGCTCGCGGACAAGGGATTCGTCGTCCTGTTCTGGGGCGACGCCGGTTGGGTGCGATTTTTCTCCAAGACTCCGGCGCTCCATCCGGAAGACTTTAAAAAATTCAAAATGTTTACATGGGCGGGCAACGCCTATCAGGTCGATCTGATGAAATCGCTGGGCTATCACCCGGTTCCCCTTGAGACGGCGGATATTCTGCCGGGGCTGCGCACCAACCTGATTAATGCCATCCCGATCTCGCCCAACAACGCCCTCATGGGCCAGATCTACACCGCCGCGTCCCACATGCTCGATCTGAAATGGAGCGTTCTGTCCGGGGCGGCCATCGTGCGGAAGGACACATGGGACAAAATCCCGCCGGACGTCCAGAAGGAGCTGCGGGCTGCAGCAGCGGCGGCCGGAGCCAAGATTCGAGCCGGCGACCGCCGCGAGGACGAGGAATCCATCGCCGCCATGCGGAAGAAGGGATTGACGGTGCATTCCGTAACCGCGGCGATCGAAAAAGAGTGGCTGCAGTTGGTCGAGACCATTTATCCGCAACTCCGCGGCAAGACCGTCCCCGCCGACATCTTCGACGAAGTGCAACGGCTTGTCGCCGAGTATCGTTCCAAAGGGACGGGGAAATGACGGTGGGCAGGGTTAAAGCCGCGGGCGCTCAGGAATCGGGTGGCGGCGCTCTCCGCCGCTGGCCGGGCGGCGCGCGAGACATCGAGAACCTTGGATTGACGTTTTGCCTGGCCGCCATGGTTCTCCTCCCTCTGATCGACATGGCCCTGCGCCCGACCACCTTTGTCCTGCCCGGATCAAGCGCCATCCAGTGCCATCTGACCCTGTTCCTCTGCATGATCGGCGGGGCGGTCGCGGCCCGCGAAAAGCGCCTGCTTGCACTCTCGACGGTCACAGCCTTTTTAAAGGGCCGCGCCAAGGCTTGGGCGCGTCTATTCAGCGGCGGCTGCGCCGGCGCGATGACCTTCCTTCTCTTTGTCGCCGGCTTCCGCTTCGTGACCCAGCAGCGTGAAGCAGGCAACATCCTGGCCTACGGCGTTCCGATCTGGCTGGCGCAGGCCTTCCTCCCCCTGGGGTTCGGCCTTATCACCCTGAGGCTGCTTTGGCACTCTGCCGACAAATGGGCGGGACGGGCCATCGCCCTGCTTATCGCACTCGCTCTTCTGGCGGTCGCTCTATGGACGCCTCTGGAACCGTCCGCCATGGTTCCGCCGGCCATGGTGCTGTTGCTTATCGCCACTGTCTTCGGGGCCCCGATCTTTGTGACGATCGGGGGCGCCGCCCTTATCCTGCTTTGGGGCGACGCCATACCCATCGAAATGATGCCGATCCGGCATTATCAGCAGGTCACCAACGCGTCCCTGCCGGCGATCCCCATGTTCACCCTCGCCGGCTATTTTCTGGCAGAAGGCGGCGCGGGAAAGAGACTCGTCCGCGTGTTCCGGACGCTTGTGGGGCATCTGCGAGGCGGCCCGGCCATCGCCACGGTCCTGGTATGCGCCTTCTTCACGAGTTTCACCGGGGCTTCCGGAGTCACCATTCTGGCCCTGGGCGGATTGCTGATGCCGGTCCTGCTGGCGGCCCGCTACTCGGAGAAAGATGCGCTCGGCCTTCTGACGGGATCCGGCTCCATCGGACTGCTTTTTCCGCCATGCCTCCCGGTGATTCTCTACGCCATCATCGCCAGTATCGACATCAATCAGATGTTTCTGGGCGGCATCCTTCCCGGGACGCTCATGGTCATCGCCGCGAGTCTGTGGGGTGTCGCGCGCAGTCCCGGGAGCACCGAAGGCGAAGGCGGGACGTTTCACTGGATCGAAGCGAGGCGCGCCCTATGGGACGCCAAATGGGAGCTTTTTCTGCCCGTCGTCGCCTGCGGAGCGCTCTTCAGCGGCTACGCCACGGCGGTGGAAGCGTCGGCGATCACGGCGCTTTACGCGTTCATCGTGGAAAGCATGATATATAAAGACCTGAAAATCGGGCGCGACGTACCCCGCGTGATGACGGAATGCGGGCTGTTGGTCGGCGCGATTCTCCTGATTCTCGGGGTAGCCCTGGGATTCACGGGGTATCTTGTGCAAGCGCAGGTCCCCGAAAGACTGATCGCGTGGGTGCAGGCTTCGGTGCACTCGCCTTTGCTTTTTCTGCTGGCGCTGAATGCATTCCTTCTTCTTGTCGGCTGCCTGATGGATATCTTTTCGGCCATCATTATCGTCGTGCCGCTGATGGTGCCCCTCGGGGCGGCGTATGGCATCGACCCGGTCCACCTCGGGATCCTATTCCTGGCAAACCTGGAACTGGGCTATCTGACGCCGCCGGTGGGGATGAACCTTTTCCTGTCGTCCTATCGTTTTAACAAGCCGATGCCCCAGATGTGGGCATCGATCGTCCCCATCCTGCTCGTGCTGCTGGGCGGGGTGCTGTTGATCACCTATGTGCCCTTCCTCTCCACCGCCCTGCCGCGGAGCTTCAGGTAGTGTCGCCGGAGCGATCCTGGAGACCGTTTCGAAACTACGGCAGGCCTTCTGCCGTTCTGATCGGGAAAGGAAGTTTCTATGAACGTCGCCGATTCCTTCACGAACGCCGCGCTGTGCTACCCGGATAAAGAGGCCCTCATCTTCGGGGATAGGAGCTACACCTACTCCGGGATGCACCGCATCATCGACGCGCTGGCCGCGTATTTGAAAAATCTGGGAGTCTCCAAGGGAGATCATATAGCCTTGTATATGGCGAACCGGCCCGAGTGGATCATGGTCTATTTCGCCGTTGCGCGCCTGGGCGCCGTGACCGTCTGTGTGCCGGCCGCATACAGGACCGACGAGATGAAGGCGGTCGTGAACGACTCGCGTTCATCCATCCTCGTGACATCCGAGTCTCTTTCCCCGCTTCTTCCTCCGTCCGAAGAGCTCCCCCGGGTCAGGCAAACCCTTGTCGTCGAGCGCGACGAGGATTTCCAGGCGGCCCTGAGGGGCGAAAGCATGCATCCCTTCCAATCGGGCGCGGACATCACGGGGGACGACACGTGCGCCATCCTTTACACCGGAGGAACGACGGGGATTCCCAAGGGCGCGATGTTGACGCACCGCAACCTCCTGTACAGCGCTCAAAACGTCGCCTATCACGAGAGGCTCCTGCCCGGGGACATCGGGCTGTGCAGCCTGCCCCTCAACCACGTCTTCGCCCAGTGCCACGTCATGCACACTTACTTTCGCAGCTGCGCCACTCTCGTGCTGTTTGCCGGATTCGACATGGACAGGGTTGTCGCCGCCATCGTCGACCATAAAGTGACGCACTTTTACGCCGTTCCGACCATATTCATCCGTTTTTTGAACAATCCCGAAACCCGAAAGCATCTGAAGAGCCTGCGCTATGTCTTTTCCGGAGGCACCAGCATGCCGGCCGAGATCGTGCGGCAATGGGCCGAGGCCTACGGCACGCGGATCCACGAGGCTTACGGCATGACGGAGGCTGCCTCGCTCGTGACCTTCAACCATCTTTTCCGGCACAAGATAGGCTCCATCGGCACTCCCGGCGGGATCGTAGAAGTGAAGGTCGTCGACGCAAACGACCATGAGGTCCGGCAAGGGGATCAGGGCGAAATCGTCATACGCGGCCCCAACATCATGAAGGGCTACTTCGGCCAGCCGGAAGAGACCGCCCAGGCTTTTCGCAACGGCTGGTTCCATTCGGGGGACGTGGGCGTCTTCGACGAGGAGGGGTACCTTTTTATCGTCGACCGGATCAAGGACATCATCATCACCGGCGGCGAGAATGTCTACCCCAAGGAAGTGGAGGACACGCTGCATCAGCACAAAGCCGTGAATGAATGCGGCGTCGTGGGTTTGCCCGATCCGGAGTATGGAGAAGCCGTCACCGCCTTCGTGACCCTGAAGCCCGGCATGACGGCGGACGAACGGGAGCTTATCGCGTTCTGCAAGGAAAAAATGGCTCACTACAAAGCACCCAAGGCGATCCGTTTCGTCGCAGACCTGCCCAAGACGCCGCAGGGCAAGATTCTGCGCCGGGAATTGCGGAGGATGGACCATTGAATCCTCGATTGCCGGGCTCTTAAGGAGCATGCCGATGACTCGGGAATTTCATGTGGGCGAATGGCGGGTCGAGGCCGACTTGAACTGTATCGTCAAGGGGGACCTGCGCGTCTCCGTGGAACCCAGGGTGATTGAGGTTCTGGTCTGCCTCGCCGATTATCCGGGCGAGGTCCTGTCGAAAGAACAGATCCTTCGCGCGGTGTGGCCGGGCACTTTCGTGAGCGACGAGGTGCTCCGCTATTCGATTTCAGAGCTGCGCAAGGCTTTTCAGGACGACGCAAGGAACCCGCGCGTCATCGAAACCATCGCGCGCAGGGGCTACCGTCTGATCGCGCCGGTCACAGGGAAAGGATCGACGGTCGAGCCCAAAGGCTCCATCGCCGTCCTGCCTTTTGCGGATTTGAGCCCGTCGCAGGACCAGGCGTATTTCTGCGACGGGATCTCGGAAGAGATCATCCACTGCCTGACGCGCATCCGGGGGCTGAGAGTGTCGTCGCGCACGTCGTCCTTCGCCTATAAGGGCGCGTCTCAGGACATCCGATCGATCGGACGAAACCTGGGAGTGTCGGCCGTGCTGGAGGGGAGCGTCCGCAAGGAAGGGAACCAGCTGCGCATCTCGGTTCAGCTGATCAACGTGGAGGATGGTTGCCATCTCTGGTCCGAACGCTACGACCGCGAGCTGAAGCATGTTTTTGCCATACAGGACGAAATAGCCCGCACCATCGCAGCGACGCTTAATATTACCCTGACGCCTAAGGAGAGCGTGGCCATTGGAAAGGCGCCGACGATGAACCTCCAGGCCTACGATTTCTATCTCCGCGGCCGCCAGTATTACAACCAATACAAGCGCAAGGGGATCGAGCTCGCATTGATCCTGTTTTCGCGGGCCATCGAGCATGATCCGGCATTCGCCCGGGCATACGCCGGAATGGCCGATTGTTATTCGTTTCTTTACAATCACGCGGGGAGCCGCGCGCAGAACCGCGAACAGGCCGACGCGACCAGCCGGAAGGCGCTGGAACTGGACCCGGATTTGGCCGAATGTCATGTTTCCCGCGGCATAGCCTTCGCCCTCAAGCAGGACTACGAAAACGCGGAAAGGGAATTTGATATAGCCGTCCAGCTGGGACCGAACCTTTTCGAAGCCCACTATTTCTATGGCAGGGTCTGCTTTGAACAGGGCAAGCTCGAGCGGACGGTTCAACTGTACGAAAAAGCGATGGACATCAATCCGCAGGATTATCAGGCGCCGCTGCTGGTCGCCCAGATCTACGCGGACCTCGGCGACGAGGAAAAGGCCGAGGAATCCCGCCGCCGCGGCATACGGGCCGCTGAGGAAAAATTGAAACTGAACCCGGATGACACGCGGGCTCTTTACATGGGCGCCAACGGCCTTGTGGCGCTTGGAGAAGCGGAACGCGGTCTGGAGTGGGCGAGGCAGGCTCTTGCCTTTGACCCGGATGAACCCATGGTCCTCTATAACGTCGCCTGCATCCAATCTCTCGTACATCGCCATGACGAGGCGCTGGATACGCTTGAAAAAGCGGTTCAAAGCGGGTTGACGCATAAGAGCTGGCTCCAGCACGACAGCAACCTGGATCCGCTGCGCCGCGAGCCCAGATTCCGGCGGCTGCTGCAGAAGCTGTAGCCCGTTGCCG
Source organism: uncultured Acidobacteriota bacterium (assembly GCA_964481255.1). Classification (GTDB taxonomy): domain Bacteria; phylum Acidobacteriota; class UBA6911; order UBA6911; family UBA6911; genus UBA6911. The sequence continues at coordinate 2,533 of CAYZTZ010000130.1, read as the reverse complement.
GTCCCCGAAGATCCTCACCGAACCCTCACAGAATCCTCACGGACCCCTGCGGCCCGCCGCCGTACTTTTGCAATAGAAAGAGCGGGACAACCAAGACCCACGCGGGGATTGGGAGCCGCCCAACCAAAGGAGGATTTATGAAAAGGAACCGGATTCTTCCAGGGCTGATCGCCGCATTGGTTCTGGCCGTGAGTATTGCCTATGCAGGCCACGGAGGCGCGATGCGGGTTTACGTTCCCTTTGAATTCTATTTGGAGGACCAGCTCTTGCCGGCAGGCCATTACAATTTCGAGATGGGCCGGGGCCTTGTGCCGACGGCTTCCGTGGTGACCGTCCGCTCCCGCGAAGGCGCGGGACTGAGAATCATGTTGACGCGGCCCGACGCCAATTCAAGCTCCCGCATCAGCCATCTGAAATTCAACCGGTACGACGACAGATACTTCCTCTGCGCCGTCTCCATCGGCGAATTCAGGGCGAACGTTCGAATGTCACCACTTGAGAAGGAGCTGAGGGCCCGGAACCAGCCGCCACGAACCAGGATTCTGATCGCCCAAAAATAAATACGGAAAAATCGGATCGGCAGCGTCGGGGCTGTAAAGGACGGCCGCGGATCACGGCTCCCTTGGATCCGCGGCCGTCCTTGTTTTGATACCGCCGCTTAAAAGTATTGCACCCGCAAAAGCCCCGCGGCGTAAAATTCCCCGGGCAGGCATCTATGGAGAAAGGGATTTCAATGGATCGCGTTAAAGGCAAGATCGCAATTGTAACCGGCGGAGCCGGCGGGCTCGGCAGCGCGCAGGCCTCGCTGCTGGCAAAGGAGGGGGCCGGCGTCGTCGTGACCGATATCGACGAAGCCGCCCTCGGGAGGATCGCGCCGACCATCCGCCGTCACGGCGGCAGGTCGCTGTTCCTGAAACACGACGTGACCAGCGAAGCCGACTGGAGCCGGGTGATCGGCCGGACCCTGGACGAGTTCGGCCGCCTGGATGTTCTGGTCAACAACGCCGGCGTCATCTTCTATAAAAAGATCGAGGACACGTCCCTGGCGGAATGGCGATGGCTGATGAGCGTCAATCTGGACGGCGTTTTTCTGGGCACCCGTTTCGCCATCGAGGCCATGAAAAAGACAGGAGGGGGCTCGATCATCAACATCGCGTCCACCGCGGGACTGATCGGGAATCCCGATGCCGCGGCCTATCACGCGAGCAAGGGGGGCGTCCGGCTTTTCACCAAGGCGGCCGCCATCGAGTGTTCCCAGGCGGGTTATGGATACAACATCCGCGTCAATTCCATATACCCGGGAGTGATCCATACCGCCATGGCGGACGCTCTGAAGCGGGACGAAAAAAAGTACCAGACCGCTCTCGGCTGGCACCCGATCGGGCGCTTCGGCGAGCCGGAGGACGTCGCCTACGGCGTTCTGTACCTCGCGTCGGACGAGTCCAAATTCCTGACGGGATCGGAGCTCGTCATCGACGGCGGATGGACGGCCCGCTGAAATCGCGCGACTCCTGATACGGATCTTCAAAGGCGCGCGCCCGCGTCTAGCGCACCCTGAATCTTTCAACTCCAAGCGAGCGGGAGAGAGCGCGGCATTGCTCGATTTCCGCCTCGGTGAGAACAAAGCCGACCACGCTCGCCTGCACGCTCCGGAAAAAGGACGGAGCGCGGGCCAGAAAATCGAGCATTGCCTCCCACCAGAGCGCAGGCTCCGCCTTGCCCCCGCCCCGAAGCGCAATCGACTCGAAATCCGGACGGCACAGCTCCACGTACCTGCGGGCGTTGGGGGCGTTCAGCGAAACGGAGACCTCGTCCACCGCCTTTGAAAGCTCATCGAGAACGTCCCGCCCGTGAATGAGACACGCGTGGCCGTTGGTGTTGAGACGGACCGCGGCGCCGCGGCTCCGGAGCCAGGACGCCGCTTCCAGGATCAGGTCCAGGCGGAAGGTCGGCTCCCCAAAACCGCACCAGATGAAATCAGAAAACTCCTCCAAAGCGCCCCGCCGGAGCACCGCCTCCCGAAGCATGCCGAAATCGGGCTCATCTCCTCCCCAAAGAACCGCCCCGCCCAAACCCGATGTCTGATAGCGGACGCAGAACGAACACCGGTTGGTGCACCGGTTGGTTACATTCAGATAGAGTTTCCTGGGATTTCCGTAATGGTATGCGAATTCCATAAGGCAGCCTCCGGGCGCATCCGGATCGAGGGCAGAAGGAAGAGATAAAGGGATTATCCAGGGGACGACACAGCGAATTGCACGGCTCAGCATAGCCGCAACCGAGAAGCGAAATCAAGTGCGGGAGGGTCTCCATAGGCATCCGGTAGTCCACGGGACAGGCTGACGCACGGCTCTGGAGAGGATGTCTCAAAACTCGCATTCCTACTCCTTTAGTGACCCTAAGTAACTGATTCTATTATAGTGATCTTTTAAATCTCCCAGTTATGAGACAGCCTCTGGAGAGCCGTGCTCACGAAATACTCGTGTGAGGACCGGTCTCCAGACCCGTCCGGTAGTCTAAGGTACAGGCTGAC
>CAYZTZ010000129.1:6766-9145 GCA_964481255.1 uncultured Acidobacteriota bacterium | reverse complement strand
AGGCGGAGGTTCAGATGCTTTTCCCGGCTCCCGTTTCCAGGCGGGCTTTGCTCCACTATCATGCGGCGAAGGCCCAGGTCGGGATTCTGTTCGGCGCTCTTGTCTCCGTGCTGATTTTCGGGCTCAGACTCTCTGTTTGGCGCGCGTGTTTCCTGTTCGCCGCGCTGTGGGCGCTCTATTGCTTTTTCTATCTCGGGCGCCTGGCCGTCATTTTCGTAAAGCGGGAGTTGAGGGAAAGGGGCGTTCCCGCATGGAAGACGAGGTCCTGGACGGCGGGAGCGCTCCTTGTATTCGTGTCTTCAGCCGTATTGTGGTCCAGGTGGTTTGTCCCGGAGGCTGCGCCCCGTGGCAACGACATCTCCAATCTCCTGGACTGGTTTCTGCAGATCTCCGGCTCGGGACCCGTGTATTGGGCGACCTTCCCCTTCCGCCTGGCCGTGCGCCCTGTTTTCGCGGCCGAACCGGCGCGGTTCGCAGCGAGCTTCATGACCGCCCTTGTAATGCTGATTCTGATCTACGCCTGGATCCTGCGCAGCCGGGTCGACCTGGGCCCGGCCGCGGGCGGCGCGATACAGCAGAACGCTCGACGATCGAGCGCAGGCAGAACCCGGCATCGCCCGTTCCGGTTGAATCCCCGGGGTGCGCCGTTTATGGCGCTGTACTGGAAAAATTTGATTCTGGCCGGAGGGTTCCGTGCGCGGAAAGTGTGGGCCGCTCTGGCGGCCGTCGCGGCCGTCTCCATCCTGATCCGGTCCGTGCCGGGCGGACGACCGGCCCTGTTCGCGGGATCCATCGCGGCCTCGCTCGCCGGTTTTCTCGCTCTGCTGGGCCCGGTTCTGTTCCGGGAGGACCTCAGGACCGATTTGAAAAACGTGGACATGCTGAAGAGCTATCCGATTCCGGGCTGGGGCGTCGTTCTGGGGGAGGCGCTCGCCCCGACGACGGTCCTGGCCGTTCTGGAATGGACGCTTGTGCTGGTCGCGGTCTTCCTCCTGCCGGGATCCACGGAGGTGTCCCGGGAGGCGAGGGAACGCGTTGCCGCCGGGCTGAGCGCCGTCCTCGTTCTTCCCTTCGTCAGCCTTATAGGAGTTTTGATTCAGAACGCGACGGCGCTGATTCTGCCGGGCTGGGTGGCGCTTGGGAGAGAACACGAGCGCGGCGTCGAGGCGATGGGACAACGCCTGATCGTCTCCGTCGCAACCGTTCTGACGCTGCTCGTCGCGGGCCTGCCCGCCGGGATCGTTTTCGCGGGAGTTTATCTCGCCGGATCCGGCGCCATGGGGACGGCCGCCCTGCCGGCGGCGTCCCTGGCGGCGGCCCTGACGCTCGGCGCGGTCGCCGCGGCCGGAATCCTTTGGCTGGGGCGCCTGTTCGAAAACCTGGATGCGGCGGAATTGTGATTCAGGGTTGAAAAGAGCCGGCCCCGTTGAAACGCCGGCGGGCCCCGGCGGCTATCGGGCGCCGTCTGCGGGCAGCTGGGAACGGATCGCCTCGACATGTTTTCGGACGGCGGGGGAGGACTGGGCGTCTGGGTGAAGCGACAGGAACTGCTCGAGCTCGCGCGTCGCAGAGGCAAAATCCTTCTGGAGAAGATAAATCCTGGCCAGGGTCAGCTGCGGGTAAGAAAAGTGGCGCGGGTCGAGCGACGCCGCCTGCTTCAGATGTCTCTTGGCCTCGGAGTATTGTCCCAGGTAGTAATGGTTGAGCCCCAGCTGGACATGCGCCAGAGCGTCATCGGGCCTTGTCCGGACCGCCTCCTGGTTCAGGGGTAGGGATTCCTGGACTCTTCCCTGATTCAGCAGGACGCCGCCCAGGTTCACAAGGGGAGGGTAGTACTCGGAATCGTGTCTTAACGCTTCACGGAAACAGTCCTCGGCCTGATGGTATTCACCCGCCTTGTAGGCCAGAGTCCCCAGAGTGTTCCAGGCCTCGGCGAACTGGGGAGCCAGCTCCAAGGTTTTTTTCAGGTGCGCGACGGCCCCGTCGGCGTCCCGGCGCGCCAGTTTTTTGAGGGCTTTTTCAAATTCCTTCAGAGCCTTGGACGGCACGGAAAGCTGCGAGGAGGAGACCGTGTGCAGGGCTCTGCTCCCATAACCGGGCTGGAACATCAGATCGACAAAGATTCTTTTTCGTGTGTCGGCCAGGCCGGGGCTTATCTCGACAGTCCGGCGGTATTCGCCGCCGCGGGGAATATAGACGGTCAGGGTGTACATATCGGGCTGAAGATTCTTGAACTTGAATCGGCCGGACGGATCGGCCCGCGTGACGGCCGAGAAAGGGGAGACGGCCCCGTCCAGCAGGACCAGGGGCAGAGCGTCGCGCGATAGACTCCGGTCTTTCCAGGTGACCCTGCCGATCAGTTCGTAGCCGTCCGGGCCC
>CAYZTZ010000129.1:0-6666 GCA_964481255.1 uncultured Acidobacteriota bacterium | reverse complement strand
TAGACTCCGGTCTTTCCAGGTGACCCTGCCGATCAGTTCGTAGCCGTCCGGGCCCGCGCCCGGCAGGGAACAGACGGAAAACCCGAGCAGCAGAAGCAGGCGCAGGATCCCGAGGATTCCGGGCGCCCTCCCTTTCTTTCGCAGGGATCTTCGCGGCCGCGGCTTCATCATATTCGACATGCGGCGTTTCCCACGCAGCGGTCCATGCTTTGAACCGCTCCGCCCATCGGTCATCCGGCTGTATCGACCGCGTCGAGGGCCTGGTTGAAATCGTGCAGCAGGTCGCGCCAGTCCTCGATGCCGATCGAGAAGCGGACGAGCGAGTCGCTGATGCCGAGGGCGTTGCGATCCTCCACGCTTATCTCCGAATGCGTCGTCGTCGCGGGATGGCTCACAAGCGTTTCCACCCCGCCCAGGCTCACGGCGTTTCGGGCGATCTCGAGGCTCCGCAGGAAGTCGAAGGCGGCCTTTTTGCCGCCCTGGAGTTCAATTGCAATGATGGCGCCCGGGAACAGGCATTGCGTGTCGCGGATGCGTATCTGCTCCGGGTCTTCGAACAGGCTGGGATAATGAACCCTGGCGATTTTCTTATGCGTCGCCAGGGCCTCCGCGATGCGCTGGGCGTTCTTGCTCTGCCGATTCATGCGCAGGGACACCGTCGGCAGTCTCCCGTCCAGGAGCCAGCACTCGTCCGCCTGCAGGATGTTGCCGAGAACGGCCCTCATCCCGCGCAGTTGCGAGATGAGTTCGGTTTCCCGGGCGAGCACGATTCCGGCGAGCAGGTCGCTGAATCCGGAAAGGTATTTCGTCGCCGAGTACACGACCAGGTCGGCGTCGTGCTCCAGGGGGTGTTGAAAGGCCGGTCCCAGAAAGGTGTTGTCGACGGCCACAAGGGGCGAATCGGGGTGTTTGCGCGCGTGCACCGCGGCCGCCCGGATATCCGTCATTGTCAGGACCGGGTTCGCGGGGGTCTCGATAAAGACAAGGCGCAGGTTGGACGTGGATTCGATGGCCTTCTTCATGCCCGGCGTGTCACCCGCCCGAACCGGGATCCCGTGCATGCCCAAGGGGTGCAGCACATGATGGATGAGCCGATGCGTGCCCCCGTAAAGAGGCGTGGTATAGATGAAACTGCTTCCTTGAGGGCAGAACGTGAAAAACAAAGTGGAAATCGCGGCCATTCCGGAATTGAAGACGGCGGAAGCGCTCGCGCCGGGTTCGAGCGGGACGGCCTGGTCTTCCAGGATCTCCGCGTTCGGGTGCGAGAGGCGGGCGTATATCAAATCGGTGCTCTCTCCGGCCCGCGGTTGCGCGGTCCCCAGGGCGATGGCGAAAGCCCTTTCCGCCGCTTCCGGGGAAGAAAAAACATAGGTGGACGATCGGAAGACGGCGGGCCTTGCGGATCCCACTGAGAGTCGCGGATCGAATCCGCGGGTTAGAATGGCCGTCGGCGGACGCACGACATAGGGCGGTCTCTTGGTCTCCATTTTCTTCCCTCCGTGGATGCATTCATGGTTCAGTCTACCGCAACGTCCCGGGCATGGGGAACGGCGCCTCTCCGGGTGGCTCCCCGACTCGCCGGGGACTATCGGGGATTCTTATCCACGCCGAAATAACGCAGCCATTCGTCCACGTCGATTTTCTCGTCGGCCGCGCCCTGCGCGTCGTGCCGGCGCAGCCTGGCGTCCATCCTCGCCGCGAATTGCAGCCAGTTCATCACGCGGGCTCCCGCAAGCCGGCACCGGGTCGTCAGGTCGCGATCGTTGGTCACCACGATCACCTCTTGCGGCGATCCGATTTCGCGAAGACGTCTTAAAATAGTTTCATCGGTCGAGAGGGGCGCGCTGTAACGGATCGAGATCCCGGGCGGCGTTCGAAGGCCCCCGGGATCATCGCCGTCGAAATAGACGAGGAAACGGCCGCCCCCGGCTTTTTGGCAGGCGCTCAGTGTGGACAGAAACTCCTTCCGAACCCGCGGATCCGCTTTCGCGGCCGAGGCGGACCGGCCGATCAGATTATTGCCGTCAAACCAATAGGGCATGACCTTAGTTTGCCACAAATCGCGGGCCGGCGCACGCGGGAGCTCCCAGAGAAGGGGATCGCGGCCTCCGGGCGAGGACATTTTCGCAATGAAGGGCATCGTCTCGAATGGGATCGGCCGTTTCTTGACAGGACGTCGCGCAGCCCGCTATTGTGGCTGAATGGGCGATAAGAACTTCATCGAAGTCAGCCTGCGAAGCGCCGTGGATCCGGGGGAGCTGGTTTCGCTGCTTGAGGATCAGGGCGTATTGGGCTGCTGGGAGGAAGACGGGATTCTGCGCCTGTACTGGGATCAGGAAAGATGGCATCCCGCGGTGGAAAGGAGGGTGAGGGAGGTCCTGGAGAATTTCGGGGAAAGGATGGCGGCGGCGGGACTCGAGGTGAGCTGCGTCCCGGACAGGGATTGGAACGCGGCTTGGGCTGCTTCGCTTCATCCCATCCGCCTTGGCCGGCGGATACGGATCCGTCAGAGCTGGCATCCCCGGGATGCCGCGTTCGACGGCGTGGAGCTCGTCATAGATCCCGGGAGAGCGTTTGGAAGCGGATATCACGCGACGACTCAGATGGTGATCGAATGGATGGAGGAGCGCATCCGGCCCGGGGACACAGTCCTCGACATCGGGACGGGCAGCGGAATCCTGGCGATGATCGCTCTCCGCCTGGGCGCGGCTTCAGCTCTGGGGATCGACAGCGATCCTGCGGCAATCGGCTGCGCGCGGGAGCTGGCCGAGGCCAACGGGTTCGGCCCGGAACTGGATCTTAGGGCCGTTTCCTTTGAAGACCTCGGGCCGGGGGCCTTTGACGTCGTACTGGCAAACCTCGATATCCGGAATCTGCCTTCCTTATGCGCTCCTTTGCCGGGCATGATGAGCGAAGGGGGGCGGGCCTGCCTTTCGGGATTGCTGAACGAGGACTATGAGAAAATCGCCTGTTTTCTGGAGCGGGCGCGCATGGCGGTCACGGCGCGGATGGAACGGGACGGCTGGACGGCGCTTGAAGTGCGCCGCGCGGATCGGCCCGGCTATTCAGGGCCCTGCGCCGCGTCCCTCGATCCCTAATTCGGCGGCATGGGGTTTAAGCGCCTCGATGACGAATTCGATATGATCGAGCAGATCCACCCCCAGCAGTTCGGCGCCCGCGGAGATTTCCTGACGGTCCACCTTGGCCGCGAACGCTTTGTCTTTCAGCTTTTTTCTCACGCTTTGAGCCGTGAGCGTGCGGATGCCGTCGGGGCGCACCAGCGCGCTCGCGATCACGAATCCGCTGAGTTCGTCGCAGGCCAGAAGGCACTTGTCCATCATGCCCTGGCGGGGCATGTCCCATCGGGTGTAGTGGGAAGCGACGGCGGCCGCGATGTCCGTTTCGCCCAGCTCCTTAAGCCAGGCGACTATTCGCGAAGGGTGATCCTCCGGCCATCGTTCATAATCGGCGTCGTGCAGCAGTCCTGCAATGCCCCATTTTTCTTCATCCTGCGTCCCGGCGCCGTACCGGAACGCCGCGCGGCGCATGACGGCCTCCACGGCCAGGGCGTGTTTCCTCAGCGACTCACTCTGGGTCCAGTTGCACAGATGTTCCCAAGCCTGCTCCCGCGTCAATCCCATCTCTTCAATCCTTCCCGGCCGGGCCCGGAATCCCGGGCTGGGCCGGAGCCTCCTTCGTCGCCTTTTGAATTCTTTCGGGCGTCATGGGCATTTCCAGGAGCCGTATCCCCGCCAGATCGAAAAGGGCGTTGGCGATGGCTCCGCCGACGGGCACGATGGCCGGTTCGCCGCCGCCCTGGGCGGTCAGCTCGTCGTTTTTAAGCAGAACGGCTTCGATTCGCGGCAGCCATGAAAAGCGCGGAATGCTGTAATTGTGGAAATTGGTCGTGGAAAGACGGCCCCCTTTGAAAAGGATCTCCTCGGAAAGGCTGTAGCCGAGGCCCATCATGATGCAACCTTCCATTTGCATCCTGGCGCCTTCGGGGTTGATCACGACGCCCATGTCCTGAACCGCCACGATCCGCTGGACCGCGATGCGGCCCTTGTCGATGCGGATTTCCGCGATCTCGGCCACGTAGGCTCCGGCGTCGATGGCGCACGCGATACCGACGCCGCGGCCGCTCGGCGCGGCGGCGCTCCTGTAGCCGAAGCGTTCGGCGGCGGCCTCGAGCACGCGGCGCATGCGGGCGTCCGAAGTGTTTTTCAGTCGGAACTCGAGAGGGTCCGTCCTGGCCCAGGCGGCCATGATGTCGATCTGGGATTCCCGGGCAAAGACGTTGATGTTCGCGCCCGGCGCGCGCCACGCACCGATGTTGAAGGGGTGAACCTTGCCTGCGTCTCCCATCCAGCCCCCGTAGACGCTCATAAGGTTGTTGGGGACGTCGTAAAACTGTTCGGCGCTTCTCGATCCGGCATAATAAACATGGTAATCCCAAAGGCAGATCCTGCCTGCGGCGTCCAGACCCGACTTGATTTTCACGACGGCGGCGGGGCGGAACGCGTCATAAAAGAATTCTTCGGAGCGGCTGTAGGCTACCTGAACGGGCTTGCCGGTGATCCTGGCCAGACGCGCGGCCTCCACCGCCTGAGGGCCCGAGCTCTTGCCGCCGAACCCGCCGCCGACGTAGGGGGTGATGACGCGCACGTTCTGCGCGGGGATTTTTAAGGCTCCTGCGATTTCCTGCTGATTCGGGAAGGGCGTCTGCGTCGATGTCCACACGGTTATTTTGTCGCCTTCAAATCTGGCGCAGGCGGTGTGGGTTTCGATGGCCGCATGGGCGCCGTAGCCGTTCCTGTATTTCCTCTCGAAAACGGCGGCGGAGAGCTTTTCGCCCGCGGCCAGATCCCCTCTGCGTTGGCTTTGCTGGGGCATGGGCGCAGCTTTCAGAAGGTGATCGAATATGTTTTCATGATCGACATCCGAAGGAGGCACCTCGAAATCCGCACGGATTGCGGCCAGGGCCTTATCGGCCTCTTCCGGATCCGGATGAAGGACCGCGATCATGCCCTCCTCCTTTACGACGATCACGCCCGGAATTTTCTCGGCCGCCGAAGTGTCGGCCGTCTTGAGGGAGGCTCCGTGCGCAGGCGGGCGGAGAATCCTGGCGTACAGCAGGTCGGGAAATCGCAGATCCCCGGCGAACCGGGCCTTTCCCGTGACTTTTTCAACGGCGTCGAGCCTCATGGGAGACTGTCCGATCACTGTAAAAGCGGACGGAGGCTTGATCTCGGCTTTGTAGTCCAGTTTGCGAGTGATTTTCTGTCCCTTTGTGAGCTGTCCGAACGTCACCCGCCTTGAAGGGTCGGAAAGGACGAAGACAGAGCCGTTTTCGGCAGCCAGCCGGGATTTAGGCGCGCCCAGCTGTTCCGCGGCCAGTTCGAGCAGGACGGCTCTGGCCTCTGCGGCGGCCGACCGCAGGGAGGCGCCGTAAACCCGGACCGACATGGAACCAAACGTCCCCATATCCCATGGGCACAGATCGGTGTCCCCCATGATCATCCGTATGGAGCTCAAAGGCGCGCCCAGTTCCTCGGCGGCCATCTGGGCCAGGGCCGTCGTGTTCGCCTGTCCCATCTCGATTTTTCCCGAAAAAACGGTCACCTGGCCGTCCTCGCCGATTCTCAGGTAAGCGTTGAGATCGGGCGGCGCTCCCATGGGGCCTCCCATTCCCGGGAACCCCGGTTTCTTTGCCGGAGGCTCCTGGGGCGCGGAGGCGCCCCAATCCGGGCTGAAAAAAACGATAATGCCTCCACCGAGCAGCTTCACGAAATCGCGCCGGTCCAGGCTGCTTTCGGCGGATCCGGACGCGGTCCTCAATGCGTCACTTTCCATTTTCATGATGCACCTCATCCTTTCCGGGCGGCGACGCTTTCGATCGCCTCGACGATGCGCTTGTGGGCGCTGCAGCGGCAGAGATTGTTCTCCATGCCCTGAAGGATCCGTTCGCGCGTAGGTTTCGGGTTCTGCAGCAGCAGCGCGTACGCGTTCATGATCATGCCCGGAGTGCAGAACCCGCACTGGACGGCCCCGTGTTCTGCGAAGGCCTTCTGCAGAGGGTGCAGGCGGTCGCCCTCCGCCAGGCCCTCGATGGTGAGGACCGATTTGCCGCGGACGCTGCGGATCGGCAGCTGGCAGGAGCGGGCGGCCTTCCCGTCAATGACGACGGTGCAGGATCCGCAAAGGCTCAGGCCGCAGCCGTATTTCGTTCCCGTAAGTCCCAGATCCGTGCGCAGCACCCAGAGGAGTTTTCTCTCCCCCTCGACCTCGAGGCTTACAGGCTTGCCGTTTAGAGTGAAGCGGATGGTCTCTTTCATGTCAGGACTCTCGATGGAAAAAGGTTGCATCACCGATTTTATCAGACACCGTCTTCACGGCAATCAAAATAGTCGGCTGTTTTGCCGGAGACAGGCGTGGGGCGAAAGGGGAGCGAGACGTGCGAGGACCCCGCAGGCTGCGGCGCACCGGGGGGATGCGGGGCCCTGGGCCCTGGCGCTACTCGGGGCGCATTTATCCCGCCATTTTCTGCCTCGGCGGCGGAAAGTCGCGTGGAATTCAATCTGCGAACGAATGGGAGCCATCCGGTGGGCGAATGGCGGGGCCGACGAGACTCGAACTCGCGACCTCCGGCGTGACAGGCCGGCGTTC
>CAYZTZ010000128.1:0-9210 GCA_964481255.1 uncultured Acidobacteriota bacterium | reverse complement strand
AAAACAGGCGCACATTCGCTTTAGCCACAGCCTTGCCGCCGCTGCAGGATGGGCGTTTCGATTAGAGATTAAAACGGTCGCCCGGAAGGTCGGTCGCTGACCTGCCGGCGACCCTGCAGGAACTCGAATATCTCGGAGTTGGTTTCGTATCGCTGACGGAGGCGTTGGATCTGACAACGCCGGCCGGTCGAGTTATGGCAGGGCTGCTTGCAGTCTTCGCCGAGTTTGAGCGGGAGATCCTCCGGGAACGAGTCCGTGCAGGCCTGGAGCATGCCCGCAAGAAAGGCCAGCGCCGGGGTCGGCCGGGAACAGCAGCCATTTATGCCGATCACGTTCGGAAGCTTAACCGCGCCGGAACAAGCAAAGACGAGATCGCCCGGGGTTTGCAGATCGGCCGAACATCCGTGCGACGCATCCTGAAAAATACGATGGAACGCTGAAAACCTCCCTTGCACGGTGATTCACGCATCCCTGCCGAAAGCTCACTCTGCCCCGCGCCGAGTGCGGCCAAGAGCGCGAGACTCCACATTGCCGAACTCTTAACATTGGCCGAATAATGTTGAGCTCAACATTATTCGGCGAAACTGACTACCACAGCTTCGCTGACGCCGGACTGACAAGGCAGAGGAGCAGCGCCATCATCTATGGCGCTCGATCCTCATCGTCGTCAAATTACAGGATTTTTCCAGCACCGGGACAGAACCTCGCTATTCAATGGCCGGTTGATTTTGGACCTCCAACCCGTAGGCGCCAGGCTTTTAGATAGATATCCGCTACCGAAGAATCCATCTCACTCAAATTAATTGCCATTATCGTCGCTTCCACAAGCCAATGGTTACGATTAGAGCCTGCGTGTACCCTGGAGGATCTGAATTGGTCCCGAGTTCATTGATTGAAACCACCGTGTCCGTTGTTAATCGCCCCCCCCGACATATCCATCTGGAAGATCGCGAAGCTCAAGAAAACACCTGTATACATTCATTCCCTTCTCTGGATAATTCTCTTTCGCTATTACAAAGCCGTCACGGGAAAGAAGGGTTCGTTTGCCGATAACATGAGAATCGGCCAAAAGATCTGGGATTTGGAGCGCGCCATACGCGTGATGCGCGGGAGAGGCCGGCAGACGGAGGATTTCTCTCCGTACGTGTATAAGCCGGGGGCCTCAGGATTTGCGGTCTATGGCGGAGTGCCCATTTATGAAATGGCAAGCGGCGTAACGACATGGCCCCGGACATGCACCTGGACCGCAAGGGCGTCGACGGCTTCAAAAGCCACTGCTATGCCCTGGAAGGCCGGGACAAAGAACACGGCTGGCCGGGGTGCAAGACGCCGGAAGACTTCGGCCTGAAGAGAGTCGCCGACACGATGGCGGCCAAGGGAAGACCGGGAACTGCCTGAAGCGGTCATTCCCCGAGCAGGACCTGGTCTTTTTCATTTCCCGGCACGGTTTTCAAGAAAATAGTCAGAGAAGGCTGCAAAGCTATCGCGGATGGGCGCCTTGTCCAATGACAGCCTTGGCGCAAGGCAACCGCTCAGCCGGGTCCTGAGCGAGTATTTCCAAGTCACATCTCCAGGCAAATGACTTCCCGTCTGCTGACATCCCTCGCCTTCAAGGCGAGGGATTTTCACCATCCCGAGGGGGACACTAATATCGGCCTCTTTTCTGCTGCGCTTCCGGCGCGGCCAATTCGCTCTCCCCGGCTGCGGCGATTCGAACGGCGCAGATTTTGTATTCCGGGATCCTGGCCATTGGATCGAGGACATCGTTGGTCAGTTTGTTGGCGGCGGCTTCGACGAAGTGGAAAGGGATGTAAACCACGCCCGGGGTGGTCTTGTCCGTGATAAGCGCGCGCAGAACGATGGATCCCCGCCGGGAAGTGACGCGCACCGCCTGCCGATCCCTCAATTTCAAACGGGCCGCATCGGAAGGATGGAGCTCCATCAACGCCTCGGGATAGAGATCGTCCAGCTTGGAGTGCCGCGTCTGCGAACCTCCGTGCCAGTGCTCGAGCACCCGGCCGGTGGTCAGAATAAAAGGGTATTCGTCATCCGGAGTTTCGGCGGCCGGCCGGTAGTCGAGCGGATGGAATTTGCCCCGGCCTCGCGGGAAGCTGCCGGCGAAGAGGAAGGGCGTGCCCGGGTGCCGATCATCCCAAACGGGCACCTGCAAACCCTCCTGTTCAATCCGCGCGTATTTGACTCCTGCATACTCCGGCACCAGCCTCCCCATTTCCTCCAAAATCTCAGAAGGATGCCGATAGTTCCAATAGGCGGAAGCCTGCAGGTTAAGGCTTTTTTCCAATCGAGCGGCCAAATCGCAGACAATCTGCCAGTCCGCACGGGACTGGCCGCGAGGGCGGATGGCCCGGCGCACGCGCTGCACACGCCGGTCGGTGTTGGTGAAGGTGCCTTCCTTTTCGGCCCAGGAAGCGGCCGGAAGGAATACGTCGGCAAAGGCGGCGGATTCATTGAGGAACAAATCCTGTGCGACCATGAACTCCAGGCCCTGCATCTTATGGAGCGTATGGTTGAGGTTGGGTTCCGACATCATGGGGTTCTCGCCCATGACATAAAGGGCGCGCACGCCGCCGGGCGCGATGGAGCTGATAATTTCCGTGGTCGTCAAACCCGGTTTGCGGTTCAATCCTCCAGGTTCCACGTTCCATCCCTGCTCAAACTTGCGGGCAGCCTCTTCGCTATTCACGTTCTGATAGCCGGGATAATGCCAGGGCATGGCGCCCGAGTCGGATGCTCCCTGGACGTTGTTTTGTCCCCGCAGCGGGTTCAGGCCGTTGCCGCGGCGCCCGATATGGCCGGTCAGCAGCGCCAGGTGGATGAGGCTGAATGCGTTGTCGGTGCCGTGCGAGCTTTCCGGGACACCCAGGGACCAATAGATGGCGGCGTTGCGGGCGGTGGCGTAAAGCCTCGCCGCCTGCGCAATCAGATCGCGGCTGACGCCGGACACGGATTCGGCGAACTCAGGAGTGAATTTTTCCATCGATGCCGCGAATGCTTCGAAGTTCTCGGTCCGCTCCCGGATGAAGGCCTCGTTATGCAGATTCTCTTTCAGGATGACGTGGGCCATCGCGGAGAAGACCGCCACATCGGTGCCGGGCTTGAGCGCAAGCCATAGGGTTGCATAATGAGTCATCTCCACGCGGCGAGGATCCACCACGATCAGCCTGGCGCCGTATTTTTGGACGGCGGATTTCATCTGGAGGGCGATGATGGGATGATTCTCCGCGGTATTCGAGCCGGTGACGATAAAAACGTCGTTTTCGATCACTTCACCGGCAGTATTGCTCATGGCCGAGGAACCGATTGCCATTTGCAGAGCCACCACGCTGCCGGCGTGACACAGGCGGGTGCAGTGGTCGATATGATTCGTGCGAAAGATCGTCCGGAACAATTTCTGCAGGAGATAGTTGTCTTCATTCGTGGCTTTTGCGCTGCAGTAGGCGGCCATGGCTTGCCCGCCATCCCTCTTGTAGATTGCGGCAAGACGGTCGGCCGCAAAATCCAGCGCTTCGTCCCATGAGACCTCGCGCCACTCGTTCAGGTCAAACGCCTGAGTTCGCCGGCCGGGGCTTTGCGGGGTTTTGCGCAGCAGGGGAACGGTCACGCGCTGGGGGCTGTAAACAAAGTCGTAACCGTAGCGTCCCTTCACGCACAGATTGCCGTGATTGACGATGGATGTGAAAGGGGAGGTGACTTTGTAAATGATTTCCTCGCCGCCGTCCTCCTTGATATGCAGATCCAGTTTGCAGCCCACGCCGCAATAGGGGCAGGTGGTTGTGACAACTCGATCCGGACGGAGCATGACGGCCTCCCTGTAAGTCGCGCCTGCAATCACCGGTTTTCCCCTGCCCCCCGTCTCTTCTCGCGGCGGGAGACTGCCAGCACTTCGGCTATCGGGCGCTTCTGTTGCAGCAGCCACTCGCGTCTGGGTTTAAGCGCCCCCGTCGGGCATACCCCCACGCATTGCCCGCAGAAAACGCACGTGGTTTCGAGCATGGGCCTGCCATAAAAAGTGGAGATTTGGGTCTCGAAACCGCGGCCCGCGAAATTGATGGCGTACGCATACTGCGCGTCCGAAGCGCACACCTGCACGCAGCGCCAGCACAAAATGCATTTTGAATAATCGCGGACATACATCGGGTTGTCGTCCACGAGCGGAAACGCTCGCCGTTTGGCCTGCGGGAAGCGTTCCAGGTCGGCCCGGCAGTCCTGCAGCATTTTCAGGATCTCCGGCGCTTCGGACAGATCCACCGAAGCGCAAAGCATTTCGAGGATGGTGCGGCGGGCGCGCAGAACACGTTCGGAGGCGGTGGTGACCTTCATCCCCTCGGAGACTCGGGCGACGCAAGCCGGCACCGGAAGCCGGGAGCCCTCCACTTCGACGGCGCAGACGCGGCAGAGGGCGTTGGCCGTGCAGAAATCATGGTAGCAGAGGCTGGGTATGGCAATGCCCTCCGATTGGGCAGCCTTCAAAATAGTAGCGTCCGCGGGAACAGCATAAGCTGTTCCGTCAATAGTCATATGGATCCGATCGGCCATGGGTCGCCTCTTTTATCGCACCAGTTGCGGCCACAGCTTGAGCGCGCTCAGCACGGCTGTGGCGGCCGTTTGCCCCAATCCGCAGAGTGAAGTCTCGGTCATTGCAAAGCCGATATCCGCGAGGCGGTCCGCATCCCCGGGCAGGCTCTCCCCTTGTGCCGCGCGCTGCATGATCTCGTGCTGGCGCTGGGTGCCGAGCTGACAGGGGTAGCACTTGCCGCAGGATTCATCGGCAAAGAAGCGAGCCAACCGAAGCAGCACGTCGCGCAAATCCCGCGTCTCATCGAAGACAGTCACCACGCCTGCGCCCAGCGGCAGTCCGGCGGCGCGCAAGTCTTCAAAGGACAGCCGGATATCCAGGTCCCTCTCCGTGGCAAAAGCCCCCGCCGCGCCCCCCAGGAGAATGGCCTGCAGGCGCCGTCCGGCGCGCATGCCTCCCGCCAGGTCATAAAGCAGGTGACGGAGGGTGACCCCGAAAGGGACTTCATACAAACCGGGGCGGACGACATCGCCGGAAACACAGAACAGTTTCGGACCGGGAGATTTCCCGGTGCCTAACTTGCGGTACTCGGCCGCGCCCCGCGCGAGGATCAACGGCACGTTGCAAAGCGTTTCCACATTGTTGATGACCGTCGGCTTGCCGAACAGCCCATGAGTGGTTGGAAAAGGGGGTTTGACGCGCGGGAAACCGCGCTTACCCTCGATAGCCTCGAATAGAGCCGTCTCCTCGCCGCAGATATAGGCTCCCGCTCCCCGGCGCAGTTCCACATCAAAATCGAATCCGGAATTCAGGATGTTCCGGCCAAGGTAGCCGGCGGCGCGCGCCGCTGCGATTGCCTGCGTCATGACCCGCAGGGCATTGGGGTATTCCGCGCGAATGAAAACATAGCCTTTGTTCGCGCCAATGGCATAGGCGCTGATCTGCAATCCCTCGAGGACCCGGTGAGGATCCTCGTCCATGAGCACACGGTCCTTGAACGCACCCGGTTCCGCCTCGTCGCCGTTGCAGACTGCATACTTCGGCTGATCGGACGCTTGCGCGGTCCCTTCCCACTTCAGCCCGGTGGGGAAAGCCGCCCCGCCGCGCCCGACCAGTCCGGATGCTTTGATTTCGGCGATGACGTCGCCCGGAGATCTGCTCAGGGCCCGGCGCAGAGCCTGATATCCGCCTGCCGCTTCGTATTCGGCAAGGGAAGCGGCGCGTCCTTTGCCGCAGTTGCCGGTCAGAATGGAGATATCGCCGCCGATGACGCTGAAAGGCTTCTGGCCTATGGTTTCATCGATGACCGCATCGCGGCCTGGATCCACTCGTCCGCGTTGTCTATCGTGAACTATCAGCGCCGGCGCGTGTTCGCACAATCCCAGGCAAGGCGCAAGATCGAGGGTTACGCTTTGGCCGGGATGCGCATGGCGGCGCATCATTTTCATCACGGCGTCGGACCCGGCGTTTGCGCATACGGGGTCGTTGCAGACATGGACCCGTATTTTGCCGACGGGTTCGGGAAAGAAATGGGCATAGAAGTCGATAACCCCAAAAACCTCAGCCAGGGGGACATTCAGCACCCGCCCGACTTCCGCGGCCACCGGTTCCGGGAGATAACCATGGATCGCCTGGGCCGCGTGAAGCGCCGGAAGCAAAGCCGACCGGCCCTGAGAGGCGAATTCCTTCAATGCGGCGCGGATGGGAATCAAGTCTGTTTCAGGCATGGGCATCCCGCGTCTCAACAGGCCGAAACATGCATCCGAAGAAGCAGCCGGTTTGCAGGGAAGAACAGCTTATGATCGGCGCTGTTCCGTCAACTCGCCTTACGTCATTTCAAAACACACACAAATATGGGAACAAATATACCACTTTTCCTCAAGGCGGGTAGACCCTATATCCGTTTGTGGCAGGTCGGACAGTTTGGGAGCGTCATGCGAGGGCAGACAGGGCAAAATCTCGAAGACCCCATGGTCATCCCAATCCGTTCAGGGGCGCCGGGGACGCATCCCCTTGTTTGCGTCCTGGCGTCATTGCGTTGATATTTGGTCTTGGAGAGGCGGCGTCATTTTTATCTCCTTCGCAGCGTATGAATTGCAGATCCGTTTAAATCCTCGAACGGCGCACAGAGATGCGACAGACACTTCAGCCACGGGGCTTCACGCCATTCCCTCATAAAAAATACAAATAACACTTGACATGACGGCATATGTCGTCATAATATAACGACAGTTGTCGTCGCACCTGTTTCATGGAGGGAATCATGAGCTCATCGTCGCTGCCCCGATTGACCGATGCCGAATTCGAAATCATGGCGATTGTGTGGGAAGAGGGTGAGACCACCGTCAACCATGTGTGGCAAGCCATCAAACATAAAAGGGACGCCCCTCTCTCCAGAACAACCATCCTGGTTCAGATGAACCGGCTCGAGGCAAAGGGGTGGCTGAAGCATCGCGCGGCCGGAAGGACCTTTATTTATTTTCCCACGCGCAAGAAGGACAAGACGCTGGAATCCCTCGTCGGAGACATGCACCGCAGGCTCTTCAAAGGCTCCAGCTCCGACCTGGTGAGGTGCCTTTTCAAAAGCGTCAAGGTGTCCAAGGCGGAAATTCAAAAATTGAAGGACATCATTAACAGTCAGGAAGGAGAACCGGAATGAACTGGCAATCCCTTTTTGGCTCTTCGAGCACGGCGGATTGGATATTGCTGACCTCCTTCCACTCCCTGTGGCTTTCGCTTGCCGCCTTTCTGATCCTTCACGTCCGCAGGTTCAGGGCTCCTACGGTCAGATCCACATGGTGTACGTTCACGCTCATCCTGCTGCTGGCCCTGCCGATGATCACTTGGCTTGTTCCCCGGACCCATTGGCCTGCACGGCCGGATCGACAAGTCTCCGTCACCATGAGCACGGCCGTTCCTGACTCCAAAGTGCCTCTTGCAAACAGCCTGCCTGGCATGAAATCGCCATTGCCCCGGTCATGGATGAACCAGGGGAGAGTGCTGGTGAATCAATTCGGCCTTCTCTGGCTTGTGGTCGCACTGGCCTTGCTGGGGCGTCTTCTCTATCAGTTGGCGTTTTTGAAGGGATACTGCAATGGTCTCCAGGAAGTGGAAGACCGCCGGATATCCTCAATTTTGCAGGAGATGGACCGGTCTTTTGGTTTTCGAAAAAAGCCCAGGTTCTTTATCTCTCCCGGGCTGACCTCTCCTATAGCGACCGGGATGAGGACGCCTCTGGTCATCTTACCGGCAAATTTGTATCCAGACATCGGCGACGGGGAACTGCGGGCGATACTGCTCCACGAACTCGCGCATATCTACCACCATGACCATGTGCTGGGGTTGCTGCAGGGATTGGTAAAGGCGCTGTACTGGTGGAATCCTTTTGTCTATCGCCTCTGCAACGCGTTGTCCGTTGCGCGCGAGGAAGTCAGCGACAACCATGCCATATCGGGAATGGAAAGCGCGGCGAGCTATGCCGCGCTTCTTGTAGGCCTTATTGAAAAGACCTCTCTTATCAGCCGCGTGCCGTGCACCGCAGGCATGGCCACGCCTTATGAATCGATGGAAACAAGAATCAGGAACATTGTATCCAAGGGGAGAGATATGCGCGTGAAAACAAACAGAAGCATGATATCCGCGACCGCAATCGCGTGCATTTTATTTTGCGGTCTTGTTGCCGTTGGCAGCCAGGTGAAGGTTTTTGGGCCTGGGCAGGCACCATCATTCGGGGAGGCCAGGCCCGTTTTGGTCGAAATTGAAAACACGGGCGCCAATGTGGATATGAGCCTGCTTCAGGGCTCCGTGTTCTTTCTGGAGAAGCCCGATAGAGCCAAATACCGGTCATCGCCCATTATCATGAGTGGCGATCACGGCAGGTGCGAATTTTCCGAGTCGATTCTTCCGGGACAATACAAGCTGATCCTGGATGTTTTTGCCATGCGGGCAGATGTGGTTATTCCCCCGACTCCTTCCCGGGCCCGGACGCTTCATGTGAACCTGGCACCGGGTTCCATATCGGTTTTTGCGGATGGGATGCTGCAAAACGAATACACCGATGCGCCGCGGACATCGCCTATCCGCCTGGATGCATCCGATCCGCCGGTGATCCTGTCGCAGGTCGAACTCGAATACCCGCCGGATGCGAGGGGGGTGAAGATCTCCGGGTCTGTAAATGTGGAAGTTACCGTCAACGAAAAAGGTGAAGTCTATGAGGCCAGGATCTTGTCGGGGCATCCCTGGTTTCGACAGCCGGCGCTGAATGCCGTCGTACAGTGGAAATTCCAGCCCTTGCTTGTGAACGGAGAGCCCAGGCCCTTCATCACGACGGTGAATATGGATTACCGTTACTGATCGAGAATTGCCCGGCAATGCAATGCAGAAAAGCTGCAAGAGCGGTTCACTCCAACAAGCACCTGTGGAACAGGAGAGTCCCGCAGATCTCGATTTCCAGCGCCTGTTTGGAAGAGGGGTTTTGATGAGGACATCCCGTAACGTCGTTTTCCTTGCAGTGCTCCTGTTTGCAGTCGGATCTCCCGGGATAATCATTGGCCCCCTGGTGACAGCCTGCTATCGATAATCATTTAACCCCTTTCGAAGGTCTTTGTGCAATAGCCCACAGGCCAATGATGGCAATTGCATCGTTGCCCTCACCTTCACCAGCTATTTCCTCA
>CAYZTZ010000127.1:0-9324 GCA_964481255.1 uncultured Acidobacteriota bacterium | reverse complement strand
CAGCAGTCGGCCGCGCCATCCACCAGCCGTCAGCCTTCAAATCTATAATACGTGAGGACGGGTCTGCAGACCCGTCCGGGAAACAGGTGGACGCACGGCTCTGGAGAGCCGTGCTCACGAAAACAGGTTTCCAGATATCCGCACGGCTCTGGAGAGCCGTGCTCACGAAAACAAGTTTCCAGATATCCGCACGGCTCTGGAGAGCCGTGCTCACACGTCAGCAATATTTGATAACGACGAGGCTGAGGTCGTCGGTCTGTTCCGCCATGGAGCGCCGGTCCTGAACAATCGCCTCGCAAATATCCCTTGCGCTGCCGTCCTTCGCGCCGGAGACCGCCCGTTCCAGATGCGCTTGGGTATATTCGGAAAACGGATCAAGCAGGCCGTCCGTATAAAGCAGAAGCACGTCCCCGTGGCCCATCAAATTCAGCTCGTTCACCGTGTACCGTTTCTTATAACCGAGCGCGCGGACATATCTCCTGGCGTCGACGTTGTCCTCGCTCGGCTGCAGGCCGATCGGCGGGTAGCTCACCATCCTTTCCGGGCTGATATCCACGAAACGGTCGTATTCGCGGGAAAAGACCAGAGGCGGCGGGTGCCCGGCGTTCACGAACCGGAACCGGCCCCCGGCCGAAATTTCACCGTATATCAGCGTGATGAAACTGGTCGTGTCCGGATTCGCCGCCAGATTGCGTAACGTCGCCGATTTCAAAAAGCGCGTGTTGACCTGTTCGAACAGGCGCGTCGTGATCTCCCCGTTCAGGTCCATCTCATACAGCGCCGCCGTATGGAACACCTGGTGCAGCATCAGCGCGCGCACCGCGTCGGTGAAATCGTGCCCGGCGACGTCGGCGACCAGGATGCCGCCGCTGCGCTTGAGCTTCTGAAGCGCCTTCGCCACGTTTTCCTGCCCCTGCGAGAGGGCAGCCCGGATGCGGGCATCGAGATCGTAGCGCTCCTGAAAATTGACATAGCTGACAAGATCCCCGCCCGCTATCAGGTTGTAAGGGATGACGATGCCGTAAATGTCGGTGTCCGGTATTTGCGGTATGGCTCCGGGAGCCGGTATGAGGCGCTGGGACATGTACTGCGCGCCCCTGCGCAGTTCCTGATCGATATCCGCCTCCGGCCGTTTTGTCATCGTCTCATCTTCTTAATTGTGAGGACGGCTCTCCTGAGCCGTCCGACGGGGTTGCGCATGCCCCGGTTACGCAGCCGCTTCCCTGAACCTCAAGCGATTGTCAATATATCAGGAATATCACTCTCTGGGAATTTCTTCCCGAAACCTGTACCCGAAACCGCGGACGGTCTCAATCCATTCGCCGCATTTGCCCAGCTTTTTTCTCAGCGCCATCACATGAACATCGATGGTCCGTTCCAGGACGGTGACGTCACGGCCGAGCGCCCCGTCAATGATCGTACTGCGCGAATGGACATAACCGGGATGCGACGCGAGAAAATGCAGCAGGCGGTATTCCGTGGCCGTGAGCTCCACGGGCCTCTCTCCGCAAAAAACCTCATGACTGCCGGGATCAATCGTCAAGCGGCCTCTGCGGATGATAGCGGCCTGGGCCGGAAAACCCGAAGAGCGGCGTAACAGGGCCTTGACCCTGGCAACCAGCTCCCGCGGGCTGAATGGTTTGGTCATGTAGTCGTCCGCCCCGATTTCAAGGCCTACCACACGGTCGGACTCGGAAGCCTTCGCCGTGAGCATAATAATGGGAATTCGCGCCGTGGCAGATTCCGAGCGCAGAAGGCGGCAGACTTCCAGACCGTCCATCCCGGGGAGCATGAGGTCGACGACGATTACGTCGGGTTTCTTCCGGACGGCCGTCGACAGGCCCGATTCGCCGTCGCCGGCCTCGAGAACGCTGAAACCCTCCTTTTCCAGGTTGTATCGCACCAGATCGATCAGGCTTGGTTCGTCGTCGATGACTAGAACGATTCCTTTGGACATAAAGTTCTGCTCAGGACTGGGGTTTCCTCGAGTTGCTCTCGTGGCGGTGGCGCACTTCGCGTCCCTCGACCAGATAAATCACTTCCTCGGCGATATTGGTGGCATGGTCGCCGACACGCTCGAGATTTCGCGAAATCAGGATGAGGGCCAGGGCGCGTGGAATCGTCCCGGGGTCGGCCATCATGTAAGTCAGAAGAACCCGGAAAATATGGTCGCGGTACGCATCGACTTTCTTTTCCTCTTCAAACACCCGGTCGGCCAGAGAGCAGTCCTTTCGGACCAGGGCTTCGAGGCTGTCCCGCAACATTGTTTCCGCGATTTCGCCCATCACGGGCAGATCCACCAGCGGCTTGAGCGGCGGCGCCTGAAGCAGGTGTCCGGCGTTCTGCATGATGTTGATGGCCTGGTCCGCGATGCGTTCGAGCTCCGTGGCGATGCGCGACGCCATGAAAAGAAAGCGCACATCGGTGCCCACGGGCTGCTGCAGCGCCGTCAGCTTGACGGCGCTGTCGTCGATCTCGATCTGGAGTTCATTGACTTCGTTCTCCTTTCGATCGATATCGGCGGCGAGCGATCCGTCGCGCTCAATCAAAATCCTCAAGGCCGTCTGAACCATCGATTCCGCCAGCCGGCCCATCAGGAGCAGCTTTTCCAGCAGCTCCTGCATCATTTCGTCAAAGTGGCGCATCAGCCGAACCTCCCTGAAATGTATTGTTCCGTCCTTGGGTCGGACGGCCTGGTAAAAACAGTCTGGGTCTTGCCGACCTCGATAAGCTCGCCCAGAAGCATGAACGCAGTGTCGTCGGAAATCCGGGCGGCCTGCTGCATGTTGTGCGTTACGATGAGGATCGTGTAGCGCTCCTTGAGCTCCAGCATCAGCTCCTCGATTCTCGCCGTGGCGATAGGGTCCAGGGCCGACGCGGGCTCGTCCATCAGGAGCACATCCGGTTCGACCGCAATCAGACGCGATATGCAGACCCGCTGCTGCTGTTCAGGCGTGAGCGAAAGAGCCGACACGTTCAGGCGGTCCTTCAGAGCGTCCCACAAACCCGTGGCGCGAAGGCTGTTTTCCACCCGCCTCGCGAGCTCGTCCCCGGAGGCGAGGTTGTGGATTTTCGGCCCGTAGGCGACGTTCTCGAACACGGAAAGCGGGAAAGGATTGGGACGCTGGAAAACCATCCCGATCCTCTTGCGGAGCTGCCGCAAATCGATTTTGCCGGTGTAAATGGAGTTCCCGTCGATCAGCACGTCGCCCGACACGCGCACGCCCGGGATGGTTTCGTTCATGCGGTTGATCACGCGCAATAGGGTCGATTTGCCGCAGCCGGAGGGACCGATGATGGCCGTGATGGCCCTCGGGCGGATCGACAGGTTCACGTCGATCAGGGCGTGAAATGGCCCATACCAGAGGTTCAGCTGCCGGGTTTCAATTTTGGCTTCCGAGACAGGCATAAGTCCTTCGGGAATCGCACGGCTCTGGAGAGACTGTCTCAAAACTCGCATGCCTCCTCCTTTGGCGGCTCTAATTTGCTGATTCTATTGAAACAATCCCATAAATTTCCAGGTTACGAGACAGCCTCTGGAGAGCCTAAACCGCACGGCTCTGGAGAGCCTAAATCGCACGGCTCTGGAGAGCCGTGCTCACGTAGTATCAGCCGAAACGGCCGGAGATGTAATCCGCGGTCCGCTGGTCGCGCGGCGTGGTAAAAAGCTTTTCGATCGGCTCGAGCTCGATCAGCTCCCCGAACAGGAAAAAGGCCGTCCTGTCCGAAGCCCGGGCCGCCTGCTTGACGTTATTGGTTACCAGTATAATGGCCAGGTCCGATTTCAGCCTCCGCAAGGCGTCCTCGATGCTCGCCGTTGAAACCGGGTCCAGGCCGGAACACGGCTCGTCGAGCAGCAGCACCCTCGGCTCCAGAACCAGGGTGCGGGCCAGGCACAGGCGCTGCTGCTGTCCCCCCGACAGATTCCGGGCGGGCTCATGGAGGCGGTCCTTCACCTCTTCCCACAGATACGCGGCGCGCAGAGCTTTCTCCACGCGCTCGTCATGGTCGGCGCGCGCGCCGGAAGCCAGGCGGAGCCCGAAGGCCAGGTTCTCGTAAACCGTCATGGGCAAAGGGATCGGGACCGAGAACACCATCCCCACCCGGCGGCGCAGCATCGCCACGTCGGTTTCATAAACGGACTTGCCGTCGAGGAGGATCTCCCCGGAAACTTCGAAGTCCGGGTCGAGCTCGGCCATCCGGTTGAGGCAACGCAGGAAGGTCGTTTTGCCGGCGCCGGCCGGCCCGATGATCGACAGGATTTCCCCCTGCCTGGCGTCCAGGGTGATTCCCTTCAGGATTTCGACGCCGTCGGCGCGCACCCGCAGATCACTCGTCCGGACGTGGACACCACCTGAACAGCCCCTGTCAACGCCCATAGCGCAGCTTCCTTCGGATCCGGGCGCGGATCATGATCGCGCTGAAGTTCAGCAGAAATGTCAGGGCCAGCAGGACGAGGACGGTCGCGTAAAGAATGGGCTTGGTGGCCTCCACGTCCGGCGACTGCGTGGTCATGACGTAAACGTGATAGCCGAGCTCCATGAACTGATCGTTCAGCCTTCTCGGCAATTCCGGCAGGAAATAGGCCGCCCCCGTGAACATGACGGGAGCCACCTCGCCGGAACCGCGGCTCACCGCCAGGATGCCGCCGGTGAGAATGCCCCCCACCGCCTGCGGCAAAACGACGCGGCGGATCATCTGCCAGCGCGTCGCTCCAAGCGAGTAGGCGACTTCCCTGTAACTCTGCGGTATGGCCCGCAGGGCTTCTTCCGTGGCCACTACGACGGTCGGCATCGTCAGCAGGGCGAGCGTCAGCGAGGCCCAGATGATCGCAGGCTGCCCGAAAACGAGCTGGCCGCCGTAAAATGTTTTATCTACGCCCCGGCCGACGAACTCGATGAAAAAGCCGAGGCCGAAAAGACCGAAAACGATCGCCGGCACCCCGGCGAGGTTCTGGATCGCCAGGCGCACGATATGGACCAGGCGCGAGCGTTTGGGAGCGTATTCGTGCATGTAGACGGCTGTGGCCACCCCCAGGGGGATCACGGCGATCGTCATTAGCAGGACGAGGGCGAACGTGCCGAAAATGGCGGGGAAAATTCCCCCTCCCGTCATGCCCGCCTCCGGGGCCCGAGTAAGAAAATCGAATGTGACGGAGCCTGCGCCGTGAAGGACGATGTTGCCCAGGATGATGGCCAGCATCGCGATTATAAGGACGCAGGCCAGCACGCAGAAGAACTGGAAGACGCCCCCGGCCAGGTTGTTTCGATCCAGTGTCATCTCGTTACGATGCCCCCTGGAGTCTCTTCTGAAGCCTGCCCACCCACCAGTGGCCGAAAAGGTTGAGCAGGAACGTGATAACAAACAGGAACGCGCCGATGAAAAAAAGCACGTGATAGTGCGCACTGCCCACCACCACCTCGCCCAGTTCGGCCGCGATCGTGGCCGAGAAGGTGCGGATGGAATCGACGGGGGAGAACGAGAGAATGGCCGCGTTGCCGGAGGCCATCAGCACGATCATCGTTTCCCCGATGGCACGCCCGAAGCCGAGAACGCAGGCCGCCAGAACACCGGGCATGGCGGCGGGCAGAACGACGCGTGAGGCCGTCTGCCAGGATGAGGCGCCCATGGCGATGGACCCGTCGCGGAATGTCTGCGGCACGGAAGAAAACGCGTCCTCGCAGACCGTATACACGATCGGGATCACAGCCAGGCTCAGCCCGATTCCCGCGGTCACCGCGTTCAGGCGGAAAGTCCAGCCGAAAGCGCCTTGCAGCCACCCTGCCAGAACCATCAGGCAGAAAAAGCCGACGACGACGCTTGGAATGCCCGCGAGGATCTCAATGGCCGGTTTGACGACTTCCCGAGCCCAGGGAGGCGCGAACTCGGCCGTATAGAGCGCCGCCAGGACGGCCAGAGGGATGGCGATGAGCACGGCGATAATGGTTACTTTGAGCGTGCCGGCCAGCAGAGGCAGCAGCGAATATTTGGGCAGTTCCGACACAGGCTGCCACGTGTGTTCCGGATCCGCCCCCTTGCGCGCAGGCTGAGGCATGAACATCTTTGCCAGATCCGCTTCTTCCCGAACCTCGGCGGATGTGAAGATGGGGAGAGCCTCTTTGCCGATGAAGATAAAGATCAATATGAGCGAAACAATGGCCAGCATCGCGCTGCTTGTGATCGTAATCCTCGCGATGCGATCGCCGAAGGCGCCGGATGTTCCGGTTTCGTACGCAGAGACGGCCGCTATCTCCGATTCAGCGGGTAATATCCCACCATTTCGCATATTTTCTGCCCCTCCGGACCAAGCACCCAATCGATAAAAGCCTTCGTTTCGCCTGCGGGCTCTCCGATGGTGTAAAAAAACAGCTGCCTGGAAAGCGGATAGCGGCCGCTTTCCACGGTTTCGAGAGAGGGGACAACCGCTTCCGACGTTTCATCGCGGGCTATGGCGAGCGCCTTGATGCCGCTTGCATAAGCGATGCCCCCGTATCCTATGGAGGCCGGATCCTTGCTGACCGCGTTCACCACAGCCGCCGTGCCCGGCAGCGTCTGAACGTCACGGGCGAAATCCTGGTTGTCCAAGACATGCTCCTTGAAAAACACGTAGGTTCCGGAGTTGTTTTCACGGCTGTAGGCCACAATCCTCCCGTCATTTCCTCCGACATCGCGCCAGTTTGTGATCGTGCCGGTATAGATGGACTTAAGCTGGGGTTCAGTCAGAGATTCAATAGGTGAGGATTGAGTGACATAGACGGCGACTCCGTCAAGAGCAACCGGTATTTCCTTTACGTCCCTGCCATGGCGCTGACGGACCATGGCCCTCTCTTTTTCGTTCATGGGCCTGGAGGCTTCGCAGATATCCGTGCCGCCGTTGATAAGCGCGGCTATCCCCGTACCGGAGCCGCCTCCCGTGACCTGGATCCTCCTGTCGGGATGGATTTTCATGTATGTTTCAGCCCAGCGCTGGCCGAGGATGACCATGGTGTCGGAGCCCTTCACCGTCACCGACCTCGCGACTCTGCCGGATTCCCCGCCCCCGCAGCCCGACAACATCAGAGGGATGGCTGCCATAAGCGAAAAACTCCACCCAAATATCCTCATATATCCTCCTAAATTCAGCCCGCGCATAGGTTTAAACCATTATTATGAGGACTTGATAAAGATATTGTTAAGATTGCGTTAAGGAGCCCGCTGAATATGTGTCGAATCGGTGAAATTCATCGCTCCCGGGATTGACAATAGAAAGTTCGCTCTTATACTATTAGCACTCGCCTTTGTCGAGTGCTAATAGAGGCGTGTAAGCCGTGCTTTGAATGTGCCTAAAGGAATCATGGTTAAACATTTAGACTATTCGAAGAGAGGAGAGTAAGCATGAATGTAAGGCCTTTGCACGATCGTGTTCTTGTTAAGAGGATCGAGGAAAAGGAAGTTGTCAAGGGCGGGATTATCATCCCGGACACCGCCAAGGAAAAGCCCATGGAGGGCGAGGTCATCGCCGTTGGACCGGGCAAAATCATGGATGACGGCAAGCGGGCCGCCATGGACGTCAAGGCAGGCGATCGCATCCTGTTCGGCAAATATTCCGGCACCGACATCAAGATCGACGACCAGGATTATGTGATCATGCGGGAAGAGGAAATTCTCGCGATCCTAGGATAACCCAAGCAGAATCAATATTTATAGACAAGGAGCGTTGATAATATGGCTAAGGAAATTATTCATGGCGAACAATCGCGCCAGGCGATTCTCCGCGGAGTCAACCAGCTGGCGGATGCCGTCAAGATTACTCTGGGACCCAAGGGGCGCAACGTGGTTCTGGACAAGAAATTCGGGTCTCCCACCATCACCAAGGACGGCGTGACGGTCGCGAAAGAAATCGAGCTTAAGGATCCCATGGAAAACATGGGGGCGCAGATGGTGCGCGAAGTGGCTTCCAAAACATCCGACGTGGCGGGTGACGGGACGACGACGGCTACCGTGCTCGCCCAGGCAATCTTCCGTGAAGGCGTGAAAAATGTGGCCGCCGGGGCCAACCCCATGGCCCTCAAGCGCGGTATCGAGGCAGCGGTCTCCGCGGCCGTCGAGGAATTGAAGAAGCTGAGCAAGCCGGTCAAGGGCGACATGATTTCGCAGGTCGGCGCCGTGTCGGCGAACAACGACAAGACCATCGGCGGCATCATCGCCGAAGCGATGAAGAAGGTCGGCAAGGACGGCGTCATCACCGTGGAAGAGGCCAAATCCATCGAGACTTCGCTGGAAGTCGTCGAGGGGATGCAGTTCGACCGCGGCTATCTCTCCCCTTACTTCGTGACCGACCCGGAGAGAATGGAGGTCGAGCTCAACGACGCCCTGATTCTTCTGTATGAAAAGAAGATCAGCTCCATGAAGGACCTTCTGCCTTTGCTCGAACAGGTGGCCAAGGGCGGACGGCCGCTTTTGATCATCGCGGAGGATGTCGAAGGCGAAGCTCTCGCGACTCTCGTGGTCAATAAGCTGCGCGGCACGCTGGCGGCGGCCGCAGTGAAGGCTCCGGGATTCGGCGACCGGCGCAAGGCGATGCTCGAAGACATCGCGATCCTCACCGGCGGCAAGGTGATCTCCGAAGACCTGGGGATCAAGCTGGAGAACGTGCGTCTTGAGGACCTGGGCCGCGCCAAGAAGATCACGATCGACAAGGACAACACGACCATCATCGAGGGGGCCGGAAAGCATTCCGAGATCGAGGGCCGCGTCAAACAGCTGCGCGTCCAGATCGAGGAAACCACCTCCGATTACGACCGTGAAAAGCTGCAGGAGAGGCTGGCCAAGCTCGTCGGCGGCGTGGCCGTGATCAAAGTCGGAGCCGCGACGGAAACCGAGCTGAAAGAGAAGAAGGCGCGCGTGGAGGACGCCATGCACGCGACCCGCGCGGCGGTTGAGGAAGGCATTATCCCGGGCGGCGGCGTGGCCCTGCTGCGCTGCATCCCGGCCCTGGACAATCTGAAGCTGGAGGGCGACGAGCGGGTCGGCGCCAATATCGTCCGCAGGGCCCTTGAAGAGCCCCTGAGGATGATCGCGGTCAACGCCGGACACGAAGGCGCGGTGGTCGCCGAAAAGGTCCGCCAGGATTCGAACGTCAACTTCGGCTTCAACGCCGAGACCGAGCAGTATGAGGACCTGGTCGTTTCCGGAGTGATCGATCCCACCAAGGTCGCCAGGAGCGCGCTGCAGAACGCGGCTTCTATCGCTGCCCTGCTTCTGACGACCGAAGCCCTGGTCAGCGAGATCAAGGAAGAGGAAAAGACTCCGGCCATGCCGGCCGGAGGCGGCATGGGCGGCATG
>CAYZTZ010000126.1:0-9415 GCA_964481255.1 uncultured Acidobacteriota bacterium | reverse complement strand
CCGCCACGCACAGGACCCCGGTCCAGAGAAACCCGCCCGGACGCCCTTCATCCAGCGCGCGCAGGAAGAAAAAGGCGGCCGCGGTCACGAAGCCGGCGGCCGCCTGTTCGGCCGTGTAGCCGATGATGCGCGGGGTGTAGAAGTTGGCGCTTATGATCGCGTAGGCCAGCGCCGCGATCCCGCCGACCCTGGGGGAGAAAAACCTGGATCCCAGACCGTACAAGAGCAGGGATTCCAGGAGCGCGAGCAGAAGCGAGCCCAGGTGCATCGCGAGGGAGTTCACGCCGAACACGCGGAACATCGCTTCGCAGAAACGCACGGCCAGCGGCATGTGGTTGCACCAGACGTCGCGGTAGAGCGCCTTGCCGGACACGAGTTCGGCCGCGGTGGCGGCATAAATGCCCTCGTCCACGAAAATCAGGGCGTGCTGATAGTAGGGGACCCGAAGCAGCGCCGAAGCCAGAAGGCCGATTGCGAGCAGCGTCGCGCCTGGAACGGAAGGAAGCGTCGATTTCAGCAGTTTCACTCATGCCCCCAATGGACGGGGACCTTCATCGCCCGCCGATCGCGGTTCCGCGTGGATCATCACGCGCCCCAGTTCCGGGAATTCACGCCGCAGCCGGCTCTCCATTTCCTCCGCGATGCCGTGCACCTCCGCGATCGGGATTCCCGAATCCACGAGCAGATGCAGGGAGAGATACAGTTTGCCCCGCACCCGATGCAGCTCGATGTCGTGACATCCTGCGGTCCCCTGGATATCCTCCGCAACCCTCCGCACCCGCTCGCCATAGAGATCAGCCTCGGCGGCGTCGAGCGGCGTGCCGACCGCCGAGTCCTCCCCGCGCGGCTCGATATGCACGTTGATCCCGGCCACAAGCGCCGCGGCCTCCGTGGCGGCCAGCTCCGAGCTCAACCTGGCTTCCAGCTCGGTCGCCTGCGCGTGCGCCTGTTCAAAGCTGATCTCCGGATCGACTTCGAGGTCCAGGTCGATCCACATGCCTCGCTCCGTCCAGTGGGTCGTGATATTGTGAACAAAAACCCTTTCGCGAGCGGCGACGGCCTGGATGACCTCCAGAAGCGTCTCGCTTTCAGCTATGGGGTTTGTGTGGACGACTACATCCGCGCGCGGCGAGACGCTCCGGACGGCCTCCTGCGCCCTTCGCGTCAGCTGATGGCTCTCCTGAAAGGAGAAGTGCCGCGGCACATCGACGTTCAGATCCACGAAAACCTGACTGCCGGCGTCGCGCACGCGGACGCGCGACACCCGCAGGATCCCGGCGATCTCCCCGACCTTCTGCGAAAGGCGCTCCGCCAGGCCCTTTGGGGCGCGGTCCAGCAGAACGTCCACGGCGCGCCCCCCCAGACGGAGGCTGACCGCCACGACGATCGCCGCGACCAGAAGGGCGGCGACGGCGTCGGCCCTCATGAACAGGCTCCCGTGGGTTTCCAGTCGTTCTCCGAGCCTTACCAGGACCAGGCCGAGGATCACGACGGCGGAACTCCAGATGTCCGTGCTGAAGTGCAGGGCATCGGCCTCCAGAGCCTGGCTCCGATATTTTCTTGCCACGCGCGACAGGGCCCTGGAACGGGATATGTCGACGGCGATCGATGTTCCCATGACGAGGAATGCCCACACGCTTGGATCCACTTCCACACTGGCGAAAAAGAGACGGCGGACCGCCTCGTAGATAATCCATGTGCAGGTCAGCAGAAGGAGAAGCGCTTCCACCAGGGCGCTGAGGTTCTCCACTTTGCCGTGTCCGTAAAGGTGCTCTGCGTCGGCCGGACGGTCGCTCACGCGCACGGCGAAGTACGTGATCATCGCGGCCGCCAGATCCAGGCCGGAATGCGCGGCTTCGGCGAGGATTCCCAGGCTTCCTGTCATAAATCCGACGACGAGTTTGGCGCCTGTGAGAAAAACCGCCGCCGCGACGGAAACCGCCGCCACGATTTTTTTCTCCCGGATCTGCTTCGCCATGTCGGCCTGCGTCGCGCCGTCCGATTCCTTCATTGCCGTCCCTTCCTTTGAATCTTCCGCTTCATTGCCGAACGGAGAAGGATTCGCAGCCGCCGTTTCCATTCTGGACCGCACGGCTTTCCCGCGCGGAGGACGAAAGGATAAGCATGTTTGTTCGCTGCCGGGAGGTTTTCAGCGAATGATTTGAACCGGGCGCGGTCCTCTTTTGAAGCCCTGGAATTCATAGGTGACGCCGACAACCACGCCCGATTTCGGGTCATAGTCCATCAGCCCCGCGACTCCGCCGACATCCCAGCGCAGACCGCCGGTCCGGAATTGAAAGCCGGCGCGAGCCTGGGAGCTGTTTTCATTCCCTACTCTCCCGGAAGGTCCGTGACGCCCGTTGATCTCCGCCACGAAACGGATTCCCTTCCGGAGAGGGACGACCGCCCCGATTCCGTAGGTCAGGGGGTCCGCCTGCCGTCCCTGGAGCACAGGGGAGCCGAGAATGGCAAACCCCACATTCGCCAGGATCTGCGGACGGCCCAGCTGCTTTTTAAAGAGGAGGCTCGCATAGAATTCCGTCTCGTTGGTGCCCAGACCGCTGTCGTATTTCGCGTTGGGGAGTTCCACGGCGAACTTGAAGGCCACGGCGGGCCGACGCCCCTTTTCGCCGGCAAGTTTCAGCTTCGTGCCGAGAATCAGATCCCCGAAATCGTTCGTCGAATCTCCGGTGAAGTTCGGGGGGATGACGGGATCGGTCCGGTTGGAAACGGACAGCACATCCTGGAAAACGCCTGAAATCTGAAATTCCGCGTATTCTCCCACGCCGACATGTACGGCCGATACGCCAAGGCGCATAAG
The DNA here is from genome assembly GCA_964481255.1 of uncultured Acidobacteriota bacterium. Classification (GTDB taxonomy): domain Bacteria; phylum Acidobacteriota; class UBA6911; order UBA6911; family UBA6911; genus UBA6911. The sequence continues at coordinate 6,594 of CAYZTZ010000126.1, read as the reverse complement.
GTCCCCCTCGAGGCCCGACAGAGAATAGCGCTTCCGCTGAAGAAACTCGACGCCGGATTCCAGACGCACCATGCCCGTTTTCAGGATCTCGGCGTCATCGGTTCGGAGCGGACGCTGCTGTGCGGACGCCGGGGGCGGGAAAACCATGCACAAGGCCAACAGCATCCATCGCAGATTCTTCAAGAGCCCTCCCGGTCAGGGAATGCATTATAGTCCGGGCCGGGTGAATTGGCGACATTTGTTCCCCCGGGAGCCCGCATGAAAGCAAACCTCGACTTCTGCGCAGATCGGACCATCATGATCTTCCCGGAAGATAGGGGTTTTGGGGGATAATCGTCCGCTGCACTGAACCCGCGATCCTATGCCCTTTCATTCAGGGAATTCGTGGCTTCTTTCCCGGGATGATTTCTGCGTCTATGCCTTTTCAGAAAGATGGAACTGATGCTGAAAAATGGCGACGGCGGCCACCATCGCCGTTTCGGCGCGCAGCACCCACGGTCCCAGGCTGAAGACTCCGTAGCCGGCTTCAACGGCCTGCTCTATTTCGACAGCGTCCCAGCCGCCTTCGGGACCCACGCAAAGAACGCTCCTTTCGGCGAGAACGCCCTGATCCGGGCGCCACGGCCGGTCGGATTTTTCATGCAAAATGTATTTGGCTCCTGCAGCCGGCTCCCCGGCGCGGAGGAAATCGTAAAAATCCTGCGGCCGGTGAAGGCGGGGAGCGGCCGAACGCCCGCACTGTCTTGCGGCTTCCTTCAGGATGCGGTCCCACCGGTCCAGACGCGAATCCATAATCCTGTCCGCGAGCCTGACGGAGCACCGGCGAGTTTTCAGCGGGTAAATTTCGGCAACCCCGAGTTCCGTCGCTTTCTCGAGCGCCCATTCAAACCGCGCGGGCCTGATCAGCGCCGCCGCCAGAATCAAATGGCCGCGCGATCCGTACGATGAAACGCTTCGCAGGCCGCGGACCAGCACTTCGGAGCCGTGCAACACCACGTCCCCGACATACGTCCGGCCTTCCCCGTCGAAGATTTCCGCGGTATCGCCCGTTTGAAGCCTCAGGACATCCCGCAAATGGTGGGCTTGGCTGTCGGGAAGGACGGCGACTCCGTCGCGAATGCACTCGGGAGGAGCAAAAAATCTTCTTCGGGGCATGGTCCCGCTACCCGAAAATATCCTTCACCTTTTCGAATATATTGCGTTCCTGGGTGAGTTCCTCGTCTTTGCTGGCCTTGGCCAGGGCCTCGAAAATCTGCCGCTGTTCCTTGGTGAGCTTCGTGGGGATCACGACATTCACCGTAACAAACTGATCTCCGCGGCCCCTTTCTCCCAGACTGACAATGCCCTTGTTGCGAAGACGGAACACGGAACCGCTTTGCGTGCCCTCGGGTATTTTGAGCTTCTCCTCCCCTTCCAGAGTGGGAACAGTGACCTCCCCTCCCAGGACCGCCTGCGCGATGCCGATCGGGATCTGGCAGTAGATGTTATTGCCCTGCCTCTGGAAAAAGGGATGCTCTTCGACGTAGATGACGACGTAAAGGTCGCCGGGAGGACCGTTGTGCAGACCCGCCTCCCCTTCGCCCTGGATGCGCAGTCGGGCGCCGTTATCGACGCCTGCGGGGATCCGGACCTCGAGCACTTTTTCCCTCCGGACGCGGCCCCGACCCTGGCAAACTTCGCACGGTTCGGTGATCACACGTCCCGCTCCATTGCACTGGCTGCAGGTCCGGCTGATGGAAAAGAAGCCCTGCTGATAACGGACCTGTCCGGAACCGTGGCATACGGGGCACCTGACGGGGCTTTTGCCCCGCGGGGTTCCGCGCCCGTCGCAGGCGCCGCAGGTCTCCTGGCGCGGGATCTTGATTTTGGTCTTCAGCCCGAAGGCCGCTTCGCGGAAGGAGATCTTCAGGTCATAGCGGAGATCGGCACCCCGCTCCGGGCCCCCGCGGCGGCGGCCGCCTCCGAAGATGTCGCCGAAACCGAAGAATTCCCCGAGGATATCGCCGAAATCGCCGAAGGTTGCGGGGTCGAAGCCGCTGAACCCTCCCTGAAGTCCGCTGTGGCCGAAGCGGTCGTAACGCGCGCGCTTCTCGGGATCGCTGAGGACGCTGTAAGCCTCGGCCGCTTCCTTGAATTTCTCTTCCGCGGTTTTATCGTTCGGGTTTTTGTCCGGGTGATACCTTAGAGCCAGTCTCCTGTAGGCGCTCTTGATCTCCTGATCCGTGGCGTCCCGGGAAACTCCAAGTACCTCGTAATAATCACGCTTATTATTCAAACGCAGTCCCCACGATTCGATTCAGCATGAAGTTTGAGGTTCCGGAAAATCCGCCAAGGCTGCCGATCCGGACCCGAAGGGGAACGCAATTCAAAGGCATCCGGTCGGTAGAGCGACTGCCTTTGAAGGTCGTTCCTTGTACCACTTCCCGGGGCGACGATTCAATGACAGGCCTCCTCCAGGCCGCGCGGGGCGCCTGTCGTTTCCTCATGGGCGGGATTCCTTCTTGCCTGCGTTTTGGGCCGTCTGATCGCCTTTCCTCCGCAGCGGCATCCCTGCCGGGCCGCGGATGGATGCAGCGCTTCAGGATTGCTAGTCCCGCGCGGGCGGGCGCACTGCCACAATCACCTGGGCCGGGCGCAGAAGCCTGTCCTTATATAGATACCCGCGCCTCACTTCTCTGATCACGGTGTTGTCCGGGTGCTCCGAGGTCTCCTCCCTGGACAAGGCGTCATGGAAGCGGGGATCGAAAGGCTTCCCTTCGGTTTCCATGGGAACAACGCCGGCCCGGCTGAGAGCATCCAACACCTGTTTGTACAAAAGCTCAACGCCTTCCCGGTAGGGCCGAAGAGCGGCCGGGGGCGCCTGATCGGATTCGAAGTTCTTCAGAGCCCTTTCGCAGGAATCCGCAAGGGGCAGAAATTCGATCAGCACGGAATTCTTCGCCAGCGTCATCAGATCCGCCTTTTCCTTTTCGGTCCTCTTCCGGTAGTTTTCGAGTTCCGCCGCCTTCCGCAAAAACCTGTCCTGCCACTCGGCGGCTTCCGCTCTAGCCGCTTTGAGATCGGCCTCCAGTTGAACCAGCGGATCCGTCGAAGGGGCGATGGACTCCGTGGTCGCCTGATCCGCCGCATCCGGATCGGCCTTCTCCAATCCCGTAACAAGTTCTCCAGCTTTCAGGTTCATCTCTCACTTCCCCGTTTCAAGCACCTGTCCAAACAATCGCGCCACATAGTCCACCAGCGAGATCGCCTTCGCGTATTCCATTCGGGTCGGGCCAAGAATTCCCAGGGACCCATGGGTCTTTTCATCCACGATGTAACGGGACGCGACCAGCGTGCAGTCCTCGATGCCCGGCAGGGCGTTCTCGGCGCCTATCGTTATTCGGACTTCCTGCGCATCCCCCTCGATGCAGCGCGATATCAAAGCCGCCAGCCTGCTTTTCTGCTCGATGGTTTCAAACAGGAGCTTCATTTTGTTGATATCGGAAAACTCCGGCGTGCTGATCAGATTGGCGGTCCCATCCAGATAGACTTCGGTTTCCAGCTCGCTGTCCGCATCGGAGAAAGTCTGAGCGCTCAGGGCGATGACGTGCCGCATGAATTTATCGTAGAGAGCCTGCTCTTTCTGGATCATGCCGAGGATCTTGTTACGAATCTCCAACAGGGTCATGTCCCTGAAATTTTCCACCAGGTAACGGGCCGCCTGATCCAGCTCCAGCTGCGAAATCTCCTCGTCGTAAGTGATAACGCGATTTTGAACGATGCCTGACCGCGAGACAAGGATGATCAGAATCCGCTTGTCGGCGAGTTTTACAAAATGGATGTGCTGCAGTTTGACACGGCTGATGGGAGGGGAAACGACGATGCCCACGTTTTTCGACACGCGGGACAGGACATGGCTCGCGCGCGCCATCAGATGTTCCGCGCTGTCGTTCACCCGAAGGTCCCGATCGATCATATCGCGGTCTTGAGGAGATAACCTTTGCCTTTTCAAAAGGTAATCCACGTAAAAACGATATGCCTTGTCGGTCGGCACGCGACCGGCGGACGCATGGGGCTGATGCAGATAACCCATATCCTCAAGGTCCGCCATGATATTTCTCACCGTCGCCGGACTCAGCTGCTCGCGGCTGTTGCGGGCGATTTTGCGCGATCCCACGGGCTTTCCGGTCACGATGAAGGTGGCAATCACCCAGTTAAGGATTTCGCGAACGCGCTCATTGAAGAGGTATTCGTTTGTGTCTGCCATATTTGCCGGCCCGTTCACCGTCGCGACAAAGCAAATATCGCTCCGGCCTTACAGAAAGACCCGCCCCTATGGATTATAGTATCGCCTGACTCAAAGTCAAACGGCAGACCAGGTCGCAGGCGTCCTTTGTATTTCAGTTTTCATGAGTTATGAGAACCTCCGCCGATAAAAATGCCGCAGATCTCACCGGGAGCCCCATGTGGAATCTGCGGCATCGTTTGCCCGGGTCGCCGGGCGATATCCGGACCTTCGGCGCTATTACGGTTTAACGATGCTGGTATAAAGCGTCGTCGTCGACAGGCGCTCCTGCCGTGATCTGTCGCCGACCCGATAGGACGCGCTGATCCTCAAGAACTTGAGGACCACGGATTCGCCGCTCTTCAGTCCTTTTATGATCTTAAAAAGCTCCTGAGCATTGGAAATCGGCTTCCCATTGGCGGCGATAATAATGTCCCCTCTGACACCCTGCCCCGGTCCGGATAAGCCGGCTTCATCGGCCAGGCTCCCCGGTTTCACCGAAACCACGTAGGCTCCGCCTGAAACTCCTGCAGTCTGGGCGACTTGTGGGGGAACATCGTCGATTTCTATGCCGATTTCAGCCTTCGGCTTCTCCTGCTCTTCCTCAAAAGTGTAGCGGCCCTTATCCTGATCCCGGAACTGCCTTTCGCCGACCGTTATTTCAAGTTCCTTCTCTTCGCCGTGCCGGACGATCTTGATTTTGGCCCTCTGGCCCGGGAGCGTGTCGGCCACCGCCAGGCGCAAATCCTGCATGCTCTTTACCTTCTTGCCGTTAAACTCAACAACCACATCCTCCGGCTTGACACCGGCCTTCGCCGCCGGTCCCGTATCGGAAGGTTCGCCGTTCTCGTCGCTGAGCTGCGTGATCAGAACGCCTGAACCCTGCTTGACTCCGAAGAATCTGGCCATGGCCGGTGTGAAGGGGAAGGGATTCATATTGACGCCTATCCAGCCCCGGGCGACTTTTCCGGTCTGCAGGATCTGGTTGTAAACCTTTACGAAAAGATGCGCGGGCACCGAGAAGCCGACACCGGCATTGGCTCCGGACGGTGTCGATATGAAGCTGTTGATTCCCACTACTTCGGCGTTCATGTTCACCAGCGGTCCGCCGCTGTTTCCACTGTTTATGGCGGCGTCCGTCTGCAGGTAATCGTTGAAAACGGAATATTCCGAAGGTCCGCCTCCCGCCTCGAACGTCCGTGCCGTGGCCGAAATGATGCCGGCGGTCACGGTCTGCTCGAGACCGAAGGGGCTTCCGATGGCCAGAACCCAGTCGCCGACCTTCATGCTCTTCGAATCGCCGACTGTGGCGTAAGGGAAATCCTTGCTCCCGGAGATCTTGATCACCGCGATATCGGAAACGGGGTCCGCGCCGATGACTTTGGCCGTGTATTCTTCCCCGTTGGCGAGACTGACCTTTATTTTGGTGGCCCCTTCAACCACATGATTGTTGGTGATGATGTAGCCTTTAGGGTCGACAAGGACCCCCGATCCCAGGCTTTTCCGCAGCTGCTGTTCGGGGATGCCCTCGAAAGGATTGCCGAAGCCGAAGCGCCGGAAGAATTCCTCCATGGGGCCGCCGAAATCCTCTTCGGGCATTATTTGCCGCCTTGTGATTAATTCCTCCGTGTTGATGTTCACCACAGCAGGTTCGATTCTGTTGGCGACTTCCTCGAAAGCCCGGGATAATGCCAGGAATGCGCCCTCGGCGACCGGTTTCCCCCCCGTCTGAACCTGGAGCTGGCTGTCGGCCGGTCCGGTGGCATCCACGCGGTTGGAAACCAGTGTTCCGATTCCTATGCCCAGAGCCAGAACAAATAACACCATAAGAAAACCCAAAAGCCGCCTGCTTTTTCGATCGCTTCCATTCGGATCGTTGCCCATTTTGAATGCCTCCGCTTTATTAAGATTGCCTTGAACTATAGTTTTACGCAATGAGTATTCATCCGTTGCAATTTAGTTTTTAGCGGTCAGCGGTTAGCGGTTAGCGGTCAGCGGTTAGAGGTTATAAAGAGCTGCGCAAGGATACGATGAGGCGGCCGCCGTCATAAATGGATTCGCAGCGCTTATTATTCCTTTCCAGGATTGCCCCCTTTGCTGACCGCTAACCGCTGACCGCTGACCGCTAACCGCTAGTTTCTAACGACTTCTATCCTCCTTTCAGGCAGAGCGATTCTGTGCAGAACGCGCTGATCATCCACCCACATGTCGATCTGCTTGAAACCGGAATCGGCCCTGAGATGATGCAGATTCCTTCTCTTACCGCCCACCCGTATCATTTCCATCCCGATATGGCTGATCCTCAGGATTCCGTTCTCCATTTCCTGGGG
>CAYZTZ010000125.1:0-9550 GCA_964481255.1 uncultured Acidobacteriota bacterium | reverse complement strand
TCAAGAGATGCTACGGATGCTACGCCTGCGTGATGGCATGCAAGCTGGCCAACTATACTCCGCCCGGGGTGTTCTGGAGCCGTGTCCTGCGCGGCGAAATGGGCGTTTTCCCCAACTCCGTCCGGCAGGCGCTGCCGGTATTGTGCAATCAGTGCGAAGAGCCGGACTGCCTGAAAGTCTGCCCGACGGGAGCCACCTATCAGACGGAGGACAAGATCGTACGGATCGACAAGGACAAATGCATCGGCTGCAAGTACTGCATGATGGCGTGCCCCTACGGCGCGCGCTACTCGGTGCGGGAATGGAAAAGCTATTTCCCCGAGGGGCTGCCGCTCAGCGAGCACGAGGAGTTCTGCAAGAAGGCCTGGGAGGAAAAGAGCGGCGTCGGCGTCTCGACGAAATGCGATTTCTGCTACGACAGGCGCGCCGGGGGCAGAGAGCCCGCCTGCGTCCAGGCGTGTCCGGCCAAGGCGCGGGTTTTCGGGGACCTCGACGACCCTGACAGCGAGATTTCCTATCTCATCAAGACCAAACGCGGTTTCGTCCTGCGGCCCGAGGTCGGCACCGAGCCCAAGGTTTATTATCTGCCACCCAGATAGTTTAGGTTACAGAACCCGGAATCCGGGCACAGTCGCGCACAGGAGAATGCTATGGGATCAGCAAGGATGGAAGGCCAGGTTCAAGTGGAATGGCGCTGGTTGATCGCCGCTTATCTTTTTCTGGCCGGCGTCGGCGGCGGGGCGTACCTGACGGGCGTCATCGCCGATTTGGCCGGCGGCCCGGATTGGACGACCGTGTCCAAAATCGGGGTGTTTCTGGGCATGCCGTGCGTCCTCATAGGAACCATGTTCCTGCTGGCGGATCTTGGGACGCCGATCAACGCCTGGAGAGTCTGGATGAAGCCTCAGACTTCCTGGATCGCGCGGGGAACCATCATCATCGTCATCTTCATGATCCTCGCCGCCATACACACCGCCTGGTGGATATGGCCCTTCGCCGGCCCCCTGGAGGTTAATGAATCCGCCCGCCACTTCATAGGCGTCCTGGGCGCGGTCTTCGCGTTTCTCACCGTGATCTACACGGGGCTTCTGCTGGGATACAGCCAGCCGATCGCCCTGTGGCATACGGCCCTGCTCCCGGTGCTTTTCTTCGTTTCGGCCATGTCGACGGGCATCATGGCTGTCATGCTGTTCGGCCAATACCTGGGAGTCCCTGGGGCGCAGCTCAATCTGCTGGCCTCCATCGACATGTTCGTCGAGGCTTTCGAGCTATTCGTCCTGATCGTTTTCCTCTACAACGCGTACAGGACGCTCGAGTCGAGGTTCTCAGCGAAACGCATTCTCGCGGGACCCGTCGCGCCGGTTTTCTGGCTGGGCGTTGTAGGGTGCGGACTGGTCATCCCCTTCTTCCTTGAACTGGCGGGAGGGCATGGGGGTGCGGCCCTGCTCGCGGCTCTGCTGGGCCTTTTCGGGGGGCTCTGCCTCCGGTACACGGTCCTCGCGGGAGGAACGCTCACGCCGATCGCGGCAGCCGGATTCGAATTCGCCAGGGTCCACCGGCCGAAGGAACCGATGCCCGCGATGGGGAAGCTTCCGCCAAGCTGACCCATTAATGCCTGAGGCTCGAGTTTAGAGGATATCCTGTCATAAGCCCGGGATCCGCGCCGCTGTTCCCGGGCTTTTTTATTTTGCCCGCCGGATATCAACGGGATATAAGAATCATTGTATTCAGCCAACCTGTGGCTTGGAGAGGACCCTATGATATTCAAAAACAATTCCACGAGAAGAGGCTTCGTCAGAACCGTCGCCGCCGGGAGCGCGGCCGCTGCGGCCGCGGGCTCGATTCTTCGCTGGGCCGCCGCCGCTCCGCTTATGCAGAACGTCTCGACCGAGACCTCGGACGGGAAGACGAAATACGGGAAGTGCTTCGTGAAACTGCCGGTCCGCAAGATGGGGAACAGTTCCATGTTCTCGGCGGGCGCCGACATCCTCAACGGCTTCCCCTGCAATATCATCTACGCCTTCGGACTGCAGGAAGGGCGTCTGGGCATGTCCACCGAACCGCACGTCCACGATCACGACGAGGTCGTGTATTTCATCGGGTCGGACCCGAAGGACATCGGCGATCTGGGCGCGACGGTGAATTTCCAGATGGGGATGAAAGGACAGGAGGAGGACCACATTTTCTCGGAGCCCGTGGCAGTCGTCATACCCAAGGGCGTGTGGCATTGCCCCATGTACTGCTTGAAATTCGAGAAGCCGTTTCTCTGCATGGCGGTTTCGCTGACGCAGAAATACGAATTTCACTATGCGGGCAAAAAGCCGGCGTAACCGCAGGCTTTGAAAACCGATTGTGAGGACGGCTCGCGGGACCCGCTCGACACGCCGGGAAAGGATGCAATTTCATCGCGCGGCGAAAAAGGTCTCGATGAACTGCGGCCCTTCCATCAACCCGAGCGATCCGGCTTTCACGCTTTCTTCGTCGAAGCCGGCGACGCCGTCCGCGGGGACGCCGGGGGAGCGGATCGCCACGGGCACCGGGTCGCGCGTGTGGTTCCCGTGGGCGATAGGCGTCGGGTGATCAGGGAGCACGGCCACCGTGGCTCCCCATCCCTTCCGCTCCAGCCCTTCGAGAACCCTCTGGATCAACCTCCGGTCCAGGTCCTCGATGGTCCGGATTTTCAGGGACAAATCCCTTTCATGGCCGGCTTCATCGGGGGCTTCCACGTGGATGTACACGAAATCGGCCTCCTCCAGAGCGGCCAGCGCCGCGTCGGCCTTCCCTTCGAAGTTTGTATTGTAAAGCCCCGTCGCGCCCGGGACGTTGATCGGCTTCATTCCCGCGTAAATGGCCAGCCCCTTGATCAGATCCACCGCCGTGACGGCCGCCCCCTGAATCCCGAAACGCTCCCGGATCGTTTTCATGCGCGGCTTTTTGCCGGGAGCCCAGGGCCAGAGAGAATTGGCGGGCTGCTTGCCGCTTTCCCGGCGCTTCCGGTTCACGGGATGCTGTTCAAGAAAAACCTGGGACTCCTCGACCATCCGGTTCAACAGATCGGCGGTTGTCTTTCCCTCGGGCGTCATCGGCCGCACCGCCAGTTCACGCCAGGGAGTGCCCACGTGATCGTGGGGAGGGAAGCACTCGAGCCGGAATTCTCCGCCAGGAAGGATCAAAACATGCCTGTAGCTCAGACCCGGATACAGGCGTAGTCCCCAGCCGCGGAAATGGTCCGCGGCGTCGCGGATCAGGACGTGCGCCTCTTCGTTGGAAATATGGCCGGCGGAGTGGCTGCGGATCCTGCCTTCCTCCACGCAGATCAGGTTGACCCGCATGGCCAGGTCGTTTTCCTCAATGGGGACGCCAAGGCTCGCGGCCTCCAGCACCCCGCGCCCCTCGGTGCCGTGGAAGAGCTCCATGGCGTCATAGCCGAGCACGGAGAGATTGGCGATGGCGGACCCGGTCGGCATGTCTTCACGGATGGTGCGGAACAGGCCGGTGCGTCCCTCGCGCGCGATCCGGTCCATCGCGGGCTTTTTCGCGACCATCAGGGGCGTCCTGCCGCCGAGTTCAGGGATGGGATAATCCGCCATCCCATCCCCCAGAAAGATCACGTATTTCATTCCCATTATCCAAGTGTGAGCAAGGGTCTGGAGACCCATGCAATAGGCTAAGAAAGACGGACGGGTCTGGAGACCCGTCCGCACACATTCCCCTTTTTCGTGAGCACGGCTCTCCAGAGCCGTGCAATAGGCTAAGAAAGACGGGCCTCACACGATTCTTTCGTGAGCACGGCTCTCCAGAGCCGTGCGTTCTCCTGTTTCTCAGGCTACCGGACGGGTCTGGAGACCCGTCCTCACACAATGTGCTTTATCTCCACAGCTATTTTTTGAGCTTCTTCCGCAGTTGTTGAACTTCCTCTCTTTCCGCCATCTTCGGATCCATTTCCAGAGACCGCTGCAAGGCGACCTCGGCTGCGAGCGTGTTTCCAAGGGCGGCGCTCACGACGGCCATGTGCAGATGCATCTCGGCGTTTCCGGCGCCGCCGCGCACGGCCTCCTCCAGGAACTTGGCCGCCTTGTCGTCCTGCCCCGCCAGGTGATGGATCCACCCCAGCGTGTCGGCGATGCTGATGTTCCCTTTGCCCAGTTTATAGGCTTTTTCAGCCATGGGAAGGGCTTCCAATACGGAACCTTTCCGGACGGCGAGGGCATAGGCCAGATTGTTGAGAATCACCGGATTGTCCGGAGAGAGCTGAAGCAGCCGGCGGTATCGCTCGATGGCCTTGTCGTATTCCCTGGCCGCTTCATACAAACTCGCAAGCAGCAACTGAGGGGCCGGCAGGCGGTCGTCGCGGGCGACGGCCGCCTCGAGATCCTGGCGGGCGCCGTCCTGATCCTGTTTGACCAGGCGCGCTTCGGCGCGGAGGATGAGTTTGATCGTGTCGGGATGAACTCCGGCCTTCTTGTAGGCCGTGACGGAGAGCGATCTCAGCCTGCGCTTGCCGAAGATGACCGGCAGTTCCGTCTCCGGGTCGATACCCTTCTCGATTTCCTGCGCGCTCAGGGGACTCGAGCGGAAGGGCGCGCACAGAGGATCGCCCACCACAACGGTCTGCCAGCTCAAATAGGGCATGGCGAGGTAATAGGACTCAATCAGGTTGAACCCGGACATGTAGGCCGGGAACAGGATGTCCGGGCGGACGGCGCCCTCCAGGAAGGGCTCGGAAACATTCGCTGCGATGCCCGTGACGCCTTCGCGGATGAGATCGGCGGCCAGCGACTGGGGAAACCCCGAACCGCCGATGGTCCAGGCTTCGGAGGATTCGGTGAAGGTCCGCGCGTCGGAGCTGACGAACATTCCGGCGAGGGCGCCGGGAACGAACTGGAAACCGAAATTCCTGACGCGGATCGCCGGGTCGCTGGAGCCCCAGGAATAGTACCCGAACACCTGGTCCATGCCTTTGACAACGTTCTCCGTTTCATCCAGCAGGACGCGGTCCTTGAGCTCCATGCCCTGGAGAGTATCCGCGGCTGCCCGAAGCCAGATGTCCCCCTTTTCAGAGGAAGAGCCTTTGGCGTCCAGCAGGATCTTTCCTTCCCGGGAAGGCGCGGCCCCGCGGTCTATCAGGCCCCGGATATCATCGAAGGTATATCCGTCGAGGCGGCTGACCAGATAGATATCCTGCTCTTCGTGCGTGAACTTTTTCGCCTGCGCCAGGGGCGCCTCGTTCAGGAAGTAAGGGTTTTTGACCGGTCCGGCGGCCGGCACGGCCTCGCCCAGCATCTTGCGGTAGAGGAGGGCGAGTTCGGAATCGACGCTGGCCGTCGTGCCGTCCTTGCCCGTGGAGCCGGTGACGATCAGGGGTACCCCCTTGGTCAGCACGATATAGAGGATGCGGTCCTGGGCGAAGTTGCGCGCCAGCCAGGCGGCGACGGGCGCGTCGATCTGCCGCTCGAAAATCTCCCGGGTGACGCTTTCCTCCGCGGAGGTCTTGATTTTTAGGATATTGGATTCAGGGATGCCGCGCTTGTGCGCGTAGTACTTTCCGACGTCCATGGAGACGGGACTGGACTCGTTGATCACCAGGAGCACGTTCTCCGGCGTCTGACCGAAGGCGCAGGCGCCGGGAAACAACAGAAGCGTCGCGAAAATAATTTTCTTCATTGCCGCCGATCATATCATATTCCCCGGGGGGCGCAAACCCGGAGCAGCCGTTCGGGTGCGTCAAAGCGCGGGGACGGCGGCGGTTTGCCGCATAGCCGAAGGTTTTTACCGCGCCCGCCGATAAGATGAGTCATATGTACGAGAAATATTACGGCCTGAAGGAAAAAGCTTTCAGCCTTACCCCGGATCCGGCTTTTCTCTACCTGAACAAGCGAAGCAAGGAAGCCCTGGATCTGATTCTCTACGGCATTGAAAGGCGCGAAGGCTTCGCGCTGATTGTCGGCGACGTTGGGACGGGCAAGACCACCCTCTGCTGGGCGCTTCTGGAAAGACTGCAGCGAAAGGACATCCGCACGGCCCTGATCCAGAATCCCATGCTCTCGGAAACGGACATCCTGAAGGCCATTCTCCAGGACCTCGGCGTGCGCCCGGAGGAACAACAGCCTTCCGGTGAAGAAGGAGGGGAAGAAAAGCCTCTTTCGGTGTTCGACACGTCCTGGATGGACTGGATGAACAAAAAGCAGCTCATCGACCAGCTCAACATGTTCCTGGCCCGCAGGGCCCAGGAAAATGTCTTCACCGTTCTTATCATCGACGAGGCGCAGAATATATCCATGACATTGCTGGAGCAGCTGCGCCTGCTGTCCAATCTGGAGACGGCGAAGAAAAAGCTGCTTCAAATAATATTTGTGGGACAGCTGGAGCTTGATCAGAAGCTCAAATCGTCGGCCATGCGGCAGCTGAACCAGAGAATCTCCGTCCGGTTTGAAACCAAGGCTTTGTCAAAAGAGGACACCGAGAGATATATACGCCACAGAATCGCGGCGGCCGGCGGAGCGCCCCGTCTGCGCTTCGGCGCGGGATTTTTCAAGGCCGTCTGGCGCTGTTCGAAAGGCTATCCTCGCCTGATAAACCTGATCTGCGATCGCGCTTTGCTGATAGGTTACACGGAGAGGTCTTTTATAGTCACCCGCGGAATGGTTAAAAGGACGGCCAACGCCCTGCAGGGAAAGGAAAACGGCGGGCCGCGCATATCCGGCGGATGGATAAGGAGGGCGGCGACCTTCATCTTCCCGGCGATTCTGCTTCTATCCTTTATTTTCTTCATGGTTTACAGGGCCTTGGCCCACTGAGCCGTCCGTCCTGAAAAAATCAAAGATTTTGAAAAAAATGCTTTACAAGACACAATATATAGTGTATGAACTTATTCGTAATACAAAATAACGCATTTTTGACAATAAACTCGAATAGCCATGCAAGTGCCGGTCAGCACTGATCCGGGGCCTGATAAACGATCCGCGGCTGATAGCCGCGCCGCTTATCAGGCCCAGACGGGTCTGGTGCTGTCGATGGAATCGCAACTGAGGCTGAGGGCGCTCTATGAATTCCTAGACGGGTGCCGGCTGGTCCTCGACGCGATCCGCGCCGACCTTTCGCTTTTCGACCCCCAATCGGGAAATCTGGAGCCTTTGCGCAGGGCCGCCCGCCGCCTGGGGGGCTTCTCGCTGGAAGCGGACAGCTGGGGGTTTGATACCATATACGAAATAGCTTCGCGTCTGCAGATTCTGTTGATGGAGTCCGGCGGACGACCGGGCGGCGGCTTCTGGAACTCGGTCAGAGCGGCGCTGGATCTGCTGTCGCGCCTTCTGGATCAATGCGAGAGCGATTACCGCCGACGTCTGGAAGTGGCCGACATGCTCGATTGCCTTGATCGGGCCGCACGCGCCTGACAGCTCGCGGAAGCGATCGGCGGCCCTACGCGATCCTCTCTATCACGTCCGCAATTCTTTTCCCGGCCTTGCCGTCCCATAATTCCGGGACGACGCCCTTTTTCCCTTTTCCTGCAAGGATTTTTCCCGCTTCTTCCTTGAGCAGCTCCATGTTCCTCCCGACGAGCGTATTGGTCCCCGCGCGGACGGTGACGGGCCGTTCGGTGTTTTCCCTGACGGTGAGACAGGGGATGCCGAGGAACGTGGTCTCTTCCTGAATTCCTCCGGAGTCCGTGATGACGAAAGAGGCCCTTCGCTGAAGCGCGAGAAATTCCAGGTATCCGATGGGATCGATGATTTGAAGTCCGGGCGAACGTTTCCTGCCGGACAATCCGTTCATCATCCGGCGCGTCCTCGGGTGAACGGGAAAGATGATCCTGATCTTGGAAGCTATTGCGTCGAGCGCCGCGAGGATGCGCGCCAGCTCCGCGGGGTCGTCGACATTGGACGGACGGTGCAGGGTGACAAGCGCATATTTTCCATCCGGAACGGGGATCGTATCGGTTTTCGGCAGAAGGCGGACCAGCGTGTCGATCATGACGTTGCCGACCCTGTGAATTTTATCCGGCGCGACCCCTTCGCGGATCAGGTTCTCGTCGCCGTCCGCCGACGGAGTAAACAGGTAGTCCGCGACGCGGTCTGTGAGCACGCGGTTGATCTCCTCGGGCATGGTGCGGTCGAAGGAGCGCAGCCCGGCCTCCACGTGGCCCACGGCAACCAGAAGTTTTGAGCACACCAGAGAGGCGGCCACCGTGGAATTGACATCGCCGTAAACAAGCACCAGATCGGGTTTATGGTCGAGCACAACGGGCTCAAAACGCGTCATGATTTCGGCCGTCTGCCGGGCGTGGCCGGCCGACCCCACCCCCAGGTTGTAATCAGGTTCCGGGATGTCGAGCTGCCGGAAGAAAACATCGGACATCGCGTCGTCGTAATGTTGCCCGGTGTGGATGAGCACCTGATGGATGCCGCCGCGCTCGGCAAGGGCCGCCCGCACCGGCGCCACTTTCATGAAATTGGGCCTCGCCCCGACCACATGCAGAATCTTCATAGCGCTCATTCCAGTCCTTCTTCTTTTCGGGCCGGATCCCAGTTTACTTGAGCCATTGCGGCGCGAAAAGCAAATCCTATAGGTGTCGGAGCGCTTTACACTTCGATGCCGGATTGTAAAACAGCTTTACAGTTTTTGAAAACGTTCAAGCAGGAGTATCATGCGTTTTTTACATTTGTTGACAATCTCATGCTTGTAAGACCAATTGATGCTGTTATTTATAGCTCTATTGCGAATTATGTCAAAAAAATGTCAACCTGGCATGATTTTTGCTACATGCATTGTGTTCCCAGTGTTATGGAGGCAGCTCAAAATGAGAAACTGGTTTCTGGCGACATGCATTATCGGATTGATGGCAAGCTTCTCGAATGTCGCCTTCGCGGATTCCGTAGCTTTTCACGATAACTGGAGCGGAAGCAGGCTGATAAACAGCTCGAGCGGCCTGCCGCAATCGTGGATATTGTTTGACTTCCCCAATGGAGGTTATCCGGGCAACTATCGCAATGGGGTCCGCTTCGAATATGACGATTATTAT
This sequence comes from uncultured Acidobacteriota bacterium, assembly GCA_964481255.1. Classification (GTDB taxonomy): domain Bacteria; phylum Acidobacteriota; class UBA6911; order UBA6911; family UBA6911; genus UBA6911. The sequence continues at coordinate 531 of CAYZTZ010000125.1, read as the reverse complement.
CCCGATGGCCTTGATTCCTTTACCATTTCAATCAGCGGCCACGGAGATAACAGCTCTTCGCCGATCGACTTTTTCCTGGATTTCAACAGTAACCATCAGAGCTGGTTCAAAAGCAACAAACCGGATCACGGGAAAATCGGCGGATACAACGTGGACAATTTTGTTCCCTTCACGCTGACTCTGGATATCCTGAACCAGAGTCTATATTACAACGGGGCCTATGTGGGCGGCCTCAACTATGTCAGCCCGGAGACATTTAAAGGACACAATGGCTTTTATCTTGGCGTCGGCTGCCATTTTACCCTGACCAACGGGGAAATCAATGTCGGCGCATCCAATCCCGTTCCCGAACCGTCCACGGTTCTTCTCCTGGGCTTGCCGCTTATCGGTTTGGTCGCCTACAGGTTCGGAAGGTCCCGGTAGCAAGGCATCCCCTCTTAATAAACCATTAATAGACTATCGAGAGCCGCCTTCGAGCGGCTCTCCTTCATAGCATCCTTTCCGTGAGCTCGGCTATCCGCTTATTCTCGT
>CAYZTZ010000124.1:0-9607 GCA_964481255.1 uncultured Acidobacteriota bacterium | reverse complement strand
TCGGCGTTTCCCGGACCGACCACTTTAAACATTTCCTTCATGTTGTAGACGATCTTTTTGATCAGCCGCCCATGCTTTGTCTCAGCCGCTGCCGCCCAGGAGCCCAGAGTTCCGGTGACGGCCAATCCGGCGGCGCCCAAACCGATCTCCCCGGCGAATTCCCTTCGCGTCGTTCTCTTGTCAGCGAAGCTCATGAGACATTTCTCCTTTTGTGCACGATCATAATTGACTCACAACGAAAGTTCCATTGACTTAAAGAGGCCGCCGCCGGGCGATGGTTGCCCGGCCGGCGGCTGTGCCGATATCCGGATCAGAATTGAATTCCTGCGACGATCCGGCCCGTTCTTCGCGAGGATCTGCGGCGCCGGACGATTGGGCTCCCGGAATATGCCGGCGCCCCACCGGACGCCCCGGTTCCCCGCGCAGGTGACATCGACGGCCGGATTGGTGGGGATCTGCCGCTGGACACCGATGCTCCACATGTTCAGTCTCGGGGGCCGTCCCGCCTGGGGATCGATACAGGTCACGAAATTGGATGGCGCGGCGGGATTGATCGGGTACTGCCCGGGATCAGAATTCGGCCATATGGGTTTTACCGGCACGCCCTCCTCCGGAATCATCGCCGGACCGCCGAACGGGGGCGCGCTGAAAGACACGCAGGAAACGAAGCGCATCGACCAGAAGCTATTGGGCGCGGTCTGGCCGCAAGAGATGCCCCAGCCGGCGCGCAGCACGGTCTTGGAACCAATCTGATACGCGGCCCCGATCCCGGGTCCGAAGGCATAAGGATCGCTTACTCTCATCCCGTTTTCGATCCGTTCCGTTGCCGGGTCGTAGATGGTGTTTTCCATGATGGGGCGCCCAGCGCGTCGATTCCAAGCTGCGTCCGGGCGGGGGACCCGACCTTGCCTGATCGGGATTCCAGCCCCGGTCCGCGAGCAGTTTCACCAACAGTTGCCGGTCGAACTCCTCCGTCCGAGCTCTGGAGCCGGGCGGGAATATCTCTCAGTCGCGTCGTTTGCACTCGGCTGTCCGACCAAAGGCGCACCATCAAAAGTTCTGAGACTCTGCAGCCGGATGCCCATTTGTGCACCCCTGGTGACGCCGAATAAAAATTTGGCGATAGTATCCGGACCGTCATCCGCCTCTGTCAAGCTAAAAACCTGCAATCAGGCCTAGTCCATGGAAATCTTTCGGGGCATATTTGACAAAAGGGATTTCGCGACTTAATAGAAAATTGAAAAAGCTGGGATGCATGAAATCCACTGTGACACGGAGGTCAAGCCCATGAGTTTCATACCGACGGATTTTCTTGAGGATATGGAGAGGATACGGAGGGAAATAGACCGGATCCTGGGCGAGGACAGGCTCTCCGCGTGGACTTTTCCCTTCTCCAGAATTTCATTTCTTCCGGCCATAGCGTCCAGAGCGTACCCCCTGATGAACATCAGCGAGGATGACGACAATTTTTATATCGACGCTCTCGCCCCGGGTATTGACACCAAGACCCTGAACGTTTCGGTTACCGGCAACCAGCTGGTCATTTCCGGTGAAAAGAAGCCTTTGTCGGATGACATCAGGCCGGAATCCATTCACCGGAGCGAGCGCAACGGGGGCCGCTTCGCTCGCAGCCTTTCCCTTTCCATGGACGTGGACGAAGATAAGGTCGAGGCCAGCTACGTCAACGGCATTCTGAAAGTGAAACTTCCCAAGGCGGAAGCGGCGAAGCCTAAACAAATCCAGGTGAAAACGGCCTGAAACACATACCTGATGGAAGATGGAGGTGCGACGATGACCGAAAAAACCGCTGCTCTCACAACCGAGAAAAAGGGTGCCCTGCAGACAGGGGAAAAGGCGATCGCCACCAGGGATGAAACGCGCTATGTGGCTCCGCCCGTGGATATTTATGAGACCGACGAAGCCATTGTCGTGATCGTGGATCTTCCGGGAGTGGAAAAGGACAACGTCGATGTGCGGGTCGAGGACGACATCCTTACAATCAAGGGGAAAGCCGGCTACAGTCCTCCTGCGGACATCCTGCGGCGCGAGTTCAGTCTGGACGGGTATTTCCGCCAGTTCGAACTGAGCGATGAAGTGAACCAGGACAAAATCTCCGCCGAGGCGAAAAACGGCGTGCTCACCATTACGCTGCCGAAGGCTGAAAAAAGCAGACCGAAGCAGATCCAGGTCAAGCTCGGCTGACAGAGATAGCCGGATGAAAGGCGGAGGGAGTTCCGGATCCGCTGATTTCAGTCTCAGACCGAAACTCTAGACAGACCGGGGACGCCTCATGCGTCCCCTCCTATCCATTTGGCGCCGTAGACTCCCTCCGCGCAACACCCGGTTCATCCGTACGCGTATGCCGCATGCCGAGGTGATATCATGGCAAAGGACTATTACGCGATACTGGGGGTTTTGCCCACGGCCACGCCGGAGGAGATCCGATCCGCGTATCGAAGCCGCGTCAAACAATACCACCCCGATCGCTTCGGCAAGGACAGCACGCCTTTCCTCAGGATACAGGAAGCCTACGACGTGCTCAGCGACCCCGAAAACCGGCGCCTGTACGATCAAACGCTGAGAAGGCAGCGCGCTGAGAGCATGCAGGTGGAGAGACCCGAGCCTTTGACGCATCCATCGAGAAGGCGCGCCGCCGAAACGCTTCGACGCGCCCCCGGCGAGACGGATCTTGGGACTATCTTCCCCATGGAGTCCTTCCGCACTTTCCGCCCGTCTTTTGATGAAATCTTCGATACCCTGTGGAATGTTTTCGATCCGCGGCCTCAAAATAAAGCCGAAAGATTCCGGACCCTGACCATGGAAATCCCTCTGACACGGGACCAGGCCCGTTGGGGCGGCAGACTGCAGGTTTACGTGCCGGTCGAGAGGCTGTGTCCCGAGTGCGGGGGCGCCGGCCGCTTGAGCTACTTCCGGTGCCGGCTCTGCGGGGGAACAGGCGCGGTCCGGGAGGAAATGCCGCTTGAGGTCGAATTCCCGCCCGGCATCCAGGACCGTTTCGAGATCGCCATCCCGCTGGACCGCTACGGCATCCGTGACGTGCGCCCGGTTCTTCTCTTTCGCGTCGGTTCCATAGCCGGCTTCGAGGGCTTTTAGCCAGCCCGCCGCATGGCGACGGGCCGCAATCGAGCAGCTCCCGCAAATTCCCGGAACGATGGGGGGCGCCGTCTCTCCGGATTCCGCCCTTTCCTGCCGGGCATAATCCGCTGTCCGCGCCCTATTCGCCGGTGACGGGGTGCGGATAATGAAAGGGAATCACGAAAATGTCCGGCCAGAATTGAAAGGGCCACGGCTTGAGCTCGTCCGGCCCGCGGGGATCCTCGGGATATGTCCTGGTGAAGGGAGATACCATCAGAAGCTTGCCGCCGGAGTGCGCCCAGCCCTTTTCATACTCCGCCTGCCAGACGAGATTGTAATTGAAAACCTTGATCTTCCACACCCCGTCTTCCTTGACGTAGGTGTTTTCGTAGACCCCGCCCTCCCAGAACTGGCTCGGGATGGGAGACGGATCCTTCCGGCTTTCATGGACTCCGCCCATCAGAAAACACCGGAAGCGTCCCTTGGCGGTCCGGCGGTCCCAAGCGACGTCCACGATGTCCTGCAGATGAAGATGATCGGTCAGGACGCCGCGGGTGGGACCCGTCACCCCCATATCGGCCCCGTACATCCTGCGAGCCCCTTCCTTCCCCTTGAAAATGCCGTTCAGAAAGTAAAGGACGCAATCCTCGGCGAATAGATCCACGATTTCCTTCATCAGCCACTTGTCCATGTAATAGCCGTATTTGAAATGCAGGGTCCGGATGGCATGGATGTCCTCTAAAACCCCGGTACGGTGCTCAAGTTCGGCGATCCGCGCCTTCAACGCGGCGATTTCTTCTTCGCTCATCATTCAAATTCCTCCCTTGCGTGAGACGTCTATACCGGCAAAACGATCGTGTCTCCCCCGCCCTCCCGCACGCGGCGCAGCATCTCGTCCAGATCGTCCTCGAGTTCCGAATAGGAGCCCGTCAGCTCGTCATACCGGCCGGATGCCAGCTCCAGGCATCTCCGGGCGCATCGCTCCAGGTCCGCCAGGGGATCTGGGGCGGCCTTGCGCTCCTTCAGGCGCTCGATCATCTCGGGCTTCCAGCGCTGAGCCCCCGGGTCCCGCATCGTGATCTCGGCCATTTCCGTGATGGCGAACCCGGGATCCACGGCGAAGACGCTGATGCCGAATTCTCTTGTCTCCGAGGCCGCCAGTTTCACCAGCCTGTTCTGAGCGCATTTGCCCAGGCAGTAGGCCGACATGCTGGGGTCCAGGCGGTGCGACCCCATGGCGGAAACGACGATGACACGCCCCGCGCGCTGCTCGATCATGGACGGGAGGATCTCGCGCAGGAAAAGAAACGGCGCGCGTATGTGCACCTCCTGCGCGAACCACCATTCGGCGGGATCGGCGGCCCAGAGAGGCGCGAAGGGCCCAGGAATCCCGGCGTTGTTCACCAGCAGGGTGACGGGGCCGAAGCGCTCCCGCGTCTCCCGCACGACGCGCGACACATCCTCGGGCCGGGTCACATCCGCCGCGACGGCCAGAGCGCGGCCGCCCGCGGCGGCGATCTCGGCGGCCGTTTGTTCGAGCTCGGCCCGGGTTCGGGATGTAATCGCGACGGCGGCTCCTTCGGAGGCGAATTTCATGGCGATTGCCTTCCCGAACCCGCGTCCCCCGCCGGTCACCAGGGCAACCTGGCTTTGCAGAATTCCTGTCATAATTCCTCCCTTTACTAAATGGGGACAGTCACCAGTGTCCCCCAATGAACGGCTGGGGAAGGAGTCTCCTTAATGGGGACACTGGTGACTGTCCCCATTTACCGACTACGTCTCGCGGCCGTACTTCCCCATCACCGTCTCCGCCACGCGGCGCGAAAGAACGTGATACTTCGACCTCGCGCGCGAGTAAATATCCCGCGCCAGCGCACGGGTGCGCGCGTGGCCGCCGAGCGCCGTGTAGAGCGGCCGGAGGTATTTCACCCGGCCCACCTGCAGAAGGACTTCGCGGAGGCGGTCAAAAACCGGCTCATAATCGGACCCGGCGGCTATCGTCAGCCACTCGACAAGGATTTCATAATTGCCGCGCACGGTCAGCTTGAAGGTCTGATCAAGCCATCCGAGTGAATCGCGGTCAAGACATCGGGGGAGGTGCTGCAGAAAGATGAGGAGCTCATTCGGCTTCCATCCCTCGATTAGATCGTGCGCCGGACGCCTCCCTCCCGCGAATGCCTCCGCGGCTGCGATAAGTTCGTCCAGCCGGTCGGATCGAAACACCGGGGCGCCGTCGGGCATTCCAGCGCCGTAAAGCCACTCCTCGGCCCGCACCGCATCCGCCGTCCCGGGCAATTCGCTCTCCAGAAAAACAATGAATTCCTCGGAAGTCAGCGACGAGAAGCGGAAACGTTCCATATATCTCCGCATGAACAGGTCGAAGCGCGCGCGGCCGGCATGGCGCTCCATCGCGGCGACGAAACGGGCCCCTTTTTCGTAAGGGATGGAGGAAAAGGCGTCGTCCGGATCGACGCCCTGCAGGTCGGTCCGTAGGCGGGCAAGTGGGGAACCGGCGCCGAAACGGGCCAGCGCTTCGTCGAGCAGTTTCTGGCCGATAGCCCAACGCAGAGCTGAAGTCTCCTCCCCGTAGAGAGCGTCGAGGATGCGCCGCTCGGCCCAGGTGGTGAATCCCTCGTTCAGCCAGAAATGGTTCATATCCGCGTTGGTCACGAGGTTTCCCGTCCAGGAATGTGCCAGCTCATGCGCGATGACGTCCACGAGGGAACGGTCGCCGGCGATCACGGTCGGTGTCAGGAAGGTCATGCGCGGATTCTCCATGCCTCCGAACGGGAACGCGGGCGGGAGGACTAGCATGTCGTAGCGCTCCCATGCGTAGGGCCCGAAAAGCCGTTCAGCGGCTTCGATCATCCCTTCGACTTCACCGAATTCATAGGCGGCTTTATCGACCATTTGCGGCTCTGCCCAGATCCGGGAGCGCATCGAAAGATCGCGCGACCGGAGGTCTCCGACGGCGATCGCCAGAAGATAGGGAGGGATAGGTTGCGGCATCTCGAACAGGAAGGTGCGAGTGCCGGGTTGCCCCGGCGGCAGGACGCCTCCGGGCCCGGCCGACATCACCGCTGACAGCTCCTCCGGAACCGTGACGGCGGCGCTGTAGGAGACGCGCACACGCGGCGAGTCCTGGCACGGAACGATGGTGCGGGCGTGGATCGGCTGGCAATGGGAATACAGGAAAGGACGGCTCTTGCCTAGAGTCATGCCGGGCTCGAACCACTGCAGCGCAGCGGCGTCGGGCGACGTCGAATATTCGATAGCGATGGAAGCCGTATCTTCCGGCAACCGCAGCCTCAGGCGGGAGCCCAGAATCGGTTCCTCGTCCCCCAGCTCCCACGGCACATCCTCGCCGTCCTGCGTGTAGGCCGTCTGGACCGCGATCCCTTTTGTGTCAAGATCCAGAGAGCTGCCCGAGGGCTTCTCCAACCGGATGGTTACGGAGCCGTTGATCTGACGGCAATCGAAATCGACGAACCAGTTCAGATGCAGATGCCGCGCGCGCGGCTGGTCGCTGTCGTAATAAGAGTGCGGATCGGGAGTCGTCATGCTCTAAAGGGGGACAGTCACCAGTGTCCCCCAATGAACGGCTGGGAAGGGAGTCTCATTAATGGGGACACTGGTGACTGTCCCCCTTTAAGGCATTGATTCCGAGCACCTCACGGCCTATGGCCAGTTTATGCATTTCCGTTGTCCCGCCGAGGATCGTCGTCAGAACCGCATCCCTATAATGATGGGCTACAGGGAAGTCGTCCGTACATCCATAGGCGCCGTGAATTCTTATGGCATCCTCCGATGCCCGGAGCGCCAGTTCACTGGCCAGCCATTTGGCAGAAGAAAGCTCTTTCGCGTGCGCCAAACGCCTGCTCATAAGATCCGCGGCGTAATAGACCAGCCATCGGACGGATAGTATTTCCGCCTGCATTCTTGCGATGGTTTCCTGCACCAGTTGAAACCCCGCTATGGGCTTCCCGAATTGACGGCGCTCCCTGGAGTACCTGATGCAGGCATCCATACAGCTTTGCGCCATGCCCACGGCTCCGGCTGAAATGAATAACCGAGCCACGTCAATGCCGGCAAAGATGTTCTTTAATCCCTTGCCTATATTGCCTATAAGGTTTTCCTTGGGCACGCGGCAATCGGCAAACGCAAGATTCGAGGCGTTGCAGGCCAAGCCGCCGACGAATTCCACATCCGTGCTTGTAAGTCCAGGGGTGTTCGTGTCGATGGCAATCAAGCCGATGCCTTCGGAACCAAGACTCTTATCCGTTTGAACCAAGACAATGACGACATCGGCTATGCCGCCGCCTGTTACAAAGTTCTTGCTGCCGCTGATGACCCATTCGTCGCCATCAAGAACCGCCGTCGTCTCAACCGCCGAGGCGTCGCTGCCGGCATTGGGTTCAACAGCGGCGACGGCGATATAGACTTCCGCCCTGCACATGGGAGGCAGATACCGTTGCTTTTGTTCCTCGTTGGCGGCATTCATAAGAATCGTGCCGGCAAGCACACTGTCTCCAAGGGATATAAGGGTCTGGGTCCAGCTCGCCCAGCTCAATTGCTCCCAGATAAGAACAGCATCCGCGTAGCTGAGGCCGGCACCTCCATAATCCCGCGGGATGTGAATTCCGCGCAAGCCAAGCTCGGCCATTTTTTTTAAAAGGTCGCGGTTCACCTCCCTTGCAGCTTCATATTCCCTGAGACTGGGAAGCATTTCCTGCTCGGCGAATTTGCGCGCCGCATCTCGGAGCATCACCTGCTCTTCACTTAGTTCAAAATTCATTGGCTCTGCCTATTGGGTTCGTTTTCCATGACTCACTGTCACCAAGCAATGTCGTTGGAGAGCGCCGTGCGCAAGTATGGCGGATGACAATGCTATCCGCCCTTCGGCTCATTGCCATATCGTTCAGCGAATCCTGACGGCCAACGCGTCACATCGGCATATTCCCATGCCGCTTGCGAACCCGGCCGGCCCTCTTGGTTTCCAGCAAGCGAAGCGATCTGGAGAGCAGGCGCCTCGTTTCCTGAGGTTCAATGATATCCTGAATGTAAGTAACATCGGACGCCAGGGACAGGGCGTCGGCATATTGCTTGGCGTATTCCTCTATTTTAGCCGCCCTGAGCTCCTCCGGGTTTTTGGATGCCTGGATGTCCTTTTCATAGAAAAGGGATACGGCTTGTTCTGCGCCCATGGGCCCGATTTCAGCGCTGGGCCATGCATAAATGAGGTCGGTTCCGAATCCGGGCAGTATGCCCATGCCAAGGGCCGCGCCGCCATAAACCTTGCGCAACACAACCGCGATCTTCGGGACCGTTGCTTCGGACAAGGCATAAAGCGCTTTGGCTCCATGCCGGATTATGCCCGCATACTCCTGCGCCTTGCCCGGCAGATAACCCGGCGTATCCACCAACAAAACAAGGGGTATATTAAAAGCATCACAAAACCTGATAAACCTTGCCTGCTTATCGGAGCTGTTCACAGTCATGCAGCCTGCCAGGACCATGGGCTGATTGGCGACGATCCCGACGGTATTTCCGCCGATCCTGGCAAAGCCCGTGATGATCTCCCCCGCAAACTCCGGCTTGACCTCCATGAAATCCTGTTCATCCGCCACAGCTCGTATGACCCTGTGCATGTCGTATCCCCTCTTCTGCTCCATGGGCACGATTTCTTCGAGGCTGGGGGTCAATCTCTCGGGATCATCGGTACAGGCCTTTTGAGGCGGCTTCTCCCTCCAGTTGGACGGAAGAAACGACAGCAGCCTTTTAATCGCAGACATGCATTCCTGCTCACTGTTAACCCTGAAATCGGCCACTCCCGTAATCTTGCAGTGCACGTCGCTGCCGCCGAGCTCCTCCATGCTGATTTCCTCCCCCATGACGGACTTGATTATGTTCGGCCCGGTAATGAACATGCGGGAGAGATTGTTGACCACAAACATAAAATCCGTTAATGCCGGCATGTATACGGAGCCGCCGGTGCACGTTCCCAAGATGGCGCTGATCTGAGGCACCGCTCCGGAGCATTTGGTATTGACGAAAAACACAGAGCCGGCGTGCTTTTCATCGCTTATGCGGTACGGGTTATCGCTGCCCGCCATGTCCGGCCGTATGACTCTGGCCCCCGGGGAGTCGTTCAGACCGATGATGGGGACGCCCATATGAAGGGCCATTTCGTGGATCTTATAAACCTTTCGGCCGTGCAGATAGCCCATGGATCCGCCGAATACGGTGGTATCGTGAGCAAATACGCAGACACGCCGGCCGCTTACTGTGCCGTGGCCGGTCAAGATGCCGTCGCCGGCCGCCCCCAGATTGTGCTTGATAAGAACGTTGAACTCGTTGAAAGTTCCGGGGTCGAGGAGGAGCTCTATTCTCTCCCTCGCGGTGAGCTTTCCTTTCCCATGCACCTTGGCTATTTTTTCCTTGCCGCCGCCGAGAACGGCTCTTGCTTTGGCTTCACGAAGTTTGGCGATAGCGCTTTTCATATCGCACCCCG
>CAYZTZ010000123.1:0-9625 GCA_964481255.1 uncultured Acidobacteriota bacterium | reverse complement strand
TGCCCAGCTGCCTTCTTCGTATGTCGACTTTCAAATAGGCCGGGCTGTATTCATAAAGGAATATCGACATTCGGGGTCTGGAGAGGGAAGGCAGGATCACCGTGGTCCACAACACTCCCTGCGTCCCCGCCGGGAGGTTGGATACGTAAGGCTCCGGCTTGTCGTACGGAATTCCCGCCGCTTCCAGCTCCCGAAGGGAATCGGGAAGCGGGTAGGGCTCAAAGGCTATGCCGGCGAAGCGCGCCCCGGAGACGCCGCCCCTCAAAGAGCCTTTTTGGCCTGCACGCCGGAAGAAAGCAATATTGACATTTCCCGCGCCCACTCCGGCGGTCGTGCCGCCCTGATTCTCAGTCATCGGCCAGGCTATCGGAAACAGCAGAGTGTCGGCGAAAAAACTGAAAAGGCCCGCCGGATCCCCGGATTCGACCACGATGTGATCCGCCTGCCTCAGGATCGGCCCCCTCCGTCCGGCGTTCGGCGCCGAGGCAACCGAGGCAGCCAGGGCTGAAAAGGCGATTGCAACGGCGATCTTCCGCAAAATCATGGCATCCCCGCGACCCCGAATCTCAAATTTCGAATCTTGAATTATTGTTAATTTCCGCGGACTTCGAAGTCAACGGAATCGAGTTCCGTCCCCGCGGGATCGACCAGTTTCAGAACGTGCTTGCCCTTACAAGGGGACCATGGTTTCAGGGAGGCGGCCGGACCCAGGTTCAGGCCGTCCAGAACCCATTCCAGGCCGGCCTTCTGCGGCGACACCCCGAAGAATATCTTCTGGGCCTCCGGGGGAATATCCGGATCCAGGGCGATGATGGTTCCCGACGTGGGATACGCGATTCGGACGATATTTATATCTTCCGCCGGTTTTATCGTCGTCGTGTCCGTCCCTTCGATGAACCATTCCTGCTTCGTCCCGGCACCGGATGCGATCTCGACGCCGCGCCGGACAAGGCCCGCCGGCGGCCCGGGCTTGCGGCTGCTCTGCTCACGGTGGAGCCGGTTCATCAGCTCTATCCAGACCGGAGCCGCTCCGGCAATCCCGCTGACGTCGCGCATCGGCTCCCCGCTGAAGTTGCCGGCCCATACTCCGACGGTATAGCGGTCCGAGAAGCCGATGCACCAGTTGTCCCGCATGTCCTTGCTTGTCCCCGTCTTGACCGCGGTCCAAAAGCGCGTGGACAAGGGATTCTCCAGCGCGAACGTCAGGCTGCGGCTTTCACGGTCCGAGAGAATGTCGGAAACGAGAAAAACGGATTCCGGGGAAAAGACCCGCCTCGGGGCGGGGAGTGAATCATTAACCGTCAGACGGAGAGGACTCCAGATCCCGCTGTTGGCGAGTGTGCGGTAGGCGTTGACGAGATCCCACAGGGTCACATCCACCGATCCAAGAGCCAGAGCAGGACCGTAGTAGTCGGGAGTCCGGATGTCCCTGAATCCCAGCGCGCGCAGGATCTCCACAAGGGCTGTCACGCCGATAATATGGAGCGTTTTGACAGCCGGGACGTTCAGCGAGGAAGCCAGCGCGATCCGGGCCGTCACCATTCCGTGAAAGCGGTTGTCGTAATTCTGCGGCCTGTAGACGCCTCCTTGAACCGGGATGTCGAGCGGGCTGTCGTCCATAAGCGAGGCGGGCGTGAAAATGCGCCGGTCGAAAGCCAGAGCGTAAACGAAGGGTTTGAGCGTCGAACCGGCCTGCCGCATCGCGCGGACTCCATCCACGAACCGCGCGCTGGATTCCTCGCCGGTATTTCCCACGTAGGCGAGGACATCCCCCGATTTGTTCTCCACGACCAGGGCCGCCCCGTCGCGCACATTCCGCGTCCGGACGGAGAGGATTTGGCGGCGCAGGGTTTCCAGGGCGAAGGCCTGAAGGCCGCCGTCCAGGGTGCAGACGACGGAAGCCGCAATCCGCCCGCCCGCAGTTCCGTCGGCTTGCAGGAGTTGATGCGCGACATGCGGCGCCAGGGCGGTTCGCGGCCGCAGGTCATAGGGCCGCGACAGGGCCGCGCTCGCCGCCCTTTCGATTTCCTCCCGGCCCGTCTCCAGTCCCATGGCTTTTGCGAGCGCGGCGGCCCTGAGTGCGACCGATGGCGGTTCCGCGTTGGGCGAGCGGACGAGGGCCGCGAGGACCGCCGACTCCGCCTCATTCAGTCCCTGGGGCTCTTTGGAGAAGAGGCCTCGGGCGGCGGCGTGGACGCCCTGCAGCTCGCCGCGGAAGGTGACAAGATTCATGTAGGCTTCCAGGATTTGGGACTTCGACCAGGATTTCTCGTATGTTCGGGCGGACCGGATCTGCCTGGATTTCTGAAAAAAGGAACGGCGGTTTCTTCCCGGCTTCAATTCCTCATCCAGACGCGCCGCCACCTGCATGGTGATGGTGCTGGCGCCGCCCGCCCTGGACGCGCGCAGAACCCCCGTGAGAGCTCGGCCCAGCGAAATCCAGTCCACGCCCCGGTGCCGGTAAAACCTGCGGTCTTCGGCAAACACTACGGCGGACTTCAAGGCGGGCGAGATTTTCTCCAGAGGCGTCCATTCCAGCCGGCGTCCCCGCTTGTCGGTCCGCAGTTCGTGAACTGTTTCCCCGTTGCGGTCCAGCAGAATTCCCTCGGAGGGGACATGGGCTGCGCGGACCTGCTGGGAGGAGGGAATCCCCCCCACCGGCTGAAGCAGGAGAGCGTAAAACGCGGCGGCGGAAACGAGACAGGCAAGCGCCGGCAGACCGAGAATCGGGAGGTTCGACCTGCTTGCCGCTTTTCGTCCCCGCATCGCTTATTTCACCCGAATCGTGTCGTTGGGGAGTTCGCCGAACATCTCGGGCGCGTACAACGCCTCGACCCGGGTGGGAGGGAGGTTCATGACGCCTTCGTTGTTGAGACGAATCGTGTATTCGAGCGCCCAGGATCCTTTCGGGACGAATTCGTAGTAGGCGCGGAACGCCTCGAAGGAGCGTTCCTCGAAGGCGGGTCGGGTCCATCCGCCCTGCTTTTCTCCCTGCGTGAGAATGCGCGAGTCGCGTCCCAGTCCGCTTCCGAGGATCGCGGCTCCGGCCGGGATCGGGTCTTCGACGACAACCCACGTCATGTCGGATTGCGCTTCCAGGTCCAAACGCACCCGCGCAATGTCGCCCCGGCTCCATGCGCCGCTCTCCCTGCGCTCCAACGCCGTCAGCGTCTTCTTGATTTTGAATCCGCTGGAGACGGGTTCCCGGAGCGGTATCGCCGCGCTGCTCTGGATGGCCGCCCACGGCCGCCCCGTACCTTCCATGCGGAGAGCAAGAGACGCTTTTCGCTCGGGCCAGGGAAACGAGAGCATGCCGCCGCCGGGAGACGTGTTCCAATCCAGGGATTGGGACCGGCCTTCCAGGGCAGCTCGGCTTGTCCCGCGGACCGGAGTCTTTTCATGGATCCGGGAATACTTCTTCATGGCCAGCACGCCCCAGGCGTTGGCGATCGTCGTGTTCCAGCGCCCTCTTCGCTGCCTTGCCAGGGCGCCGCGGACCATCTTGGGAATATCCGTTCTCCAATCGGCGTCCTCGAGAAGGCTCAGTATCAGACGGGCGGAGTTCGCGTCCGGCGATGTCATCAGCCACCACAGGTAATCCGTTCTTTCCGTTGAAAAGATCATGGCCGTCCCCTGGTAATTCAGGCGGCTCCTGAGAATCTGTTCCGCTTCGCGGAGAGCGGACTCCCCGTCGCGGATGGAAGGAATTCTTTGAAGGATATCCAGCCAGTCGATCACGGCCGACGTGGGCCAGAGATTCGGATCAATGTTGACGGAGGAGAGCAGCGGCGCGTCGGCCTTGCCGTACTGCGAAAGCGCCGCGATCGCGGAAATCTTCCGCAAGGACAGGTCCGCCGTCTGCAAAGCAGAGCGGCGGACGATCCTGCCCTCGACAAAATTGCGCAGCCCAAGGATCATCTTCTCCCGGATCTCCGGCGGGATCTCCAGGCCCGCTGCACCCGCGACGCTCAGGACATAGGCCGTGAGGATTTCGCTGCCGTGCGTCATGGGAGGGAAGAACTTCAATAATCCTTCGGAGTCCATGTAGGCGGGCATCGCGGCCACTATCCTGTCCCATAGAGCGGAGTCGCCGAGAGCGACCGCCTTGGAAACGTTCTGCTCGAGGCACGTGTAGGGGTACCCGCTCATGTAATCCCTCACGCCGGCCATGCCGTCGACAAGCGACGGCTTCATGACAACACTGATCCCTCCCAGGCCCGCGAGCGCTTCCTTGGGCCGTTCCACGTCGATGCGGTCATCGCCGGTCATCTGGGTGAGCGTCGCCTGATAGGTGCGCACGGGAACTGCGGGCAGAATCTTCTGGGTCACGGACAGACTATCGCGGATCCCTTCGCCCGCTCTCGCCTCGATGACATATTGGAGAGAATCAGCTCCGGCCGGGGCCGTGATGTCCCATGCTATCTCCCGGGATTCCCCCGGTCCGAGCCGGATAGTCTGCGGCGCGAGGGCTTCGGCGATCGCGCTGACGCTCGCGGAGACTCTTGTTTCCAGGGCGCGTTCGGTTGTGTTGCGCAGCGTGAAAACCGATCGAAACCTGTCGCCCCGGCGCGCCACCGGCGCTACGCCGGAAAAAAGAATCAGGTCGCGCGTCGACCGGATGGACGCCGATCCTGTGCCGAAGCGGTCGGCGCCCGACGCTACGGCGACAATTCGAAACGCTGTTATGGAATCGTTGAGAGGGACCTCCGCCGAAGCCAGACCCTTCTCGTCGAGGGGGATTCGCCCCTTCCAGAGCAGCAGCGTGTCGAAAAGTTCGCGCGTCATCTGGGCGCCGCCGCCTCCTCCCTGCGGGAGCGATTTCAGGCCGAAATGCCTCTTGCCGATCACGTGCATCTGGGCTGTGGCTGTCTGCACGTGATAGCTCCGCCTGCCCATCATGGCTTGGAGCAGGTCCCAGCTCCTGTTGGGCATGAGCTCGAGCAGTCCCTCGTCCACCGCCGCCAGGGCGATCTCCGTTCCTTTGGGCGGGGAAGCGCCTTCCGGCGTGGAAACGGAGATCCGCACCTTCGCCTTTTCCCGCGTTCTGTAAATCGAACGGTCGGTCGAGACATTGACTTTCAGCTCATGAGCCTTCCAGCCGACCTGGATCTCAGTGATTCCCAGCTTGAAGGCGGGCCGGCCGAGATCCACGGTCGCCGTGGGCTGCACATCGCCCGTCCGGCCGCGCACGGCAAGAACCGAAACGAATACGTTGGGCGCGTAATTGCTTTTGACCGGTATTTCAATGACGGGTTCCTTTCCCGACAGTTCCCGGACGAAGTAGTCTTCGACCCCTTCCCGTTCGACGGTAACCAGGGCCGTGGCTTTGCGGAACGGCATCCGGACTTGAAATCTCGCCCTCTGGCCCGGTTCGTATTTGGTGGCCTCTGCCAGCAGATCCATGCGGTCGTCGTCCTCCGCGGCGAACCACCATTCGTCCTCCCCGGCGATCCACATGGAGATGTTCGCCCATGTTTCGCGTCCGTTTTCGTCGCGCGTGGACGCCTGAAGAATCGCCTCGCCGGATATCGGGGAAGGGCTCTCGCAAAGGACGAAGCCCCGCTTGTCGGTTCTGCCCTCGCAAAGGGTGCCCGCGAGGGAAGTTTCGGTCACGTGATCGTAGGCGTAGAAGCCTCCCGCCAGCCGCTTTCGGTGGGAATATGTTTTTCTCCGGAAGGCGTCGACCTTCACGGGAGCGTCCGCCAGAGGCTTTCCATGGAGGTCGAGCACGGCCACCTTGAATCGCAGAGAGTCCTTCGATTGCATCCACGAGTCCGGCTGGATCCCTATAAGTCTTGATGCGGGCCATAGAGGGATCTTGGCGGATGAAGTCTGGGTTTCGCCGTTCGGATCCCTGTATTCCAATTCCGCCAGGATCTCCATCGGTCTCTCGATCGCGGGCAAGTCCGTGATGGCCGTGCGGGCGGAACCCGTCTTGTCCAGCGTCAGGTCAAGGCTCTTCAACTCGAATTCCATGCTCGCGTCCGCCTCCGGATCGCGGCGCACGATACCCTCCTTCACTTTCCCGTTGGAGAAGCTGTAATATTCGAATCCCTGCAGGTCCGAGACAAATCTTGGTTTCACGTCATAACGGAATCGGACGGGTAGGTTGCCCGCCCCGCCCCCGCTGAGATAGCTCACCGTCAGATCGACGGGCACGGCCGAAGGGCTGATAAGCCGGCCGGAGGGCGGCCGGATCACAGCGCGCATCAGCGGCACGCGGAATTCCTCCACGCGGAACGAGCCGGTCGGTTCCGTGTCGGCGTCGCGCCTGTAGAACATCCGCTTCCTGTCACTTCCCCCGCTGGAAGGCAACTGCATAAGGACTTGATACGGACCCAGCCTGGCCTCACGGGGTATGGTCCAGGCTGTTTCGGCGATCCCTTCCGCGTCCCACTTCAGGGGAATCTGATATTTCTGGTCGCTTCCAACATGCTGAACGATCAGCGTCCCGGGTTCCTTGTCCGGGGAGATCCGGTCGAGGCCCGCCATGGTCTGACGGCGCAGGATGTGTTTCATATGAACCGTCTCCCCCGCGCGGAAAAGGCTCCGGTCGAGAATGGTGTGCGCTGCGAGGAATTTCGGCTGCCATTCCGTCGGAAGGCGGAATCTCCAGCCCTCAATCCCCTTATTCCAGCTGCTGTGGACGAAGGACATATCGTTGCCCGCCTGCGCGGTCACGAGCAGTCCTCCGCCCAGGGCCTCGTGGGAACAATAGGGAAGGGCCTCGTATTGGGGCAGCGCTCCGACTCGCGCGACGCCGTTCGAATCCGTGGCTCCGCGCCAGAGCACCTTCCCCTCGCAGTCACGCACCTGCAGGGACGCCTGTTTCACCGGAGCCGCGCCGTCGAGCGTCGTGACCCATATCAGGGAGGACTCCGCGCCCCATTTGAAATGGACGGACAGGTTGGTGACCAGGACCGTGGTGGGCACGTACATCGGCTTGGAGATCCCGAGCAGGGAAGCGCCGAGGATCTCGCTTTCTATTTCGACGACGTAAAAACCGGGTTCCTTGAGGGGAATGCCCACGACCTCGAAGGATTTGCTCCCCTTCAGCTTGGGGATGCGGATAGACCTGGTTTTAGGCAGGGTAACAGTCCCGAAAACCGATTTATCGCGGTTGCGCCAGTCTCTTCCGGACACCCTGGTGATCCACGCCGCTATCTGGTCCGCTTTTTCGGAAGGGATTCTGAGGATCTTTCCGTTCAGTCGGGCGTCCAGGCTTTCTTCCGGAGGTCTTTCCGGAAGAGGATCCATATTGTCTTCGCCTCCTTCGACCGCAAAGGACCTGCCGGCGATCTCGGGCTCGATATTGCGCACGGTGACCGGCAGAAGCGCGCCGGTCTTGAGTTCCAGTATCCCGAAATCCGCGGCGAATTTTGCAAGGGGCGGATATTCATCGGTCTGAACCTTCAGGGGGAAGCCGGCTGCGTTGGATAGCTTGCGCCCCGAATCGTCTTCGAGGCCGGCGGGTATTTCAAGGGTGAAGGAGGATTTTTCGGGGAAAGGACCTTTGAAGCGGATGTTCCACACAGTCTGATCGTCTTCGCTCTCGTCGGCGCGCGCTTTCCAGATCTTTCCATCGGGGCCTTTCAGTGCGGCCCTTTTGGCGGTTCCCCACGGCACCGGGGCCGAAAAAGAAAGGCGCATGTCGGAGATCGGGACACATTGTTTTTCGGGATTTTCTCTCCGGCAACTGAAGTCGGCGGCGAAGGGGAGGCGCGTCTTATAGGGCTTGACCTGGTCCTTTTCCGTCGCAATGCCGCTGGGGGCCGAGACGCCTTTGCCCCAGACCAGACGGACCTGGGCTCCCGCGGGGAAGCGCTGTTTCGCCTGGATCAGGAGAACATGATCCGGGCGTTTCGCATGGCGGGACGGGTAGTGGATCTTCAGTATGGATTCCCGATCCTGGCCGGAGATAATGCGGATCCCGACCTGTTCCGTAATCCCCTCCACGGAGAAACGGACATTGGCGGCAACGGAGGATTCCGCAACGGGGCCGTCCAGTTCAACAATAAAGATCTGGTCCTCGCTGATGCCTTGGGACCCCTCATAGGGGATGGAAGCGATGATGGAAGGGCCGCCGGTGGAGAACTGGAACCTTCGCGGACCGGACACTTCGCCTCCTCCAAGCGTTCGGAGGCCCGACTTCAGATTGAATTCGCAGCGGACTCCGGAAGGGAGATCGCGTTCAAAATCATAGACCCAGTTCGTCGCGTCCGCCCACCGGCCCGTCCCTTTTTCGCTGCACACGATGTCAAAAGGGTTCAGCGCCGCGTTGGGGTCTCCGAAGGAAACCATGGGCTCGGAGAACTGCGCGCGCACCTGGCGGATCTTTTTCACGGTCCCCTGGGGCGAGAACGTCAGGATCCGCCCCGACTGCTGGGCCAGTCCCGGGTATGTCGCGGCCCAAAGGACCAGCGCCGCCGCGAAAGCAAGCCATCGGCTTTTCATCGGGATACCCCCTTTGCTGAGATGCTCCATCCCCGGTTTTTGGATGTCTGACTCCGGGATTGTATATCAATTGCCTTTGAAAAATCAGTATGCAGTGGACTCTGCGGCGTGGGATCGGGCAGCGGGACCGTCCTTTTTATCTGCCTGCTGCTGTGCGGATCGCCATCGCGCCGGTTCACGACACCCTCTGTGCCGGCTCGGCAGCGTCAGCCTGCGGGGCATTCGATCTTCCCAGGGAAATTTCTCTTGATTTTTTTTTTTTGAACTAAGCTACGCTTCATAAAAGGGGCAGTCCGAAAGAGTTCATTTCACAGCAGTGGTAAAGCCCCAATTTTCGGGTCGAAAATCTGGAGGTGCCATGAAAGGATTGCCGAGAATTGTCAACCTGTTCTGCGTCTCCCTTCTGTTTCAGGTTGGAACCTCCGCTTCGGCGTTTGCCCAAGTTGCCCAAGACGCGACACAAGCGAGCAATCCAGTGCCCGAGAAGGTGCTCTATGAAATGTATTTCCGGAGAGCCGCTTTCTTTGAGGATCTCGCCGATAGATCGGACCAGGGAGATCTAAGCCGATTAAAAATGCGCGCGAAGATTATGGAGGAACTGGGCATAGACGAAGGCCAGAGGGATATTCTGCTGCAAATCAGCCGACAGGCCCTGGAAGAGGCGGCGATTCTGGATGCGCAGGCAAGAGAGATTATAAGCCGCGAGCGTGCACGCTACCCTGGAGGGGAGATCAAGGATGCCAATCAAGTGCCCCAAATACCTGCGGAGCTTCAATCGCTTCAGCAAGCCCGCGACGCGGTCTTCATGAATGCCAAGTCCCGGTTGTTGAACCGGTTGGGATCAGCCGTCTTTGACAGGGTCCATTTGCGGATTCGTTCGATCATTCTATCAAACGCCAGGGGTATAAAGCCTGAGTAATACCGCGGAAGGCATGCTTAAAGCCTGGAACTGCGATAACCACGGCAAGGGAGCGAACCATGGTGAAAATACTATTCATTGCGGTCACGGCGGGCGTCGCGTTGACGGCAATGCCGGCAATTGCGTTCGGACAGACCGTCTATTTCAATTGCGACGTCTGGTATGACGACGCCTCAAACACTGTGTATGGATATAACGAAACTTACACGGATTATACTTTTGATTTCTACTATGAAGCACAAGTGTCGGCGC
>CAYZTZ010000122.1:0-9686 GCA_964481255.1 uncultured Acidobacteriota bacterium | reverse complement strand
TGATCGGCATAAAGGACGCCCAGCACCCTGTCCGATACTTTAAGCGGAGCACATAAAAGTTTCCCACAATATCTAGAGATCTCTGATCTTTTTAGCGAGAATCGCACATCCTCTTGTATATTTGCACTCACAAAAGCCCGACCGCTAACATATACATCATCAAGCAAATATAGTATCACTCTCTCTGGGCTGATAAGCGAACCTTGTTCGTATTGCCTACCCTTTGCAAATTGTAGTTTTCCGGTTGCCTCATCCTTGAGAAAAACCATGGCGCGCTCAACAGAAAGCGCTTGAATTAGCTGATCAAGGATTGCTTCTAGCAAAGGATTGAGGTCACGAATGGAATTTACAGTGGCGCTTACGTGAAGGAGTATTCTAGTATTTTCTATCTCCTGAATCTGTGTTGATATATTTTCATCTATGCGATTCTTCGTGCGGTATTTTTCAATTAAGCCTGATAATTCAGATTTTATTCTGCCACGATTAAAGGATCCGTTATATTGCGGAAGCATTTCCTCTGGCACCCGGCTTTCCAACTTACATAACTGCGCATGTGCTTTTTCGGCATGATAGACACATTCCTCATTCCTGTCCTGCGACAAATAAATTTTGCACAGTGCAAGATTTGATTTCCATGCAATATCGTAATGCCCTGCTGCTTCAGACGTTTGACAAGAGGCCTTAAGCATATTTATAGCGCCATTAATATCTAGCCCATCACTATGAATTAACGGATAGTTGATCCTTTCAAGCATAGATTTCGCAAATGCATTAATGCGAGAACAGCTCAGCCCCAAAACTAACTGACTTTGGCACATGAGAGATTCTGAATGCATAGCCTTCGACAATCTCAACGCTTGGGAAGCATATTTTTCAGCATTTTCATATTTTTGCTGTCGTATCAATAACTCCGCTATAGATAGCTTTACAATGCACATTTGATATGGCCAGCGCTTTTTAGCCAATCCTTTATCTAAGCGATATAAAATTGAGGCCGATTCCCTAATATGCTCTTCCTCGAGATAGATGCGAGCCATTAATGCTTCAGCTAGTTCATGTTCATAAAAGGGAGCATTCCGTTTCTCCATGCATAGTAATTTTCTGATGTCACGCAGCGCTGCCTGAAAATCACCTAAGAAATAATTTATGCATGCGGAGATATACATTGAATGACCAATAGTATATAGCGCAACATTGGGGTTTCTATCATTATTTAATTGATCAATAATGCTACGTGCCCCCTTATAGTCGCCTTCGGTTAGCTTGATTTCGGCGCAAATTGTCTTGAAAGCATAGGTAATAGCTTGATTGTTACATTCAGAAACTGATTTTGCTGCTTGCTCTGCAGTATAGGATGCTTCATGCAATTTGCCCATGCGACAAAGACATTCAGCCATATTCCCCGATGCTTGAGCGATAAGGACAACAGATCTGCTTTGAGCACTCAACAACACTGCTTTCTTGTGGCTCTCATGAGCAGATAAAAATCTACCCAAGCCCATCTGAATCGTTCCTAATGTTGAGTAAGTGGAGCACGTAAGATAGTGCTCACCCAAACCATCAAATATATGAGATGCTTTTTTGATTGCCGCAAGAGCTTCGCGAAGATTACAAGCGACGCGATTGAGCGAAGCAATTATATTTTGTATGCGTCCACGTAATATCGTGGCAGTGGAATCAATTGGGCAGACGCTGATCGCTTTATTTAGAAGCGATAGCCCACGTTTGGGATTGGATCGTATCACTTCTACAAAAGCTAATTCAGCCCAAAGCATTGCTTTTATAAGATCCTTTTGTGGTCGATTCCGAAAAACCTTTAAGCCTTGACGGCAATGGATCTCTTGCATATGTGGATCGCCATAGTATTGATAAGCCATTGCCAGCTGCATATGCATCTTTGCTTTCTGGTGTATGCCAACGTTTCCAGCCCTACGCATTTCCGTCTTTAGTAGCCTAATGGCATGCTTTGGAAGGCCTAATGCGAACAAGGTGTCGCTCGCATCAACCGCAACGGAGCAACACTCCTCCATGGATAGACCAACCCGTTCCTTTAGTGCATACTGATAGCATCTAAGAGCTAGTTCATGAGAAAATTCACCACGTGCCTTAGAGGCCAATGCCAGCGAATATCTAACTGCCATCTGACCTCTCTTACCTTCCATATAATGCGTGGCGAGTTCTTGGAGGTGCGCGTCCGGCCCGTAGGTCTGTTCCAATACCTCGGCGATTTTGCGATGCATCGCGCGGCGAAGCCGCCGCGGCAAATCGCCCCGAACTACCTCGGCAATTAGTCCGTGTCGGAATTCCACCGTCTCTTGCGGATCCTCGCGCGCAACATGCACCATCTGCCGATCCTTCAGCTCCTGCAAAGCGTCATGGACCGCACTCCTATCGATCGACATCAGCGATTGAAGCAGATCCAGGGGGACGGCTCGGTGCATCAAGGCCAAATATCGCGCCAAATCCTTCGCTGACGGAGACAGCGTCTCGAGACGACGTCGAAGAATCGCCCCGACGCCGGCGGGCAGATCAAGGCTGCCCAAGCCCTCCTCTTTGAAAGTCCACTGGCCAGAGATTCGGCACAGCAGTCCCTGCTCCACCAGGTGCTTCAGCATCTCTTCGAGGAAAAACGGATTCCCCCCGATGTTCCGATACATCCAAACCCCAAGCCTTTCCCTGAGCGCCACATCCCCCGTCATTCCGGCTATGAGATCTCCAACATCCTGCTTCGAGAAAGACTCCAGTGCCAGGATCTCTCCCCCTTGGCGGCGCACCATGGCCTGCATGAGCTTTCCCAGCATCTCCCTCCTATCCTCGCCGGAACGGACGCTGACACATATCAGGACCGCATGGAACTGAATATCCGAGCTTAAATAATCCAGAACCGTGAGGGTGGCCTCATCCGCTTTGTGGAAATCATGCAGCAATAGCAATGTCGGGCGATCTTCCAGCCGCCGGACAAGTTCTCTTGTCAGGAGATCCCGAAAACGTCCCGCCGCAAATTCCGATGAGCCAGCAAAGCTTCCGGTCTCCGCCACACTGGGGGCGGCCTCGAAGTGAAACAGCGCCTCCCCGCCTGCCGGCTGCGTCCTCGCCAGAATCTGCCGAAAAGGCGCGTAGGACCCTCCTTCGGCATCGCCGCAGCGTCCTTCGATCACGCGCCAGCCGCTCAGAAGGGCCCAGCTTCTCAACTCATCCATGCATCTCGTTTTGCCCGATCCGGCTTCTCCCGTAATAAAAACCGTGTATCCGCGGCCGTCCACCCGTACACGGTCCGCACACTCCCTTAGACATCGCATCTCGGCTTCCCGTCCGACAAAGCGCGCGGCGGGCAGTCGATTCCCATAGCTCTTCATCTTCATTGCTGCGGAGTCGGCACCGGCAATCTCTTTCAAAAGACCCACCACTTCTTCCGCGGAGGAGGGTCTCTTGGCCGGATCCTTGTCGAGCAATGCACGCAACAGCTGAGACAACGCGGCGCCTCCGCCGAGGCGATCGATGGGGCGCAGATCGACGCTCCCTTGAAGATGTTTCTGAACCAGAAAGCCGGGGTCTTCATCCTCAAAGGGAAGCCGACGCGTCAGCAGTTGATAGATCAAGATCCCCAGCGAGTATAAATCCGAGGCGGGACCCGGTCTGCCTCCCAGGAGTATTTCCGGCGCGGTATAGGCCGGCATGGATCCCGGACTGTCCGACCCATCATTCCGAAACCAGCCTCTAAGCCCATAATCCAGGACCTTAAGCCGCTCCTTTGCGTGATCCATCCTTCCGACAAGCGCGTTGGACGGTTTCAGATTTCCGTGAATGACGCCTTGCGAATGCAGGCGCAAGACGGCCCCGCAAAGTTCAAGAATCAAACCCATCAGTTCATCCGTGTTCATTCTTTCCGATGCGGCATAAAGATCCTTCCCCTCGATAAACTCATAGGCCAGAAACCATCGACCGGCATCGCTCAGGAACCCAAAATCAACAAGACGGGCAATATCAGGATGGTTCAGCCGGCGCAGAAAAGACAGCTCCCGGCCGAGAGCGTCCATGGGTCCCGGAATGGAATGCGTGCCCCATAAAACCTTAACAGCCAGCCGCGAGGCCCCCTCGCCGAGATCCCGGCATTGATAGACCTCCCCCATCTCTCCCGAGCCCAGAAAGCGATCAATCTGATAGCGCTCCTGGATCGCCTGGCCGTCCCTGAATCTTCGATGCGCGATCTTCATGGTTTCTCCCGGATAAGATCGTTCTTGGATACCTCCGTCATCCGCAGGCGACGGCATCCCCTCAAGCCCGAAAGGTTGCTTCATGCGGAGAAGCCGCGTCTTTCGGCTGCACAAAATCAACCGATGCGGGAATCCGGTTGATGCGCCCGCTCCCTCCGCTTCCGCACGGCATTCACTGCCGCGCATCCTCCGGGCCTTTGGGGATATCCGGGGTCCTATATTAATGCACAGACCCCGAGGGATTTAAAAGTATTCCGGCGAACCCCGCCGGAACTCCGAATCTCTTGACAGTGCGCCCGAATTCTATGAAACTGCCAGCCATGCTCATCCAATCGATGAAAGTGCTCCTGCTCTGTCTCCTATTCGCGGCCGTCCCGCGCGACGCTCCATCTTTCCAGAACAAGGAACGAATCGATTATCTCTATCTCAAAAACGGGACCGGCGTCCGAGGAGGAAATCTCGTCACAGCCGTGGCTTCCGATCCCTCGAATTTCAACCGGATTCTGACCTCGGGCTTTGCCAACACCGTCGTTGCCGAAAGACTCTCCGCGGATCTGGTTCACATCAACCGCAGCACCATGGAACTGGAGCCGTCGCTGGCCGCAGGATGGGAAACGGACAAGACCGGCCGGATCTATACCATTCATCTGCGCCGCGGCTTGCGCTTTTCCGACGGGAGCCCTTTCTCCGCCGATGATGTCGTGTTCACCTTTCAGGTGCTCACCGACCCCAATACCCAGAGCGCCCTATCCGGTCAGATCGAAACAGACGGTTCCTTCCCCAAGATCGCAAAAATCGATGACCATACGATCCAGCTGACTTTTCAGCGCCCCGTGGGAATGGGACTCCGCATGCTCGACTCCGTGCCCATTCTGCCCAGAGGGCGTCTGCTGCGGGCCTATCAGGAGGGACGGCTGGCCGCAGCGTGGGGACCGACCGTCGAGCCGAATGAAGTCGTGGGCCTCGGACCTTTCCGGCTCAAGGAATACCAACGCGGCGTTAAAATCGTTCTTGAACGCAATCCATACTATTGGAAAAAGGACCGCTCGGGACAAACTCTACCCTATCTGGACGCGATCACATTTCTCATCATCCCCGACCTCAACTCGGAGGCGCTCCGGTTTCAGCAAGGCGAACTGGATCTGGTCAACTCGCTGAATCCCGAAAACTATGCGATGCTGCGGCGCGCCCCGCGCGGCTACACGCTTCGCGATCTGGGCCCCGGCCTGACCATGGACTTTCTCTGGTTCAATCTAAACCGGGGCTCAAACAGCCAGGGCAGGAAGCTTCCGGATCCCGAAAAGCTGGCCATCTTCGAAAAGGCGGAGTTCCGGACGGCGGTCTCGCACGCTTTGGATCGCGAAGGCATGACGCGTTCCGTCTTTCTGGGGCTCGGCGCGCCTCAATACGGCCCTGTGAGCTCGGGGAACCACCTGTGGTACCATCCCGGGCTTCCCAGGAAAAACTATAATCCGGGACGGGCGCGGGACTTGCTCGCTCAAATCGGGTTAAGGGATTCCAACGGCGACGGAGTTCTGGAATATGGCAGCGGCCGGCCGATGGAGATCAGCCTGATCACATCGCGAGGCAGCAGCGTGCGCGAGAAAACGGCTCAGATCATCCGCGACAACCTGTCCAAAATAGGGATCCGGTCGGGGATCCAGCAGCTTCTCCCCAACGAGATCGCATCCCGCTTTTTGAATTCCTTCGATTATGAGGCCATTTTATTCGGATTCACGCCGACGGATGTCGCCCCGGACCTGCAGACCGACCTGTGGTACAGCAGCGGCAAGATTCATTTCTGGTGTCCGAACCAAGAGAAGCCTGAGCGCCCGTGGGAGGCGGCGATCGATTCGCTGATTTCGAGGCTCGTGCGGAGCATCGATCCGCAAGCAAGGAAAGCGGCTTTCAACGAGGTTCAGGAGATCTGGGCCTCCCAGATGCCGGCCATCCCCACCGTGGCCCCGCATGTGCTCGTGGGATGGAGCAACAAAGTGGGGAATATACGCCCCTCGATTCTGGCGCCGCATCTCCTATGGAACGTTGAGGAGATAACCAAGAGCAGACCCTGAGCCGCCTCGCTTTTTCGGCGCTCCGAAACCTTGCGCGCCGGGCCTTTTGAGAAACACAGGCGCGTGGATTATTCCGGCCGATGTCGAAGGGCTCCGCGGAGACGGAAGTTCGCCCTGTCCCAATGGGCGCCGGTGTTCATTGGATTTTACTATGCGCCTATTTGTCTTCCTGCTGAAACACACGGCGCAACTCGTCGCGCTCGCCCTCCTGGTCGCCTTTGTGACGTTCCTTTTCTCATCCCTCGTTCCCGGAGATTTTTTCAGCGCGCACCTGCTGGACAGCGGAATGCGCGCCGAGACGGTGGAGCAGCTCCGCCACAAATACGGCTTGGATCAGCCCTTCTATATTCAGTTTTTCCGCTGGCTGAAAAACCTGCTTCGCTTCGATCTCGGCTATTCGCTGTTCTACCAGAGACCGGTCACGGCTGTCGTCGCGGACGCCCTTTCGAAAACTCTGTGGATAGGAATCCCCGCACTGATCCTGGGCTTTGGCGGAGGAATAATCCTGGGCGCCTTCCATGGAATACTCGGACGGCACCCGCTGGGACGCTGCCTTGATCTGTTTTCGGCGGTCTCCCTCTCCCTGCCATCACTCCTGCTTGGCCTGATGGCGCTGCTTTTCGCCGCGCACACGCAATGGTTCCCTCTGGGCGGGATGGGTTCCCTGGAAAGCCCGGACGCCGGTTTCTGGCTCTGGGCGGCGGACCGTATCCGCCACCTCATACTTCCGGTCGCGTGCCTCACGATCCCGGTTCTGGCGTCCGTGGAACGCATCCAGTATGCCGCAACCCGCGGCCTCCGCGATGAGCTCTATTTCAGATCCGCCCGTTCCAGGGGACTGAGCGGTTCTCATTTCTTCTGGCATTACATCCTGCGGCCGGGGCTCAACCCTGTTCTCTCCATCTCGGGACCCATGCTGGGCGGCGTTCTCAGCGGCAGCCTGATTCTGGAAGTGATTTTCGCCTGGCCGGGCCTGGGCCAGATCACCTATGACGCTCTTTTCAACAACGACCTCTTCCTGCTCGCCGGATGCGTCGTGGGCAGCAGTCTTCTTCTTGTGACGGGCAATCTTTTGGCCGATGCGGCGCTGGCGACCTTCGATCCGCGAACCCGATCTCTATTGAGGAAAGTCCGCTGATGAAAAAACGCCCGGGGAACCCGATCGCGATTGGATTTGCAGGCCTGTTGATTTTCGCGGCCCTCTTTGCGGATTTTCTGTCCCCTAATCCGCCGACGCTCCAGAACCTTGACCAGTTTTATCTTCCCCCGTCGCGCGTTCATTTTCTCGGCGGGAACGCCAGGCCGCGTTTCAGACCGTTCATTTACGATACAAAGCTTATGGATCCTCTTGAGGCGTCCTATCAGGAAGACAAGGAGGCTCCCCGCGCGCTCCAGTTTTTCTTCCGCGGCTACCCTTACAGGCTGTTCGGCCTGATCCCCATGGATCGTCACCTGATCGGCAGAAGCGAAGCCCCGCGCTTTTACCCCCTGGGGACCGACGAGCTGGGCCGCGACGTCCTCGCCCGGGTGCTGGCCGGGACCCGCACCTCCCTGCTGGTCGTTATTCTCGGAATGGCTGTTTACGCGGCCTTAGGATTGACGATAGGGGCTCTGGCGGGTCTGCTGGGCGGGTGGACGGATCTTTTGCTCATGCGCTTTTCGGAGTTTGTCCTGGCGCTGCCGGCGCTTTATCTGGCTTTGGCCATACGGGCTCTCCTGCCCCTGCGGGTTCCGTTCTGGCAGACCCTGATCCTGACCTCGGGGATTATCGCAGCCGTGGCCTGGCCTCCGATGGCTCGAGGGGTGCGCGGTTTGATCCTGCAGCTCAAGAACGCCGTTTATGTGGAAGCCTCGCGCTCGCTGGGCGGCACGCCTCTATACATCTTCCGGCGTCATATGCTGCCCGGCCTGCTGCCTTACGCCCTGACACAGACAGCCGTTGCGGCGCCCATTTTCCTCCTCGGGGAGGCGATTCTCTCATTCCTGAACGTGGGGTTCGGGGACTCCGGGGAATCCTGGGGTTCCATGCTCAGAAATCTCAGGGACATACGCATCCTTACTCATTACTGGTGGAATTTGCTGCCCCTGGGCATGGTGTTTCTGACGCTTCTTTGTCTGAACGCCTTCAGCAATCGCTGGGGCGGCAGAGAACCGGACAATCAGATCATGCGGATATAAAGACAGCAGAACCAGACCCTGAGAGTCCTCCCTTCCTGTCAGGATTCAGGCATCAAATCGGGCGGATCCCAGGGGTCTGATCCCGTTCTCTTTTGAAGCGGCCGCGCCTACTTCTTCGGCGGCACCACGGCGTCCTTGAAGGCTTTGGAGACGCGGAATTTCACGACCGTCTTGGCAGGTATCTTGATCGCTTCGCCGGTTTGCGGATTCCTACCCATTCTCGCTTTGCGCTGGGATTTCACCGCCTTCCCCATACCCGGAAACACGAACTGACCGTTCTTCTTGGTCTCGGATACCGCGGTCGCATAAATAATCTCCAGCACCCGGTTGGCCGTGGCTTTGGTTATTCCCGCCTTGTCTGCTACAACGGACACCAGCTGAGCCTTCGTCATCACTTTTGCAGCCATGAAAATCCTCCCGTAGAACGAATGTCCAAATCACTCGGAAAACAGCAAACAAGCTAGACACATTTTGCGGATATTCCCGAAAAATGCAACACAGATTTTAAAAAACCGCCGCCCATGGGACCCTTCGGCGGCCTGCGATTCCGATCCTCCTGCCGGCGCCCGGGCTCAACCGAACCGATGCTCCGTCCCGGGCTTTCCTCTGACCCTCCCGAAAACCATCGGCCGGCGTGCTTCGCGACGGCGGCGCATCATCCTCAGGGCTGATAAAAGGGATTCCGGCCGGAGGCGTGATCCGTGACATCGAGTATCTCGCCCACTTCCGGTATTCTCTCGCGGATAATCTTTTCGACCCCCATTTTCAGGGTCAATTTGGCGGAAGCGCAACCCTGACAACCGCCGCCCAGTTTCAGATAAACGACATTTTTCCGCACGTCCACAAGCTCCACCCATCCGCCATGCATGCCGAGAGCGGGATTGACGTCGCCGTCCAAAAGCGTCTGAACTTTCCTGCGTATCTCCGCCTCGGGCGGCATGGCGCTGTCATATTCGGGGCTGACGGCGGGCTCGCCCGATCGGATGTGTTCCCGGATCTTGGCTCCGACCAGCTTCCCGAACGACGGCCAAGGTTCGTATCCGGATTTGGTGACCGTAACCTGATCTTCCGCGATCAATACGCTCTCCACTTCCGGAATCTCGAAGATCTTCCGGGCGAGGGGGGAAGAGTTCGCCGTCTCGCGATTTCCAAAATACGCAGACCCTCCTGGATATACCGGCCGATCGATCGTGAACTTGCAGGTCGCCGGATCGAAGGTCGC
>CAYZTZ010000121.1:0-9784 GCA_964481255.1 uncultured Acidobacteriota bacterium | reverse complement strand
GCGTATGCTTATTGTTCAGACAGACGGACGGGTCTGGAGACCCGCCCGCACACGACTGTTTTCGTGAGCACGGCGTCAAGCAATCCATGAAATATTCCAATATCACTGCATCCCTTCGCAAAGCCGCCGCCGTCGCGGCGGTTCTTTTTTTCACGATCGCCTCCGCACCCGCCGAGCAGCCCGACAGGGCATGGGCGGACGAAACGCTCAGGACCATGAGCCTGCGCGAAAAGATCGCCCAGCTCGTGCAGATACGCGTGACAGGCAGATTCGTCAACCGCCGGAGCCCGGAATTCGCCGCGGTCAAGGACCTGATCCAGAGGGAGCGCGTGGGCGGCGTCGTCCTCTTCGCAGGCAACGTGTATGAGTCCGCCGTCCTGCTGAATGAACTTCAGGCCGCCTCGAGACTGCCCCTTCTGGTTTCGGCGGATTTCGAGCGCGGGGCGGCCCTTCGCATCGATGACACCACGTCATTCCCCTGGACGATGGCCCTGGGAGCCGCCGGCTCGGAAGACCTGGCGTTTCAGCAGGGCCTGGTCACGGCGCGGGAAGCCAGGGCCCTGGGAGTCCACTGGATTTTCGCCCCGGTGATGGACGTCAACAACAATCCCGAAAACCCCGTCATCAACATCCGCTCTTTCGGCGAAGACCCTCTTCTCGTGGCACGCCTGGGTTCGGCCTTCATCCGCGGCGCGAAAAAAGGCAGCGTCCTGGCCACAGCCAAGCATTTCCCCGGGCACGGCGACACTTCGACGGACTCCCACATCTCTCTTCCGGTGGTCCAGGCCGACCTCGACCGTCTCGAGTCCGTCGAGTTCGTTCCCTTCCGCAGGGCCGTGGAAGCCGGCGTGGACTCCATCATGACCGCGCACGTCTCGGTTCCCAAGATCACGAGCGACGCGCAGGCGCCCGCGACGCTCTCCACGGACATCTCGACCGGGCTTCTGAGAAATATCCTGAAGTTCAAGGGGATCCTGGTCACCGACGCACTGGAGATGGGCGGAATCACGAACAGCTACTGGTGCGGCCTGGCCGCGGTGCGCGCCCTTCAGGCCGGAGCGGATGTCCTTCTTCTGCCTACCAACGCCGTTGTGGCCGTCAACGAGGTCGAGCGCGCGGTCCGAAGAGGCGAAATCGCCCGTAGCCGCATTGACGATTCGGCACGGAAGATACTTCAGGCCAAGGCCCGATTGAGACTGCATCTCAACCGCACCGTGCCCATTCAGCGGATCGGCGATATCGTCGCGTCGCCCGAAAGCGTGAAGCTGGCCCAGACCATCGCGGACCATTCGATCACCGCAGTCCAGGACGAGATAAGCCTGCTGCCGGTTAATCCAGCCGCGGATCCGAAGATTTTCAGCCTGACCCTCGCTACCGGCCTTGAGTCTTCGCCGGCCGCCGTTTTCCAGGCGCAGATGCGCCGGCGCTTCCCTTCCCTGCGCACCGCCTGGGGGAATTCCAGGATCACGGCGGAGATGATGGAGGACATTGAAGGGGAGATCGCCGCCGCGGATCTGATCGTGTGCGCGACGGTCGCGCGCCTGGTCGTCGGGCAGGAGACGGCGCCGGTCCCGGAAAGCCACCGGCGGATTTTTCAGAAAATATCGGAGTCGCGCAAGCCCGTCGTCTGGGTAATTTTCGGGAACCCCTACATCCTCTCGAGCTTTCCCCAGGTCGGGACATGCCTGTGCGCCTTCAGCTATTCCGACGTGTCTCAGACCGCCGCCGCCAAGGCGCTGGCCGGAGAAATCCCGATTCAGGGCAAAATGCCTGTATCCATTCCGGGATATTGCCGGGCCGGCGACGGTCTCCGGGTCGCGAAGCTTGAAATGAAACTGAAGCGCGACCCACCCGCGGCCTCCGCAGAGGCGGCCGAAGTTTCGGAAAAGATCCGCGTCATGCTGGATTCCGCCATATCCGGTCGTCTTTTCCCCGGTGCGCGCATCCTGGCGGGTCTTAAAGGCAAGGTGCTTCTGGATGTCGCCGCGGGCAAAACCGCATTCAGCGCCGGTGCCGTCGACGTCTCCGCGGACACCGTGTACCACCTGGGATCGCTTTCGACTCTCGCCGCGGCCGCCGCAGCCCTGATGGCGGCCGAATCGGGAAGCCTTAATCTGAAAGATCCCGTCCTGAACTACCTCCCCGAACGCAAGGGGAAAATCGACGCATCACTGCGGGTGCTGGATCTGTGGCGCCCGGCCTCCGGCGGCCTGAACTCGGAAGATGACCTGACCGCACGCGGCGGTCTTCTCGAGGAGATCGTGTCCCGCGCCTCCGGCCTGAGGTTCCGGCGGTATTTCACGCACCGGTTCCTGGCTCCTCTGGGGATGCAAAATTCCTTCTACGACGCGCCCCCGAATGAATTCCGCGGAAGCGTCGTCCCTTCCCAGGCCTCCCGAAGAGGCTGGTTCGCGGGCGCGCACGACCTGGCCTCCTTCGCGCAGATGCTCCTGAATAAGGGTGTTTACGATCACCGCCGCTTTCTCAGTCCCGCCTCCGTAAACCTGTTCACCGGGAGCGAAGGCGCGTGGTCTCGCCCGGACTCTTCCGAAAGGGCGTCCCGTCTGTTTTCAGCCTCGGCCTTCGGGCGCAGCGCCTTGAACGGCTCATCGCTGTGGATCGACCCCGACAGGCAGCTGTTCATCATCTTCCTGACGAACGCGCCGGAGGGCATGCGCGAACAAATTGAAGAAGCTCAGGGGGTAATCCATGAACTTATCCTGAGCCGGGCGGCAGGAAATGAATGATGTTTTCGTGAGCACGGCTCTCCAGAGCCGTGCGTCCGCTTATTGTTCAGACAGACGGACGGGGCTGGAGACCCGCCCGCACACGACTTGGGGAAATAGTGCGTCCGCTTATTGCTGAGACACACGGACGGATCCGGAGATCCGTCCTCACGCGATTCTTTGTGTGAAGGAAATTTATCATCCGCCTTATGCTCCCGATTGATCCTTTTCTCCCTGAAATCACCGGCCGCCTCGCCGAATGGCCTGCGCTGGTACTCACGGCGCCGCCCGGGGCCGGCAAGACGACGCGGGTACCCCGGGCTCTTTACAACGCCGGTTTCGCCGCCGGCGGAGAGATCATCGTGCTTGAACCGCGCCGGCTGGCGGCGCGTCTGGCGGCATTCCGCGTGGCGGAGGAACTCGGGGAGAGGCCGGGAGCGACCGTGGGTTACTCGATACGCTACGAGAGCGTGGGCGGTCCCGGGACGCGGATCCGGTTTCTGACCGAGGCCATTCTCTCGCGAAGAATCGTCCGGGACCCCGATCTGGAAGGGGTCTCGGCGGTGATACTGGACGAGTTCCACGAGCGGCACCTGTCGACCGATCTGGCGCTCGCCTTTCTCAAGCGTTTGCGACAGCGGAGGCCGGAGCTGAAAATCATCGTGATGTCGGCGACGCTCGACGCCGAGCCCGTGGTTTCGTTTCTGCCGGGGGCGAAAGCGCTCCGCATCGAGGGTTCGACTTTCCACCTGGACATCGAGCACGAGGAGCGGCCCGTTAACCGTCCGCCGCATGAAAAGGTCGTTGCGGCCGTCTCAAAGCTTCTACGCTCTGGAATCCAGGGAGACGTACTTGTTTTCCTGCCCGGCTCGGCCGAGATCCGCCGTTCGGCCGAGGCGCTCGCGTCCCCGGCGGAGCGTCATGGTTTTCATCTCATCCCCCTTCACGGCGATCTCCCCCTGTCGGAGCAGAGAAAAGCCCTCGAGCCGTCCTCCCGCCTGAAGGTGATTTTGGCCACCAACGTGGCTGAAACTTCCATCACCATCCCGGGCGTCGCAGGGGTCGTCGATTCAGGTCTCGCCCGAATGGCGGGCCATTCCGCCTGGACCGGCTTCCCCACACTGTCCACGGTCCGGATCAGTAAATCCTCGGCCGTCCAGCGCGCCGGGCGCGCGGGCCGCACCAGGGACGGGCGCGTGCTGCGCTTATACACGCTCGCCGATTTCGAGTCCAGGCCGGACCATGACGTGCCGGAGATACGACGCGCCGACTTATCGGAAACCATTCTCATGCTTCACGGCGCCGGCGTGCGCGACATCGTCTCGTTCCCGTGGTTCGACCCTCCGGCCCCGGAAGCCGTCGAGGCGGCTGAAACTCTCCTGATCCAGTTGGGGGCCGTCGCCCGAGACGGCCGCATCACCGACATGGGCCGCAGGATGCTGGAATTTCCCGTGCACCCGAGGCTCGCACGCCTGATCCTTGAGGGCGAGACTTTGGGGGTCGGTTCCCAGAGCGTTCTGCTTGCGGCTCTCGTGTCCGAAAGGGACATCCGTCTCGACACCCGCGCCCGCTTCAACGCTGCCGGCGCACAAAAGCGGCAGGAATTCTCAGGCACGTCCGATCTCCTGGAACTGCTGGACCGCTTTCGCGAAGCGGAGGAGGCAGGATCCCATGGAGGCCGGCTCGAAGCCATGGGTCTCGAGCCGAATGCCGTCGAGGCCGTACGGAAAAGCCGCCGTCAGCTCCTGAAAATCCTCTCCAGCGGAAGAACGGACTCTTTCGGCGCCGGGACAAAAGAAGGGGAGGAGGCGCTCCGCACCGCCATACTGGCGGCTTTCCCGGACCGCGTCGCCAAACGCCGGAAGCCGCGTTCGCGCGAACTCCTGTTGGCCGGAGGCGGGTCCGCGGTTCTCTCCCCGTCCAGCGTGGTGCGCGACGCGGAGTTCATGGTCGCCGTGGACGCGGAAGAGCGCAAGGAGAGCGGCGGGAGAAAGCCGGCGGGCCTTTTCGTCCGTCTCGCCTCTTCCGTCGAAATCGAATGGCTCGCCGCGCTTTTCCCGGACGCGATTACGGAAACTACCGCGCTGATATGGAACGAAGCGGCCGCGCGGGTCGATGAGTCCCGGCGGACATCCTATCTCCAGATTGTCATTGAAGAAACGACCCGGGCGGCCTCCCCTTCCTCCAAGGCCTCCGAAATTCTGGCCGCGCAGGTACTCGCGCGCGGGCTTGACGCATTCCGCGACGCCGATTCGCTCGCGTCCATTCGCGCCAGGCTCTCCCTTGTCGCCAAGCACTTCCCCTCGGAGACATGGCCCGAGATAACCGACGACGCCGTCCGCCGGGCCGTCCAGAGGCTGTGCGCCGGACGCTGCAGGCTCGAGGAACTGTCCCATCAGTCGCTGATCGGCGCCCTGACGGACGAATGGACGGCGCGTCAGCGCGAAGCCCTGCAAAGAGAGGCGCCGGAACGCGTGATGATAGGAAAAGGGCGCCTGGTGCGGGTGCATTATGAAGCCGGCAGGCCGCCCTGGGTCGCGTCGCGTCTCCAGGATTTTTTCGCGCAGACATCGGCGCCGAAAATCTGCAAAGGCCGCGTGACTCTCACCGTGCACCTGCTGGCGCCCAACGGCCGCGCCGTGCAGGTGACGCAGGACCTGGCCGGTTTCTGGCGCAAGCACTATCCTGCGATCCGCCGCGAGCTGATGCGGCGCTACCCGAAACACGACTGGCCGGACATAGCGGGCAGCGGTTAGCGGTCAGCGGTCAGCGGGTAGCGGTCAGCGGTTAGAATTTGATGGCTATTGGGATTTTTCAGGTTTTTAGGATGGAGGATGTTATATTGCCAGGGTAAGGCTTTTCAAGGAGAGCGTTACATTGAGCAGCGATTCACACTTCTCATTTTTGTTCCTCTTTTATCCTTTAAAACACCTCCTCCTTTAATCCTCCCAGCCACCTTAATCCATCTCCTACTAACCGCTAACCGCTGCCCGCTAGCCGCTGACCGCTACCCGCTGACCCGCCGCGTTCGGGGGAGACGCTCGCGCAAGCCGAGATAAAAAAGCGCGGCCGCGAAAAACAGAAATACCGACAGGCGCAGGTAATTCAGCCCCGGCTGCTCGAGATGGAGTCTTCCGCCCAGCCGCCAGGCCGCCCACGCGGCGATTTGAGCCGGCACGACCGTCCAGATCGCGACATAAAACCACCCCTTTTCCACACCCTCGCCGGCGGTGGAGCGCCTGGTGCGCGGGACCCGGTCCAGAAGCGTTGCGAGGACGACAGCCAGGGCGAGCGGGTAATACCAGTAGGTGTACATCTCCGCCATCAGCCAGCGTCCCGTCGCCGCGGCCCATATCAGGCCGACAAAGTTGAAGGCGAAAGGCAGCAGCAGGTCGATCCAGGCGGCCGTGTAACACACGACGCGGTAAGGGACGTTCGGCTGGTCCATCCCGTAGTGCGTGACGTAGGGGCGCGGTTCGACGCCGGGAAGGCGCCCGGCGAAGCCGCGCCGGACGCAGACTGCGGCGACTACGGCGAGCCAGATCCAATGCCTGCGGTCGGGCCCGTTCACATACAGGGAGTATGTCAGGTGTCCCGGGAGAATAAAAAAGACCCAGATCCAGATAGGGACATGAAGGACCCTGTAGTATCCCTTGTTGCTTTCCCGCGTGACGATTCTTTTCAAGGCGGCTCAACGACTCGAAATCCGGGATTTACGCCACGGACATGAAAACGGAAATCCTATAGCAAACGGACGCGCTTTTCCAGGTCGCGGGCGATCTCGACAGGGTCGGTCGCCGGATCGAAGCGGATCGGCTCGCCTATGCTTACGCGGACAGTCCCGGGTCGCGCGAATCTCCTGCCGGCTTTTTTAAGCTCATAAAGCCCGTCGATTCTGACAGGGACGACGGGAAGCCCGAGATCGGCCGCCAGCAGGCCGATCCCGGCGCGGAAGGGGCCGAGGGCCCCGTCCTGCGTCCTCGCCCCTTCCGGGAATACCAGGATCGAATAACCCCGGTCCGCCGATTCGCCCGCGTAAGCGAAGCTTTGTCGGAATCCCGTCTTCTGGGGCAGAGGGAACACGTTGAAAAGCGCCACTACCAGCCCGTAGGAGAATTTTTCAATCCACCGCCTCATCCGGGGCATAGCGTCGGGCGGGTTGCGCATCTCCTGGAGCATTTCCCCGAGCATGGCTACAGCCAGACGGTGCCTGTAGCGCAGGGGGAGAGCGGCCAGGATGAACCCGATATCCACCTGGGTGACATGATTGGACACGAACAGGACGGGACCGATCAAGCGCCGCAGGTTCTCGCGGCCGCGCACGGCGGGACGGGCCAGGATCATGGTCGCCGGCCAGGAGACCAGGTAATAGACCAGGGCCCTTAAAATATCGAACGCGACGCCCTGTGTCCATCGCGGGTACACGAAGTCCGTACGCCGGCCGGCGGGTTGGCTCAGCATCCTCTCTATATCTGCGACCGTGCTCGCGGATGTGAAGCGCGATTCATTGAGGTCCAGCTGGAACCTGTCCTCCAGGGCGCTCAGCAGTTCGACCCTTTCGATCGAGCTCAGATTGAGGTCCTTCGCGAGATGGCTCTCCGGCGAAATGTTTTCGACGCTGCGCCCCGTGATGCGCGCGATCAGGCCGGCCACGACCTCGGCGCCCGCCTCAACCGGAGCGGACCGCTGGAAATGGGAACGGATGAATTCCTGAATGACGCGGATTTGGGGCTTTTGCGTCGGGGTTCTGGGAAAATCCTCCTCCGGCCAGACGACCCAGCGGCGGATGGCCTGGAATTCGGCGAGGGACTCGTTGGCGCGCCTCACGGCGGCCTCGGCGTCCTGTCCCCGGTCGTGAAGGATCAGGACGGCGCAGGCCTCGGCGTTTACGTCGCGCTCCAGTCCGAGGACGACGCAGTCGCGTATCTCCGGCTGGCGGCGCAGGGCCGCCTCGAGGTCTTCCGGGTAGATATTCATCCCTTCCGGACTCACGATCACGTTCTTGCGGCG
This sequence comes from uncultured Acidobacteriota bacterium, assembly GCA_964481255.1. Classification (GTDB taxonomy): domain Bacteria; phylum Acidobacteriota; class UBA6911; order UBA6911; family UBA6911; genus UBA6911. Next base: position 2,048 of record CAYZTZ010000121.1, on the reverse strand, counting down.
TCCCTTGAAATAGAGGTTGCCCCTGTCATCGATAGCTCCCATATCGCCCGTGTGGAACCACCCCTCCTCGCCATGGACGGGCCTCATTTCCCTCCCCTGGTAATAGCCGGATGCGACGCTCTCTCCTCGCACCAGGATCTCCCCGTCCGGGGCAAGCTTGACCTCGCGGCCGGGCAGTATCATGCCTACGGACCCCTGACCGAGCCTGAAAGGGTGATTGATGCTTATCATCGAAGTGGTTTCGGTCAGTCCGTAGCCCTGGATGACGGCGAAACCGAGCCGCCCCCAGAACCGCTCGGTTTCGGCGCCGAGGCTCGCGCCGCCGCAGATGAAGGCCCAGAATTTCCAGCCGAACAGCCGGTGGATTCCGCGGAAGCGCCACCAGCGGCGGAGGAAATGAAGGCCGCTTGCGGCCTCGAATTCGAGGCGGAATCGCCCCAGGCGCCCGGCGGACTCCAGGTCGCGCTCGATCTTATCCCGGAGAGTGTCCAGGATGCGCGGGACCGTCACGAGCGCCGAAATCCTCTCCCGCTTGATCGTGGCGATGATTTCGGACGGATTGAGAGTCTCCTGAAAAACGACGGTGGCCCCCAGTATCTGCGGGATGAAAAGACCCAGGAACTGTCCGAAGACGTGGCTGAGCGGCAAAAGATTCAGGAAGCGCAACGGGTGAAAAACCCGTTCGTATTTCAGGTATTTCCGGATTTCCTTCTCCAAGGGCTCCAGGTTGGCGAGAATGTTCCGGTGCGAAATCACGACCCCTTTCGGATCCGCCGTGGTTCCCGAGGTAAAAACGATCTCCACGGTGTCCCGCGAGCTCCGATCCGGCAAAGCCACCGGGGCTCCCGAATGGCGCGCCAGGATCTCGGGCATCTTTTCGAAAGCGATCAGCGGCAGGGAAGGGTCGATGCGCGGCTGGGCCAGCGAGCCAAGGCAAATCTTTGCGTCGACCTGGCGCGCCACGCTGCGCGCGAATTCCATCGAAGCGCCCCGGTCCATCGGGACGACGACCGCTCCCCGGAGGACGCAGCCGAAAAAGGCGGCCACCCACTCGACGCAGTCGTCGCCCCATAAAAAGACCCTGTCCCCCTGCCCGACGCCCCGGTCCTCGAGTTCCCGGGACATGCGGTAGGCGTATTCGGCGGTCGCGCGGTAGGAATAGCGAAGATTGCGGTAGCCGCGCCGGCAGACGAAGGCGGTTTCAGCCCCGCGGCGGTAGTAGTTTTCGACGATATGAGCCAGTGTCCGTTCCGTCATATTGGTTTCCGCCTGCGGCGGCCGCGACTCCCGCTCCTTCAGATCGGCCGGACGTCTGAGGCGTCGATTTCCACGGACACCGCCTGGCGGATCAGGTCGACCTGTATTACGAAGCGGAATCTGCCGCGTTTCTGCACCAGGATGCCCTGGATTCCCTTGAGAGGGCCGGCGATTACTTCCACGCGGCTTCCCACACGGATGTAAGGATAGGGGTCGACGGCGAGCTTGGCTTCCAGAAACCGGCGCACGTTTTGGATCTGCTCTTCCGGAATGGGGTCGGCGTGCCCTTCATGACCGACGAAACGGACGGCGCCCGGTATGTTCAGGACCCGGTACCGGTTTTCAGGCGTGTCCACGTGGTTGATAAAAATGTAACCCGGAAAGAGCGGGATCCAGATGCGCTTTTTACGGTCCTTCCATCGGCTGAGGACCTCGCGCATTGGGAGGAAGACCTCGATATTGCGTTCCGTCAGCTCTCCCAGCATTTTTTTCTCAAAGCGGCTCCGCGTGTACAGGGCGTACCACGCGGGTTTCACGAGTCTGTCTAGCGGTTCAAACATAGCTCCAGTGTCCCGGGCCCTTCCCCTGACGTAAGGGTATAGATTACCATGAATTCCAGGCGCGGATTTCACAGATTGCCCGGATGACCCTGTAAAATCGGCGGATTCCAAGGTACCTTATTCCTGTGAGCACGGCTCTTGGGAGCTGATGTGATAGGCTGAGACGGACCCTATATCTGTGTGAGCACGGCTCTCCAGAGCCGTGCGTCAGCTTATTGTTCAGACAGACGG
>CAYZTZ010000120.1:0-9809 GCA_964481255.1 uncultured Acidobacteriota bacterium | reverse complement strand
CTCCCCGGTTTCCAGCTTCATCACGTCCAGCAGCCGATTTATTTCCTCAGGGCCGAAGGCCCGGGCGGGATCGATGGGCTGCTCCATCATGGCATAGTGGGCGGGATCGCAGGGATTTATCTTCTCGTAAAAATATCTGGCGAAGGGGCGGGCTTCTTCCTCGGTCGTGAGCGGGGGAAGGGTCGCCTTGACCCTGCTGTCGAGCCGGTTCTGAGTATAGGTCTTCTGGGCACGCCATTCAGGCTTTGTTCTGTCTTCCGTCATCGCGATCCCCTTGCTCTCAGGTTTGCCGTCCGGAGTTCCCGGTGCTCATCGTGGCGGGCGCTTCGAAAGGAGACACTCTCCATGCTTTTATTCCCACTTCCTCTTACTTGCGGCTTTTTCGGATTCTCGCACGCGGGTCCAACCCGGACCGCGCCGGGAAGCAGCCGCAAGTCTGACGGGGCCGTGCAACTCTTTCGCAAAAGGAAAGGATCAGGCTACTTTACGCGCGATGCGACAAACTCCTCAGTTCCGTAGGTTCCGACCGTTCGGGAGCCGCGGATTTCATCTCCGGAAATCCTGCCCTTATATTCGCACCGGAGTTCCTGACCCTGCACCTTCAGCATTTCGACAAACGAAATCTCATCGCCCTTCACCGAACCTTCGGATAAGACGGACTCGCTGGACTCGCTTCCCATGGACATCCTGGCTGTTCCCGTGAGCTTCTCTCCCTCGACTCTAAAGTCGAAAGAGTAGTTCATATCCCCGATCGGAGTCTTGATAACGGCAGTCCATTTGCCAGAAATATCGGCGGCAAGGGCTGCGGCGAGACAGAGGAATACCGCAGAGACAAGAAGCAGAATTCTTATGCATTTCATGGCCCGTTCTCCTTTTAGAACCGAAGATTGCATACCGGCTTTGCTACCGTCGCAGAACCTCTTACGGCTCGCTTTGCCGGGAGCTCCTTGCGAGGGAACATTGCCTGTTTATAGCCGGGTCCTTGACGGCTTGCCATAATCGGTAAAGGTCCGGCAGGAATTCGGGAAACCTGGACACCTCCGCCCTGTCATGTGCCCTCCAGATCTCCGGCAGGCCGGGAGGAACGGGGCCGAAGAAGCGCATGGTGGAGCGCATTCTGGTTCCGCGGGGACTCTTCTCCCATTCGTGGAGAATCATGGCCCCCACCTTTCCCTCGGGACTGATCCCGGATGCGACGATCGCGTGATCGTAGGTGCGCGGGATGGGGCAGCTGTCCGGGTCGTCCCATCGAATCCGGATCTTCATCGGCGGCAGCGGCCCCATCTTTTCCTCCGCTATCTGGATTGCGCCGAGATAGCCGCCTATGGGCGGCGGCACTTCCCATACGAAGGATTTATGATCCTCGGGCTCCCACAGGGGATATCCCTTTTCCATATTGACCCACCACCAGTCGATCATTTCCGGCGTCACACCCACAAGCTCGTCGTGATCGACGACCGCATCCGGCACAGCCGCAGCCAGTCCGGGCCGGATTTTGAAACGCTCCAAGGGGATGGTTTCGGTTGTAACAATCATCCTATCCTGCACTTTTTTGACAAGGACCCACCTGAGCCAGTTCGGATCATCCCGCTCGGGATAGTCTTCCCTATAGTGCCAGCCTCTGCTTTCGGTGCGCGCCAGAGCGGCTCTGAATCCGATCTCGGCGCACAGCGCCATGCAGGCCGCTTCATGGCACCGGCCCAGCTCGTGCGGATCCTTCGCATAGAGCTCGGGCAGCATGGCCTGGACCTTTTGAATCCTGGTCAGGGCTTCTTCAAGCCTTTCGCGGCTCCTGCGCATGCTGTACTTCACCGGTATCACCGCCTCCTGAATGTTCCGTACGGCCTCGGAAGGCGGACAACCGGATTTCCGGGTCAAAGGCGCAAAGATGGAGTCTCTCAGGCGCTCCAGCTCCGTCGAACCGGGCGTTGGAAGGGCCATCCCTCTTATATACTGCGACACCGAGGGGCCTGCCATCAACGCGCTCAGCAGGGCGTTCATCAATCCGGAACCTCGGAGCCTTCCGGGCGGAGCTTCGGTTGCGCCTGCCCATGCCGAGCCGGCATAGCTTATATCGCCGACGGCCCAGAGCCCCGGGACCGTCGTCCTCATGTCATGGTCGACTCGCACCGGCGAAAGCTCTCCGGTAAAACCAAGAGAGACTTGCACCCTTGTCGAGGCCGGCGGCCCGTACTGCTGCATCTTGGCGGATTCGCGCTCGAATAGGGCCTTCAAATGGGGCCTATTCCATTGGAATATCCCTCCGTTCCCCGTCGAGCCCGCATACTCCTTCATGTCGATATAGATAGGCCCGCGCCCTTCCAGGATTTCCCTCTCCATCCCCAGGATGATGGAAATCGGGATGTCCGGCTGGGGGCCCTGCATGTATTTGGAGCTTATATTCTCGCCCTTCGCGTTGTAGAGATGATTAAAGCCGAAAACGACGGGGATCCCCGTATCCTGGAGGATCACATCGTAAAAATTGCCGAACTCCGCGTTCCGCATTTCGGCCCCGGCGTTATAGGCGGCCGCGATGCCGTCTCCGGTCGCATTCGCCCACATTCTCAGGACGCCGAAATCGCAATCACCGTTGGCCAGGAGGGTGGCTTTGGCGTGGAAGACCGCCAGGCGGCCGTCGAGAAGGTTGAATCCGACGGCGCCTGCGACGCGCCCGTCCTGTTTTAACAGCTCGACCACCTGTGTCTTATGGACGAGCTTCACGCCGAGCGCTGCGGCCTTCGCCCGCAGCGGCAGCATCATGTCCAGGTCCACAGCCGCCAGAGACCAGCCGAAAGGCACGCGGCTGACGTCCAATTTCCCTTCGGAAGTCCTGAGGACTCCGACGCCCCAGTCCGCCAGTTTCTTCACCGCTCCATAGGATTCCCGCGCCATGGCGTACAGCAGGTCCTGGTCGTTCAGGTAGATGCCGATGTTTTTCACATGAAAATCGACAAACGCTTCGAGGTCGTCCTCGGGTGCGAGCACCCACAGAACTCCGGCCCCCTTGTTCGCCTTCCCGCCCCATCCGATCGTCTGCTTATCCACGAGCAGCACGCTTGCTTCCGGGGACAGCTCTTTGATTCTGATGGCTGCGGCGAGCCCTCCGAAGCCGCCGCCGATTATCAGGACATCCGAAGTCCAAGCAGTCTCTGTTTCCCTCATTGTTTCCGCCATGGCCACTCCCCGGGTGCTTGGATGGCAAGGGTGATTCAGTACGGACGGACCTGCAGACCCCGCACGTGCGGCATGACATGGATGCATTGAACAGGGCAGTGGATCTCGCAGGTGAAACACCAGACGCAGTCCTGCGCATAGGCCGCCACCGGTTTCTCCCCGGCGTCGTCCCACCGCAGCACGTCCACAAAGCACGCCTCGACGCAGGTCTTGCATCCGGTGCATTCTTCGGTTTTGATTTCAATGTCGGCGCTCATGCCGCCTCCAGCACGGACTTGACTTTGCTGCCTGCCGTCGGCGAACAATCCGACGGGTCCAACGCTACAGGCTACGGGGGATTATGTTATTTGTAAAATGAATCTTTTCTATCTATAATCATTTGAATTTCAAATAGGCAAAACGGGATGGATTTTCATGATTTCGATATCGGCCTGCTTCCGGCGCTGGACGCCCTGCTGTCGGAGAAGAGTGTGACGCGCGCCGGCGAGCGGCTCCACCTGAGCCAGCCCGCCACCAGCATCATTCTTGCCCGCCTGCGGCGCTACTTCGGGAATGAGTTGCTGGTGCCCGCGGGGCGCAGAATGGTGCTGACCCCTCTGGCCGAAAGCCTCGTCCAGCCGGTGCGCGACTGTTTGATTCAGATTCAGCACACGGTGGCGTCCAAGGCGGAGTTTCATCCTGCCGTCTCCAACCGGAGGTTTTGCCTGGCGGTCTCCGACTATGTGACGGCCGTTCTGATATCACGGACGCTTCAGGAGGTCGCGCGGCAGGCCCCGGGCGTTACATTCGAACTGGTTCGTTTGGATGAAAACATCGGGAAGAGACTGGAGAAAGGGGAAATCGATTTTGTCATCCGGCCCATGGTTCACGCGATGCCCATGCACCCGAAAGAACCCCTTTTTGAGGATAGCCACACGTGTGTGATCTGGCGCCGGAATTCGTTGATCGGGAAGAGCCTGACTCGAAAACAGTTTTTAGGATCGGGCCATGTCGCCGTCCATTTCGGGCACGCGGCCGCAATCTTTGAGGATTGGTTGGCGACGCGCTATGGAGAGACAAGAAGGATCGAGGTGGTGGCCCAGGATTTCGAGACCGCATGCCGCCTTGTCGTGGGGACAAACAGAATCGCTACGGTCATGAGCCGAATGGCAACGCTATGTGCCGCGTACCTCCCGCTTCGGTTAATCCCGCCTCCTTTTGCCGTTCCAACGGTGACGCACTGTCTGCAGTGGCATCGCTATCAGGACCAGGACCCCGGAATTACATGGCTGCGAGCTCTAATAAGACGTGTGGCCGGCAGGCTCCCGGGCGTCCATCACCCGAAGAAAGCTCCCGGTCCATAGGATCAAGGGATGTATTGCTTTCGGAGGGGAAACCGACGGCTCCTGCCGGACGGGGCGGCGGCGTGCAAGCGAAGCGTATCATGATACGCCAAGGCGGATCGGGCCAAAGCCTGCCGTAATCCTGTAACCTGTCGGGTGCGATATGCCGTCGCCGCTGCGGCCCGGCGAACTTCTCCTGACGAGAACATGGACTCCTTGTGCTTGCCCGTGGCGGATCCGCAGACCAAAGTGAGATCCTGCGGACACTTCGTTTCTTCAAAGCGCACGGCGATCGCCCTGGCTATCTCCTCGGGCCATCCCGCCAGGCCCATGATGGGCGAACCGATGGTGGCTCCATCCTTGATGAGAGCCGCGGCCTCTCCAGCGCTAATGACCTTGGATCCAGCGGATTTCGAGACATCGGCCATTTCTGTTTCAATCATCTTACCTCCTCATGCTCATGGAGCTGCCGTTACAGACAAGGATCTGGAATATTGCGATCTGCTCAACAACATAGGTTTAAAGGGATATTGGACGCATCCGGCGACCCCTCGGGAAGGAGCGGCGCGTCCCGCTGCTGTTGTTCCCGCCCAACACTTTGCTCCGGGCATGCCCGGATTTGCCGCAAAGGGCCGGCCTTTATATGTCAAGACCGGCTTCAGCCCGATAGGGAATCTGGATCCGGGCAGCCGAATGGTGACCGGGAGCCGATTGTGTTTCGGCTAGCGGGCGCACCTTGTCCTTAAGGCGCGGTTCGGGATTTGCTATCGGTTCAGGAAATACGGTGCATTTCCGGACGGCCGATGAATTTGCAGTGCACGTTTGCAGATCGAGCTGGAGCCGGCTGTTCTCAATATCATCATCAAGCTTCGATGGGGCTGGAAATCCAACTCACTGTGCAAGGGGCGAGGCCGCCGGGATACTTAGCTGCGGCATGGGGCGCGCCGAGAACAGGGCCTTGCATGGCCATGCAATGATCCGCGCCCAGCGCACCGCATGGGCCTGACCGGAGCCTTCCGTCGCCATTCCCGTATTCGCATACATATGACGGTACAGTTTGGAGATCAAAACGAAGGCCAGTCGCGACCGCAGATTCGAAGCGCACCGGGAGCGGCGCCAGATCTTCGGCAGGCTGTAAAAGGATGACCATACCTTCTGGGTGCGATCCCGTATCTCATCCGCCGACATGGCGGGGTGCGGCAGGTAGAGTTTGGGCCTGTCGCAGGGCGGAATGAGCCAATACCGCGTCAGCGGGACGCCGCTTACGGTGGTGTCGGCGCTCTTGGGGTCTTTCTCCCATCTTTCAAAATCGACGGTGCCGGGAAAAAGCGTGAAGGGGACGAATTGCGCGAACGTCAGCTCCGCGCGGTCCGCAAGCTCCGACGTGGCCGCGAAAGTCTGCGGCGTGTCGCTCTGGAGCCCGAAAATAAACGATCCCAGCACGTGAATGTCGAACCGGCGGAACCGCTTCAAGCGCGCCACCAGATCCTCTCCGATCAGGTTAAACCCTTTGTACATCTCTTTGAGTCCGGAGGCCGTAATGGATTCGACGCCTACCAGCGCGCCCTTGATGCGGGCGGATTTCATCGCGCGCAGGAATTCCTCGTCTTCCGCCGCCTCCATCGTGATCTGGGTGAAGAAAATGAGATCGCTGGAAATCCGGGAGAGCTGTTCCATCAGCTCCAGCCGCTCCCGGCGGAGGGAAAGCAGCCTTTCGTAAGAACGCTTGTCGTCCTGCCGGGCCGCCCGTTCAAGATCGCTCCTCGTGACGGGATAAAAGTTGTCGTCGGCAAGAGCGATGAAGCGGTAACCCATGCGCCGCAGGGTGACGACCTCTTCGACAACAGGCGCCACCGGGCGTTGGCGCGGCTGCTGGCCGTCGGTTCGCCAGACCGAGCAGAATGAGCAGTGCTTCGGGCATCCGCGAACGGTCTGCACCGAAGCCCACATGTATGATCCTTTCGGGACAAGGTCCCAACGGGGCAGCGCAAAATCCCCCGCGTCAATCATCCCTCCCTCGTAGAGCGCTTTGGGTTTGCCTGAGGCGCAGTCCGACAGCACCTCGGGCCACGCGAGGTCCCCGTCTCCGCGCACCACAGCCGCCGCGCCTCCCCGCTCCAGAGGCTCTTCGGGGAACAGGGTGGCGTGAATCCCGCCGAACACCGGCAAGCCGCCGCGCTCCCGCACGAGCCGTCCGACTTCATATCCGCGCCAGGCGTTGCTGCTGTGAATCCCGATGCCGACGACATCCCCCGGGGCCACCTTTTCGAGCTGCAGGGGTTTCAGGGTTTCATCGATAATAAAGGGATCGCCATAGGAGCGCGGGGTGGCGCCGGCGAGAACATACAGCCAGCGGGGGATGATTACTCCTAATCCAAAAGATACGTCGCTTGGGTTAACCAGATGCACTCGCATGGAAGATTCTCCTTTTGAGCGTTGAACGCCCAACTGATCCAGCCTTAGTCGCCTTCAATATCGGTTGGAAGGATTGCGGCTCATTGCGAGGGCAAGTCTGCGCAGGCAGAGTCTTGTTTCCACCGAACGTCTGAATATAGCATTAATGGATAGCCCGGAGAAACAATATTCGAAGGGGGACAGTCACCCGTGTCCCCAATATATTGGGGACACGGGTGACTGTCCCCCCCCTTTACCGGTACATCGGCTGGCGGGCGCTCAGGGCAATCCAGCCGCGGGCAATCCTGTATACAAACCAGACGCTCACGATCGCGAGCGGCAGCCACATGATCAGGAGTCCGATCCCCAGCGTCAGAACCACGATCAGGAGGCAGAGCGACACCCACAGCAGGCCGAACCAGAATGTGTGGATCTGCCACCGGAAATGCGATTCCAGCCAGGTGCCGCGCGCCTCGTTCCGCTTTACATAATTGAGTATGACCGCGATGATGGACGGCCACCCGATAAGGAATGCGCCGACGACGGTGGCGGCGCCTAGGATCCCGGTCAGCAGGCTCAGGGAGTGCAGCGCGTAAATAGCGTGTGTCCAGCCGACCGGAGAGCCTGTCGCCGAAGGAGTCGTTCCGAAAGGCATCGTTTCATTCACTGTATGTCCCCTCTGCGAGCATTATAAACGGGATCCGATTTTATTTTGAGGAATCTTGGCCGGGGATTGCGGTGTCTTCTCGGGGATCATCGGTCCTGAAGACAGGGAGCCGTCTTCACGTCCCTCTTGGTGTCTGAATCGCGGCCTTATGGAGCCCTGCGGCAATCAGCGCGTGGGGCTGCTCACAGAGAATCTCAGCGGTCATTCAGATCCTTGTCGCCGAACCTGCTGCCGGAGTCGTTCTCAAGAACGGCTGCGCGGCGAACGCCGCCTCGGGAGTTCCTCCGAACGAAGACCCCGGCAATGGATTGCCTCCAATAAAGCCCGAGAATAATGGAGAGAGATGCGAAGAAAACCGCTCCAAGAGCACAAGCAGTCCGTGCGCCTTTTGCCGACGCCAGCTGTTCTTTACCCCGGGTCAACTCCTTTTTGCCTGCCTCAAGTTGGCTTTCTCCGCTGCGAACCATACTTTCTCCTTCGGCAACCTGTTTATCCCCTTCGGCGATCTGCTTTCTAGCGGTTTCAAGCCCTTCTCCCCCTTTGAACACTTTGTCCGCCAGCACCAACAATGTGTTGTCCCTAGCCTTTTGATACTCTTTCTTCCCGTCGGACAGCTCTCGCTTTCCGGACTGCAACCTGGCTTTACCCTCCTCAAGCGCGGATGCCCCTTCTTCTTGCTGCCGTTGACCTTCAGCCAGTTGTTTTTCCCCGGCATTAATCTTCGCATTGAGAACCAAGAAGCCAGCCACCGACCCCAAAGTCAACAGAGTGAAGAGCAACAAAAGAAGCGCCTTGCCCATAATCTTTCCCTCCGTGTCCTGTCGATCGGACGTATCGCGTATCAGCTACCGCCGGTGTTGGCGCTGGCGCCGCCGGAGGCTCATGAAGCGCGAGTGATAGTATTGTTAGCAAGTCGGCTCGCTTTTCTCCCTTGGATTAAATCCTCGCAATATCCGATCTTTCCTGCCGTTCATCCATTGCCGCTTCCCGCCTTATTCAGTCCGTATCGTCCGACCTGCAACCCGCCGATCGGACCTGGCGCGCTGCGCCTCCCTGTCTCGGGGCACGGGAGTTCCGGGTTTTCGCAACGAGGCCGTCACTCGCGCTTTTCCAGAGCCTTCTTGATGTTGATCAGGCTAGCTTCCTGCGCGGCCAGCGTCCTGCTCACGACGATCCTCCTGCGAAACACGCCCTTGAGTCCCGTAAGGCCCTGCAATGTCGAAATCTTCAAGCTGATGATGTGAGATCCTGCGCTGTCGGCGGGATCGCTCCCAGGGACGGAGGCCGTCAGATCCAGGGCGAGCTGAAGATAATGACTGGCCCACAATTGCTTGACCGCAACCACATTGGCCGCGCCCCGTGGGCCATTCGAACGATAGGCGATGACATGGTTAAGGCGCAGCGTCGGCTTCAGGCCGAAGTCGATCTTTTCCCAATAGAAAAAGGACTCGACGTCCGAAGGCAGGGCGGCCGGGCTCTCCAGTAGATAACGCTTCAGTTCCGGCAGGTAAACGGGCAGCGCCTCGGATCGGTTCAGCAACGACTGAAACGCGGCATCCATGTCAAAGGCACTGCTCTTATCCCGATAGATCTCGAGGGCGCTGCTTCCGCGTTCCTTATACGCAGCCAGGAGTTCCAGCACCATCCTGCGGAGCCTCTGGTTCACTTGCCCGGCGACCTCCGGTGCGGACCAGTTCACAGCTTCTTGAAGCTGCAGCATCGCTTCCCGCGACAGTTGCAGGTCGCATTTGCCGGGCTTGCAGTCTTTCAGGCTCTTGATATCCTCCCGTTCCAATGTGAACTCCTCCAGATCTGAGATCGCGGGCGGATCGCCGAGCCGCCTCACGGCCAGGTAGCCCGGCAGACTCCGAAGTCGGCTCATGTCGAAAGCGAACTTGAGGTAATCCTCCGGCGCGGCGTTGACATGGGTTGCTCCGAAGATGAACACCTCAGACGGCGTCTTGGAAGGGAGCGTCTTCACAATTGCCCCGCCGCCGTCGATCTTCGCGATCTGGGCATTGCTCAATCCGATCTGTTCCCTGAAAAAGGTATGAGGCTCCTGTACGGTTTGCCCGGCTCTGACAAGAGCTATGGATAGGATAGTACCGGCCAGTATAACGACCTTCGTCATATCTGGGATTTCCACGCCGCTGGGTTCTTTATCCAGGATTTTTTTGCATTTTGCAAGTAGGAATTTGAAGGGGGACAGTCACCCGTGTCCCCAATATATTGGGGACACGGGTGACTGTCCC
>CAYZTZ010000119.1:0-10216 GCA_964481255.1 uncultured Acidobacteriota bacterium | reverse complement strand
TTGAAGGGACGGGCCCGTAGATATGCCGGAATAGTTTCTTTTTCATGATCAGGCACCGCAGGGGGGCTTGATGCAACGCTCCTCGCGACCGCAGCAGGTTTTGCCGGACGACGCCAGCGAACAGCCGTTTACCGCCCGTTTATCGATTTCCCGGCCTCCACCCTTGATCATGAAGCCCGATCCCCCGCTGATCAACGGCCTCACTCTCCCCATGCACTCGGGGCATTGCTCCAGGGGTTTTTCCGTTATGGCCTGCCGCTTCTCAAACCGAAAGCCGCAGGACTCGCACTCATACTCATAGGTAATCATCGCCCCTCCGCTTTATCTATGCGGGCCGCCTTTTGCGCGATTCATGGACGTTCCGGCCCGGCGCCGGGCTTTTTCCCGCACATGCCGCCCAGGCGGGCGCGCAGCCGCCTGCGCTTGCCGCAGCCGGGCATGAGAAGGGGCCCGTCTTCTAGGCGGCCGTCCAGGAAGGCGGCGATCACTTCCTCCATGGGGCCGCAGATGTGAGGGATGATCCGGATTCCGGCCGAGGCGAGCGCGGTCTGCTGAGTCTGGGAAATCATGCCGCAGATCACAAGATCCACTCCAATCTGAGGCAGCAGCTGTGCCCTCTGAAAGGGGTTTCTCGTGAGCAGCTGTTCTTCCCGACGCTGCTGCACCCGTTTGCCGGAGACGTCCACGAGCAGAATCCTGCTGGCCTCGTCAAAGACCGGCGAAACCCGCCCCTGCCATAGTGGGATCGCAACTCTCATACCGGAAAAATATAGCAAATAGCGTGCCATTTATCGCCGGCTTCCGTAAAGCCCCGGGACAAGCCAGGGGAGTGAAATCCGCCTCTTCATTCCGTTTCAGGAGTGAAACATGAAAAGCTGATCATGCAATATGCATTCTGATTGAGATCGTTTTTTTGCAATTTGCAACCATTTTGCTGATCCTGCATGACATTATAGGCGCCCAAGCCATTCGTTCCTCTCTTGAGCGAAACGGCTTCGCCCGCGCTGCAGCGGCAAAGAAGCACGATATCCATAGAACGACTCTATTCCGGAAAATGAAAAGGTTGGGGATCCCGCCTCCGGAGATAGATGGCCGCAGGCATCTTTATATCATGCTTCTTTATGCTTCTCTCATGTTTGGCTCCCTTATGAAATGAAACTTCATGTTTTATGGAAGCATTATTGCTTTCCAACAGTGCGCGGGATGATCTGCCGTGACAATGACGAGCACGATCTGTCCCATCCGGGGAATCAGGGGGTGCAAACCGGGTTCCACGAACTATGGATCGATAGGAAGGCGGGTCCGGCGGTGAGGATTCTTGAAGACTTACTCTCGACCTTGAACACGGAAGCGGAAGTGAAAGACATCCGTCTGGGCCTATTCCATACAGGCGTGCTGACCCGAAATTGCGGTCTGGCGTCGACCCTGCCGCGGGACGCCCTGAAGCAGGGCAGGCCGGCGGTCAGGGAACCGGGGTTTTTGTTGAATAAGAGCGCGTCCGAACTCGCGCAAATGGTCCGGTCCGAGAGCCTGCTCGAGGCCGCCGTCGGCGTAGCGGCGATCAATTCATTGCTCGAGATCGATGAAGAACGCTGCCGGATCCTCAATGCCCGAGACCTGATCGCTGAAAAGGGCCGGGATAAGAGAGTTGCGATTGTGGGACATTTCCCGTTTGTCCCCGAGCTGCGGAAAACGATTCGCGAACTCTGGGTCATTGAGAAGAATCCGGCCGAAGGAGACCTCACGGAAGAGGAGGCTGTTGATTTCATCCCCGGGGCCGATGTCGTCGGCCTCACAGGCACGGCCCTTACGAACCATACCCTTGAGCAGCTGCTGGGATTATGCCGGCCGGGCGCATTTGTCGTGATCCTTGGGGACAGCGCTCCGCTGTCGCCCCTGTTGTTTGATTACGGCATCGACGCTGTTTCGGGGACCAAGGTTATCGATCCCGACCTGGCTCTCCGTTGTGTGAGCCAGGGAGCCAATTATCGTCAGATAAAGGGAATCCGGCAGCTCACCATGATTCGAGACCAAGAATAGAAAGCGAGGATTCCTTATGAAGATTGCGATCTCAGCCGCGGGCGCCGGCCTCGAAGCCGACGCCGAACCCCGTTTCGGCCGTTGCCGTTATTTTATCATCGCCGATCCTGAAACCCTGGAATTTGAAGCGATGGATAATTCCGCCGCCATGGCGGCCGGCGGCGCTGGAATATCCGCCGCCCAGGCCATTGCCAACAAGGGTGTGCAGGCTGTCTTGACCGGCAACTGCGGTCCCAACGCCTATCAGGTTCTATCCGCTGCCGGCATTCAGGTCATCACGGGCGTTTCCGGCAAGGTCAAAGACGTGATCGAAGGTTATCGGTCCGGTAAATACAGGGCCGGCACCCAGGCGAATGTCCCCGATCACTTCGGTCTCGGAGGCGGATCCGGCGCGGCGGTTGGGCCGGCGCCGGGCGTCGGTCCCGGCATGGGCCGCGGCATGGGTCGGGGTTGCGGCAAGGGCGCAGGTATGGGCTTGGGCCCGGCGCCTCCATATCAAGCCGCACAGGCGTCGCAGCCGCTCAGCGGAAAGCAGGAGCTTCAGGCGCTCAAAGACCGGGCGCAGGCCATCTCCCGTCAGCTCGCGGATATCGAGCGCCGCATTCAGGAACTCGAAAAGAAATAAGAATCACCGGCATACATTGCCATAAAACGAATTCGGGATGCGAGCGCGCATGATCCTATCAATAGCCAGCGGAAAAGGGGGGACGGGCAAGACGCTCGTAGCGACCAGCCTCGCCCTTTCTCTGAAAGACGTCGAGGAGGTTCAGTATCTCGACTGCGACGTGGAGGAACCGAACGGGCATGTCTTCATGAAGCCCGAAATAGCCGAGATGAAGGCTGTATGCATTCCGGTTCCCAGGATCGATCAGGCGAAATGCACGCTTTGCGGAGAGTGCGCGAAGGTATGCGCCTATCACGCGATCATCGTGGCGGCCGAGCATGTGCTGACGTTTCCCCAGCTCTGTCACGGATGCGGCGCTTGCAGTTACCTGTGCCCGGACAAGGCGATCACGGAAGAGGACCGGCAAACGGGTATCGTGGAGGGAGGGCGATCCGACGGCGTGAAGTTTGTCCACGGCAGGCTCAATGTAAGTGAAGCGATGGCTCCTCCTGTCATAAGGAAAGTCAAGGAAAGCGCGCTAAACAGAGGCCTCGTCATTATAGACGCGCCGCCGGGGACGTCCTGCCCGGTTGTGGAGACGGTCAAGGGAAGCGATTTCTGCCTCCTTGTGACGGAGCCGACGCCCTTCGGACTCAACGATCTCTCCCTTGCCGTTGAAATGGTCCGGGAGCTTGGGATCCCCTTCGGCGTTGTTTTGAACCGGGCCGGAGTCGGGGATGCGGGCGTCGAGCGGTATTGCGCAGGGGAGGACATACCGATTCTCCTTACCATCCCGCTGGACATTGAAATCGCCCGTCTGTATTCGCGGGGCATACCTATGGTGGAAGGACTTCCGCAATGGAAGGCAAAGTTCCGGGAGCTTTATCGCAAGGTTAAGGAACGTGTCGATGAAAGAAATCGTGGTGCTGAGCGGTAAGGGGGGCACCGGGAAGACTACCCTGGTCGGTTCCCTGGCGGCGCTCGCGGAGGATAAGGTGCTTGCCGATTGCGATGTCGACGCGGCCGACCTGCACCTGCTGCTCAGCCCTACAGAGAGGCAGAAGCATGAATTCTGGAGCGGGCAGACCGCCCTCATCGACGGGGACAAATGCACGCGGTGCGGACTGTGCGAGACGATCTGCCGCGTTCACGCGATAAGGGATTTCAAGGTGGATCCCATTTCCTGCGAGGGCTGCCGCTTCTGTAGCCTGGTCTGTCCGGACAAAGCCATCACCATGAAAGACAGAATGTCGGGGCACTGGTTTGTTTCCGACACGCGGTTCGGGCCCCTGGTCCACGCCCGCCTGGGCGTCGCCCAGGAGAACTCGGGGAAGCTGGTGGCGGCGGTGAGGCAACAGGCGAGGAAGATCGCCGAAAGCGAAGGGAAGAGCTGGATCATCAGCGACGGGCCTCCCGGCATCGGTTGCCCCGTGATCTCTTCTCTTTCCGGGGCGAGCCTGGCCCTGCTCGTCGCCGAGCCGACGCTGTCGGGAATGCACGATTTGGACAGGGTTCTCGATGTCTGCAGGCATTTCGGCGTGCGGGCCATGGTCTGCGTCAATAAGTACGACCTGAACGAGGAGAACGCCGAGCGGGTGGAACGCGATTGCCGCGACCGCGGGGTCGAGATCGCGGGAAGGATCCCCTTCGACAATATCGTCACGGAATCCATCGTTCTCGGAGTTCCGGTGGTCGAGCATTCCGACGGCGAGGTCAGTCGGGGAATGGCCAATATATGGGGCAGGGTGACGGACGTTCTGAGAGGCTGAGCCGGTCCTTCATTGGACGCCCACGAGTCCGCTATTCGGGGCCTTACGCGAGTGTTTTTCTTGTCGGTCTCTGTCGCGAGGCTGATCGTCGAAAGCCGGGAGCGCGCAGCCTCCGTCATTACCGATAATCGGGTTGCGGCTTCGGGCCGCGCCGGGAGAAGCGGGTGTTCTATGCCAACTGAGAGTCAAGTAGTGGAAAGTCTTCAAAGCGTCCTCGTGCCGGCGATCCAGCGCAGCATCGTCGGCATGGAAATGGTGCGGGAGATCGAGATCTCGGACGGACGGGTCAAAATCGTCCTCGCCTCGACCGGCTTGATCCAGGGCGCTCAGAAATGGATCGAGAATAAGGCGGGGGAAGCCGTGTCCAGGCTGCCCGGCGTCGAGGATGTGGAAGTCGAATTCCAAAGCTTCAAGGCGAAAGATCTGAACAGGATCGATCACATGATCGCCGTCATGAGCGGCAAGGGGGGCGTGGGCAAGTCGCTGGTGTCGGGCCTGATCGCCGTCGCTTTGAGGCGCAAAGGCTACGATGTGGGAATTTTGGATGCCGATATCACCGGCCCGAGCATCCCCAGGATGTTCGGGGTTTATCTGCCTCCCGGAGGGAATGAAAACGGGATACTCCCGGTCCCGTCGAATTCGGGAATTGAAATCATGTCCATCAACCTTCTGCTGCCCAGCGAAGACGCGGCTGTTATCTGGAGAGGGCCTCTCATCGGCAAGACCATCAAGCAATTCGGCGAGGAGGTTTTCTGGGGCAAGCTGGACTACCTGATTGTGGACCTGCCCCCGGGAACGGCGGATGCCCCCCTTACGCTGATGCAGTCTTTTCCAATTTCCGGGGTCATTGTCGTTTTCACTCCCCAGGGGCTGGTTGAAATGATTGTCCGCAAGGCGGTCAACATGGTCAGGGAAATGGACAAGCGCATCCTGGGAGTGGTCGAGAATATGAGCTACCTGTATGTGCCCGAAATCGATAAGAAGATCGAGATTTTCGGCAGGAGCCGGGGGGAGGAGATCGCGAGCGGCATAGGCGCGCCCCTATTGGGCCGGCTCCCCGTAAACCCGGAAATAGCCGGGTTATGCGACGAGGGTCGCATAGAAAACTACGACGGCGATATCGTATCGGCATTGGGAGATTCCCTCATCCGGGCGCTCCCCGAGGGCACGAAATAAGGGAGGAATTGGATCATGGCCGGCGCGTGGGATGAATTCGAAGCTCTTATTAAAGCAAAAATGCGCGAGACCTATTCCGAAGCCGCTATCGATCACGGCATGAATCCGAGGAACGTCGGTGAGCTTGACGACGCCAACGGCTTCGGACGGATCACGGGTCTGTGCGGTGACACCATGTCCATCTGGCTCAACATCGAGGGGGACGTCATCCTCGATGCGGGCTTCACCACCGATGGGTGCGGCACAACACTGGCATCGGGCAGCATGGTCACGGAACTGGCCAAGGGAAAGAGCCTAAGCGAAGCCTGGAAGATAAGCCAACAGGATGTCCTGGATGCTTTGGGAGGCCTTCCAAAAGAGAGCCGGCACTGCGCGCTTTTGGCGGCCAGCACCCTGAAGGAAGCGATTAAGGATTATCTGCAGCGCAAAACGGGCGTTTAAAAACATGCCGCCGATCCTCTCGCGGGCGGGCGGCGAGTGCACAAGGCCGGCCTGCGGGTCCCGGTTCGATCCCTGTCATTTAAGGCCGGCGAACCGAGCGAGCCGCCATAGCGGCCTGGGAACGCAATTCCAGCCGGTTGTCCGGCGTTCAGCCCGCGCGATCCGCACCCCTGATTAATACCGGAATTTCCCGCGGCTGAGGCCTTTGAGCCGAGCCGGGGATGAAACTGTCTCAAGGCGCCGGGGATGCCGCTGTCGGGGACGAAGCCGTTTTCAGTCAATCCATCCAAGGCCTGGGCCGCGCAAAAACCGAGGTTGACAATAAAAGACTCTCGGAGGAAAATGTTTGTCTGGTCTAACATTTTCGGAGGCGGGAGATGACCCGGGAACAAAGCGCCAGCATGGAAGATTACCTCGAGGCGGTGGAGATGCTGCGCGCGGAAGGCGGCGCCGTGAGGGTCAAGGAGATCAGCGCCCTGCTGGGCGTGAAGATGCCCAGTGTCACGGCGGCGATGAAGCGTCTTTCGGACGAAAAACTGGTGGTGCATGAGAAGTACGGGCGGGTCCGGCTGACGCGTGCCGGGAAAAAGGCGGCCAAGGACGTGTTCCGGCGCCATGAAGTATTGCGGCGGTTCCTCGTCGGGATTCTGGATATTGATCCGCAGACGGCCGCCGAGGACGCCTGCCGCATGGAACATACCATCAGTGCGCACACTCTGGAGCGGCTGGCCAAGTTCCTGAGTTTCGTGGAGTCCTCCCCGCGAGGCAAGATCCAATGGCTCGGCGGATACCGCCGATACCTGGAGGGTGCCGCGTCGCCGGGGCGTTAGGGGCGGGCGCGTCACTCCGACGGGATCAAGCGGGATAGGAAGTTTGCTTCCTTTGGGGAGCGGCGCCCGGGAAACGATGAAGGTTCAGGAGACGATTCATGACGGAGGCGAAGATCGTGACGGCGGCCGAGATGGCTGCGGGGCAAAGCGGAGTGGTTGTGAGCGTGGAGGGCGGCCATAGCCTGCGCAGCCGCCTGGAAGCCCTGGGCATCAGGCCGGGCAAGAGAATTCGCAAGGTCAGCTCCGCTTTCATGCGCGGCCCTGTGGTTTTCGAGGTGGGAGGGAGCGAGGTCGCCGTAGGTTACGGCATGGCCGGCCGCATTTTTGCGAGGCCGGATTAGTCGTCTGCGGGCGTTTTGCGGGAATGGCCTTCGAATTCAGCGGGAAATTCAGGGGCGGGAATCCTCAATTCCGTGCCGCTTCGGCGTCACGGCCGCAGTTTGATCCCGGAGGCTGAAAGGGCGGGGAGGGGGATTGCTTTCCCGGCTTTCGGGCGCAACAGGGCGCGGCTTCCGGCCACCGATCGGTCCTATGAAAATACTTCTGGTAGGCAACCCCAATGTCGGCAAGAGCGTCGTCTTCTCCCGCCTCACAGGGGTGCATGTCCTTTCCTCCAACTACCCGGGAACAACGGTCGGCTACACAAAGGGGTCCATGCGGCTCGGCGAGGAACAGGCGGACGTGATCGACGTCCCAGGGACTTACACCCTCGATCCGACGTGCGAAGCGGAAAGGGTGGCCCAAGCCATGCTCGCGGAGGGGGATAAGGTCATCGATGTCGTGGACGCCACCAATCTGGAGAGAAACCTCTATCTGACTCTTCAGCTCTTGGAGAGAAATATCCCTGTGGTAGTCGCCCTGAACCTCTGGGATGAAACCCGACACAGGGGGATACGCATCGATCTCGACAAGTTGAGGGACGCTTTGGGGGTGCCGGTCGTCCCTACGGTCGCGGTGACCGGCGAAGGGGTGAAGCAGCTGGTGGAGGCTTTGCCGAAGGCCGCGTCCCCGCCCCATCCCGGGCGTACCAGCGAAGAGCGCTGGAAGGCCGTCGGCAGGATTATCGATTCGGTGCAGCATATCACGCACCGCCACCATACCTGGGGCGAGCGTCTGTCCGATGCCAGCATCCAGCCGCTGTCGGGGGGCCTCATCGCCGTCGCGATTCTGTCGGGTGTCTTCTTTGCGATCCGCTTCATCAGCGAAAGCCTGATCGGGTACGTCCTGGATCCCCTGTTTGACCGCTTCTGGGCGCCCGTAGTGTTGCGGGCGAGCGACACGCTTAAGGGAAGCGGTCTCCTGCACGACCTTTTTGTGGGGCGCATCGGGGCGGGACCGATCGATTATGTACAGTCTTTCGGCCTTTTAACGAGCGGGCTCTATGTGCCCCTGGCCATGGTTCTGCCCTATGTGCTGTCCTTCTATCTGGCGCTCGGCTTATTGGAAGATACGGGCTACCTGCCGCGCCTGGCGGTCATGGTCGATACCCTGATGCATCGCCTCGGACTTCACGGTTATGCCATCATCCCAACCCTGCTCGGCTTCGGCTGCAATGTGCCCGGCATCATGGCCACCCGCGTCCTGGAAAGCGGACGGGAGCGGTTCATCGCGGCGACACTGATTTCCATAGCCGTGCCTTGCGCCTCGCTTCAGGCCATGATTTTCGGGATGGTCGGGCGAAGGGGCGGCCGATACGTCCTTCTCGTGTATGGAGTGCTTTTCGCCGTCTGGCTGACTCTCGGGGTGGTTCTGCGCCGCGCCGTAAGAGGTTTCACGCCGGAGCTGCTGATCGAGATACCTCCCTATAGACTCCCTTCCTGGCGGGCGGTCGCCCAGAAACTCTGGATGAGGATCCGCGGCTTCATCCTGGAGGCCGTGCCGATAGTACTGGGCGCGGTTCTCGTCGTAAACATCCTATACTCCATGGGGATCTTCTTTGCCGTCGCCGATGCTGCGGCGCCTCTGGTGACAACGGTGTTCGGTCTGCCCAAGGAGTCCGTGGTCCCTTTGACCGTCGGTTTCCTGCGCAAGGACGTCGCGATGGGCATGATGGTTGCTTTGAATCTTACGACGGCACAGCTCGTGGTGGCCAGCGTGGTTCTGGCGATGTTTTTCCCCTGCATCGCAACTTTTGCGGTGCTCTGGAAAGAGCTGGGGCTTTCCGGGCTGGTGAAGTCCATCGGCGTAATGCTGATCGCGGTTTTTTTGACGGGCGGCGTTCTGAACCTGATATTGAATTGAGGGGGATGCGGGGTCTTTTCAGACCGCGAGGCTGTCGCCGATGGTTGAACCTGTTTCCCCGCGCGCCGAAAGGGATGGGCCTGTATGCAATGGATTCCATCCGTAGCCAACCAGGCGCTTTTGATCACAGGCTTCGTCGCGGTGATCATGCTGGTCATTGAGTATCTCAATGTAATCAGCCAAGGCGCCTGGCAGGAACGTCTGTCCCGATACCTTTTCGGCCAGTACCTGCTTGCCGCCTTTCTGGGCGCCACCCCCGGCTGCCTGGGGGCTTTTGCGGTCGTGGCCATGTATGCCCACCGCCGGATGACCCTGGGCAGCGTAGTGGCGGCCATGATCGCAACCGCCGGCGACGAATCCTTTGTCATGTTTGCCATGGTCCCCAAAACCGCCTTTTTGCTGCATGGGCTTCTATTCAGCCTGGGTCTGATTTCGGGATTCCTGACCGATCGTCTGGCAGGCCCCCGTATGACGCGCTTCCTGTCCTGCATCGAGGACTTTAAGGTACATGAACAGGATTACTGTCGCTGCTTTCCCGCCGGCGAATTGCTTTCGCAGTGGAAAAAATGCTCCGCGGCCCGCGGCACTCTGACTTTCGCTCTGCTCGTTTTTCTGTTGCTTGTCGTCTCCGGCAGGATCGGGCCGTCCGACTGGAGCTGGATTCGCGTGACTCTGCTGGCGACCTCGGGTGTTGGGCTTTTTGTGGTCGCGACAGTCCCGGAACACTTCCTGGAAGAGCACTTGTGGAAACATGTGATCCGACAGCATGTGCCGCGGTTTTTTCTATGGACTTTCGGCGCGCTTTTTCTCATGGAACTCATCGTCCACCGATGGCAGATCGGGAATGTGATACAGAACAGCAGGTGGTTGGTGCTCCTGTTCGCCGCCCTGCTCGGCATTGTGCCCGAATCGGGGCCTCATTTGATATTTGTGACCCTGTACGCTCAGAAGCTGATTCCGCTGAGCACACTGCTTGCAAGCTCCATCGTCCAGGACGGCCACGGCATGCTGCCCATGCTGGCCCACTCTCGTCGGGCTTTCCTCATCGTCAAGTTCATCAACCTGCTCGTGGGTTTAGCGGCGGGATCGGCGTTGATGGCTCTGGGATATTAGGC
>CAYZTZ010000118.1:0-10409 GCA_964481255.1 uncultured Acidobacteriota bacterium | reverse complement strand
GCCGCCGAATGATCGGGCATGCGAGTTTTGAGACAGCCTCTGGAGAGCCGTGCTCACGGTTATGACTTTTCGCCGCCGGCCAGCACCGTCTGGAAATGCGGAGGCTCTTCCTCGCGGGCCACGACGCTGACCTCGATGTTCTTGAAGCCTGCGTCCTCCAGCCATTGATGCAGATCGCTCTCGGCGAATCCGAGCCACCGGTCCCCATAGGCCCGGTGCGCCTCTTCGAAGTTGTGCCGGAGGAGGTCGAGGATCAGGATCTGGCCCCGGGGGCGCAGGATTCTGTGCGCCGAAGATATCGCGGCCGGAGGGTTTTTCGCGTGATGGAGCGACTGGCTCAGGACCGCAAGGTTCACGCTCCCCGCCTCTATCGGCGGGTTCTCGAGGTCCCCCAGGCGGAACTCGAGGTTCTTCAGGCCGTTCTTCCTGGCTTTGGCCGCGCCGAAGGCCACGATCCGTTTCGAATTGTCGACGGCGATCACCTTCCGGCAGCGTCGGGCCAGCAGCTCGCTCAGCAAACCTTCCCCCGAGCCGAGATCCGCGACCACCAGCGGCGGCAGGATCCGGAGCAGCAGGTGCCCGAATCCCTGCCAGGAACGGCCGGGCCCGTAAACACGGTCAAAACGTCCCGCCACCTGGTTGAAATAGATCCGCGCCCTGGCGCGCCTGCGGTTCAAAATCCGCCTCAGATTGACCCGGTCGGCCGCATGGTCGGGCAGTTCGCCCGCGCCCTGCAGGGCCAGCCTGACGAGGCCCTCGGCCGTTTCTCCCGCCTCCCGGTTCAGTCTGTAGAACGTGCGCTTGCCCTCCGGCCGCGACTGCACCAGGCCCGATTCCTGCAGCAGGCCCAGGTGGGTCGAGATTCTCGACTGCCCCAGCCCCGTGATTTCCTGCAGCTCCTGAACCGACAGCTCGTTTTTCGCCAGCAGGGCCAGGAGGCGCAGGCGCGTGGCGTCCGAAACCGCCCGCGATTGGAGAATGAAGGACATGCCCGTCTCCCGCGCTGTCTTTTTCAGTTGACAAGCTCTTTCATTTTTATA
The DNA here is from genome assembly GCA_964481255.1 of uncultured Acidobacteriota bacterium. GTDB lineage: Bacteria > Acidobacteriota > UBA6911 > UBA6911 > UBA6911 > UBA6911. Next base: position 9,369 of record CAYZTZ010000118.1, on the reverse strand, counting down.
TCATATCATCATGATATGTCAATATGAAAAAGCAGGCGCGCCGGGGCGAGCCTGAAACCGAGGGGGAAACGCCATGTCCGCGACAACAAAACTTTCCGGAGAAGGGGGCGCCGTTGCGGCCGCCGTCCCGAATCACGACTACCGCGTGCGCGATCTCGGCCTCGCCGAGTGGGGCCGCAGGGAAATCGCCGTCGCCGAGCAGGAGATGCCCGGTCTCATGGCGGTGCGCGCCAAGTACGGGCCGTCCAAGCCGCTGGCCGGGGCCCGCATTTCAGGGTCTTTGCACATGACGATCGAGACCGCCGTGTTGATCGAGACGCTCGTCCAGCTCGGCGCGTCCGTGCGATGGGCGAGCTGCAACATTTTCAGCACCCAGGACCACGCGGCCGCCGCCGTCGCAAGCGCCGGCATCCCGGTCTTCGCCTTCAAGGGCGAGTCGCTCGAGGAATACTGGGATTTCACCCTCGCGGCCCTCACCCACCCGGGCGGCAAGGGACCGAACCTCGTCCTGGACGACGGCGGAGACGCCACCCTCCTGCTCCACAAGGGTTACGAAATGGAGCACGGCAGCGACTGGGCGCGCACGGCCGGCGCCGGCCGTGAGGAGGAGGTCGTCAAGAGCCTGCTGCGGCGTTGTGCGCAGGAACGTCCCGGCTGGTTCACGCGGGCTGTTGAGGAGTGGAAGGGCATCAGCGAGGAAACCACGACCGGGGTTCACCGCCTCTACCAGATGCTCGAGGCCGGCAAGCTTCTGGTCCCCGCCATCAACGTCAACGATTCCGTGACCAAGTCGAAATTCGACAACCTTTACGGATGCCGCGAATCCCTGGCCGACGGTCTCAAGCGCGCCCTGGGCGTCATGATCGCGGGCAAGACGGCCGTGGTCTGCGGTTACGGGGATGTCGGCAAGGGGAGCGCGCACTCCCTGCGCGGATTCGGCGCCCGCGTCATCATTACCGAGATCGACCCCATCAACGCGCTTCAGGCCGCGATGGAGGGTTTCGAAGTGACGCGCCTCGAGGAGACACTGCAGGAGGCCGACATCTTCGTCACCGCGACCGGCAACTGCGACGTCATCACGCTGGAACATTTACTGAAAATGAAGGACCAGGCCATCGTATGCAATATCGGCCACTTCGACAACGAAATCCAGGTGGACAGACTGAATCAGGCGCCCGGCGTGCGCAAGGTCAACATCAAGCCGCAGGTGGACCGCTACGACCTCCCGGGCGGCCGCAGCATATACCTGCTGGCCGAGGGCCGTCTCGTCAATCTCGGGTGCGCGGAGGGGCATCCAAGCTTCGTCATGTCCAGTTCCTTCACGAACCAGTGCCTCGCGCAGATGGATCTCTGGGCGCACCGCGAGGAATATAAGCCGGCCGTCTACCGCCTGCCAAAGAAGCTGGACGAGGAGGTCGCCCGCCTGCACCTTGAAAAGATCGGGGTCAAGCTGACAAGACTGACGCAGAAACAGGCGGATTATATCGGCGTCCCGATCGAGGGACCCTACAAGCCGGATCATTACCGGTATTGACGGTCCCCTCCTCCGGCGCTCTCCCGTGCCGGGCGATCCTTCCCCTGTGCGGGACAGGGGCGGCTTCGCGCTCAGACGCCCCGGCTTTTGGAATCCGCCGCCACATGGCGGAAAACCTCGCCCGAAGGCATTTCGCGAGAATTGCCTTGGTTGAAGGAGCGCCCCTGCATTAATCTGGCGGCTCCATGCCGATGGCCGAAAAAGAGATCGTTTCCATCCTCTCCGAGACCGGCCCCCTGACCGGGGCCAGGCTGGCCGAGCTCTCCCGCATGGAGCCGCTCGCGCTGTGGCGGACCTGCGGCAAGTCCCGCTCCATTCATCTCCTGTCGACCGCCAGACGATTTCTCCGCCTGGACCGCACGGTGGAAGGGTATGCGCGCCTTTCCCCTTCCATTCGAAGGGAGTTCCTGACCTACACTTACGTGGGCCTCGAGAATCAGACGGACGCTCTCAAGAGCGAGGCGGAACGCTTCAGGCAGGAAATCCGGCGGATCAGCCGAAGGAAACAGGAATTGGCCCGGGAGTGCGTCGTATCCACTCTGGCGTCCCTGCCGGGAAAAGAGGATATCGTCGAAAAAGCCTGTTTTCTGATCGCCGGAGACGTCGTTTACGACATGGCCCATACGGTGCCGAGACCGGAAAAAAGCACGGGGGAAATGGTGCGCGGCTCCGATCTCGATATCGTAGTGGTGGCCCGTGACGACCTGGGCTCCGAGCTTGTCGAAGCGTTCGACGCCGCCTTTCACAAGAGGAAGCATCTCCTGCTTGTGAACGACCGCGAGGAAATCGATTACCTGATCAAATCCCTGTCGCGGGTCCGCGAGCAGCTTCGGTTCGATATCTTCTCTTCGATGGTGGCCTGCAAGATAATGGATGAAAGCCGTCTTCTTTACGGAAGTCCTGCCGTATATCAAACGGTCAAGGATCTCCTCGTCGAGCACCGGATACCTGAACGCCTGCGCGAGCTTGAACAGCAGGCCGCGGTCAACCGCCGGCGGGCGGAGGCCCAACTGCTCAAGAGCGGTGATCCGGCGGGCCGGAGCCGGTATTACAATCTTTTTTATACGCATGCGGAAGAAGATGAAATCTACTGATTCGAGATTGGAGAGCCGGGCGGACCGCACCGAGATTTCCCGATCCCGGATTATGAGCGCGGGATCCTGCTCCCCCGGAATAAAGGTGCTCGGGTGCCTTCTGGCGGTTTTCTGGCTGTCGGCGGTCCCCGGCTTCGCGCAGAGGGCTCCCGAGGCTCCTACCGGCGTGGAGGTCCGGGCCGAACCGGTCGCCGCCTTCGACCCGGAGGATCCCTCCAGACGGCGTTTCGGCGAGCTCGAGTTCCGCGGGGGCCTTATTTTGACCTCGAACAGTAAATCCTTCGGCGGCTTCTCCGGCCTGAGGGTGCAAAAGGACGGTTCCCGTTTCATCGCCATTTCGGACATGGGCTCCTGGTTTCAGGGACGCATCGTGTACTCGGGAGAGCGGCCCGCCGGGATCGCCGGCGCCGTCCTGGCCCCCGTTCTCGCCGCGGAGGGAAGGCCCTCGGGCCGTCTGGACACGGAGTCGCTTGCGGAAAATGGGAAAACAACTTATGTCGGCCTGGAACGCAGGAACCAGATCTGGCGCTTCGAATTCGGCAAAAAGGGACTTTTATCCCGCGGCGCGCCGATCGCAGTTCCATCCGACATCGCCGCGCTTCCAGACAATCAGGGGCTGGAAGCTCTGGAATTCATCCCGAAGAAGCGCCCTCTCGGAGGCACCCTGGTCGCCATATCGGAGCAGGGGCTGGACCAAGCGGGAAACATAAAGGCCTACCTGATTGGAGGACCTGAACCCGGAATCTTCACCGTCCGGCGCACGGGCGGATACGACGTCAGCGACGCGGCGCTGCTCCCCGGCGGTGATTTGCTGATCCTTGAACGCAGGTACTCGTTGCTGGCGGGGGTCTCGATGCGTATCCGGCGCATTCCCCTGGACGTCATCCGACCGGGAGCCGTCGTCGACGGCCGAACCGTCATGGAAGCGGACGGCCGATGCGTCATCGACAACATGGAAGCTCTAAGCGTTCACCGCGCTCGTTCCGGCCGGGTCCTCCTGACGCTGCTCTCCGACGACAACTTCTCGCCGCAGCAGCGGACCATCCTGCTGCAGTTCGAGATGAGCGGAAAGTAGGCGCGCCGAAAAAGGGACTCCGTCGCGCCGGGTGCCGTGCCGGCAAACCCGTTACTGCTTCCGGATCCGGACGTCCACGACCTTGAGTCCCTGACCCTCAGGATAGACCATGACGGGGTTGAGATCCATCTCCGCGATTTCAGGCAGGTCTATGGCCATCTGGGAAACGGTTAAGAGAAGCGCCTCGATGGCGGCCAGATCGGCGGGGGGAATCGCGCGCCCTCCGGCAAGCAAGGGCAGGGAGCGGATCCCGCGCACCATGCGCGCGGCTCCGGCCTGCGACAGCGGGGCCATCCGGAAGACGACATCCCGGAGCCCCTCGACCCGGACGCCGCCCATTCCGAACATGAGAACCGGCCCCACCCCCTTCTCCCTCTTGAGTCCGATGATGACCTCGGTCCCCTGGGGGCATTGCTCCTGCACAATGAACCGGGCGTCGGGGAAACGGCTGGACATGCGGGCGAAGGCCTGCTGAAGCGCCGATTCATCGGCGATATTCAAAGCGACGCCGGCGGCGTCGCTTTTATGCACGATGTCCTCGCGGTCCACCTTGAGCACCGCCGGATACTTCGCTCCCGCAGGCGCCTTCGCGCTGAGCATGGGCGCCGTGCAGGCGGCGGGAACCTTATACGCGGCCAGCATCTCGTAGGCCGCCATTTGGGAAACATATCCTTCGGGCGCGCGGGCCAGTATTTCGCGGGCCCGCTCTTTGTCGCCGCCGACGACCGCCGGAGGCTCTGCGAGACGTCCCCGCAATTCGTTGTAGCGCACCATGGCGGCCAGCACGCGCGCCCCTGTCTCCGGAAAATCATAGACCGGGATGCCGGCGCCCTTGATCGTCTCAACCGTTCCGGCCCAGTTCTCGTTGGTCATGACGACGGCGATAATCGGCTTGGCCGCGCCCCCGGCGGTTTCAGCGATGCGCCGGGCGATGGCTTCGCAGTCCACAAAAAACGGCGTCACCATAGTAATAAGGATGGAGTCGACGCCGGGATCCTCCAGGAGACAGGAAAGGGTCAGGCCGAAATGCTCCGCGTTGGCGGTCGCAGCGACGTCGACGGGATTCTCCACGTAGGCCTCCGGGATCAGGCCGGCCCGCAGATTCCGCTTCGTCTCCTCCGAGAATTTCGCCAGCGCGAGGCCTTGGAGCACGCACTCGTCGATGGCCATGATGCCCGGACCGCCGGCGTTGGCGATGATGCCGACATTGGGCCCGGCAGGCACCGGCTGGGTCGCGAACGCGTAGGCCGCGGCGATCATTTCTTCCGTGGTGTAAAAGCGCAAAACTCCCGCATGCTCGAAGATCGTGTCGGTCAGAGCGTCCTGCTGCATCATGGAACCCGTGTGGGAGCTGACCGCCTTGGCGGCGGCCGGCGTCCGGCCCGTGCGTATCGCGAGAATCGACTTTTCCCGCGCGATGCGCCGGCATCGCTCGATGAAGCCGGGCGTGTCCTTCATGCTTTCGATATGCATGACGATGGTCCGGGTCTCAGGGTCGTTCCCGAAATACTCCAGCAGCTCGTTGGTATTGACGTCGGTCGCGTTCCCGTGGGACGCGTACATGCGGAAACCGGAGCCCATGCGGCGCAGGTTCAGGTTCAGCAGTTCCGCCACGCCGCCGCTCTGCGCAAGGATGGAGGCCCTGCCCGGCCGCATCGGCGTAAAGGTGAAATTGGCGTAGACCGAAACGTCCGGGTCCGAGTTCATGACGCCCTGCGAGTTGGGGCCGTAGACGCGCACCCCGTAGCGCCGCGCGGCTTCGAGCAGGGCGTCCTCGAGACGGGCGCCTTCCTCCCCCATTTCACGGAACCCGGCCGTATGGATGATGACGAATCGGACGCCCTTTTTGCCGCAATCCTCGACAACCTGCGGGACCATCGTGTTTTTGACGACGATGCTGGCGATATCCACGGGGCCGGGGACGTCCAGAATGCCGGGATAGGCCTTCAGGCCGAGTATCTCAGCCTCCCTGGGGTTCACCGGATAGATCGAGCCTTTGAATCCGTGGGCCAGCAGGTTTTTCACGACCCGGTTCCCGATGGAAAAGGTGTTGTTGGAAGCTCCTATGACGGCGACCCCGCGGGGTCGGAATAAAGCATCAAGCATAATCGGCTCCTTTATGAAGTCGCGGCGATGGCACGCCGGAGGCCGGTCGACTTCCGGCCGTCTCTACTGGATGGCGCCCTCTTTCCGCAGTTCTGCGATCTCTTCCGGGCTGTAGCCTATCTCGAGAAGGACCTCTTCGGTATGCTCGCCCAGTTCGGGCGCCCTTCTTCTCCAGGACGCCGGTGTGGCGCTGAAGTCCCAGGGAAATCCCATGGTCCGGGTCGGTCCATGAATGGGGTGCTCGATCTGGATCATGTAGTTGTTCGCCAGGACCTGCGGATCTTCGACAACCTCCGGGATGCTTTGAACCGGCGTATAGATGCAGCCGTGTTCCTCAAGAATCCTCATCCACTCCTCCCGCGTCTTGCCGGCAAAAACACCGTCAAAAATAGCCACGAGTTCCTTGCGGTTGGCCGCGCGGGCGGCGAACGTGCTGAATTTCGGGTCGTGGACCAGGTGCTCGACGCCAAGAGCGCCGCAGACCCTGGGCCACCACCTGTCCGGGTCGAGATGCGCGATAGCCAGCCACTTGTCGTCTTTGCAGCGGTAGTGGTTGTAAAGCGGATTCGCCATGTTGGCGCGCACGAAGCGAGGGAATTCCTGTTTCAGCATCGCGGTGCCCGACATGAGGTGCCCCAGCAGGGCGACGACGCTGCCCATCAGGGATGTGTCCACCAACTGGCCTTTGCCCGTTCTTTCGCGCGCGAAAAGAGCCAGCGTCACCGCCCAGGCGCACATGAGTCCGCCCATTTCGTCCCCCAGGCCCGGAAGCATCATGCTCGGAGGCGTTTTATCCTCCCCGGCCGCCATCATCAGGCCGGATCGCGCGATGCCGGTGTAATCAAAGGAAAGGTTGTGCGCGGCCGGCCCTTTTCGCCCCCAGCCGGATGCGTGAGCGTAGATGAGCCGCGGATTCCGGGCCAGAAGGGCCTCGGGGCCGATTCCCAGCCTGGCGGGCGCGGCGATGCTCATGTTGTTCAGGAAAACGTCCGTCGTATCGATAAGCCTGAGAAACACATCCATGCCGCGCTTGTTTTTCAGGTCCAGCACGATTCCCCGCTTGTTGCGGTTGGCGTGTTCAAAATAATAGTTGTAGCCCTTGACGCTGAATTCGGCTTCGATCGTCCTGAAATGGCGCCTGGCGGGATCTCCGTCCTTCGCCTCGATTTTGATGACGTCCGCGCCGAGGTCTCCCAGCCTCATGCCGGCCACGGGTCCCTGCTGAAACGTGGTAATCTCTATCACTCTGATACCCGACAGAGGTCCTTCGGACATGGCGATCCTCCCATCGATCGGCTCCCCCACAACCCCTGGCGATGCGCGCAGGAACGGGAGCGGATTGAACCCATGCAATTCCTTCCGCCACTATATCACAAGTGCGGCCCCGGGCGACCCGCGCGAAGGAAGCCCGGGGCGAGATCCGCGGCGGCGGTCTTGTCGAAGGCCGCACGGGCCCCGGAGGTATTGCCGTCCGCTGACCGCAGGGCGTCCAGAGGCCTCCCGGCCATATCCGATTTTATGGCCCGGAACGGCGGCTTTCATTGTAGAATTTATTCCGTGACAGGTCCTGAGATCCCTGACGACATCCTGGAAGGCGCGATGGGTGCCGCAAATGCGCGCCGGCCTCAGGATTCGCGTCCGCGCTTTTCATCGGCGCCTCCGGCAAACCGCCAGGGCCCGGTCACGGAAGGAGCCTCCTCATGAAAACCATCCCGATGAAGCTCGGGCACGGTTACGTCGACGTATCCGTCCCCGAAGAAAACCTTCTGGGCGTGATCCTCAAGGAGGCGCCGCCCTCCACGAGAACCGAAGAAGAAGTTATCCTGGACGCTCTCGCCCACCCGATCGGGGCCCCCAGATTAAAGGACATCGTCAAGCCCGGCCAGACGGTGTGCGTCGTCGTCTCGGACGTGACCCGCGCCTGGCAGCGGATGCACGTTTACCTCCCCTATGTCGTAAAGGAGCTGAACGAGGCGGGAGTTCAGGACCGGGACATCCGTTTCCTGTGCGCCCTCGGCTATCACCGCAAACAGACTCCCGAGGAACACGAAAGGCAGCTGGGAAGGGCCCTGCTGGAGCGGTTTAAGATCATCGACCACGACTGCATGGACAAAAGCAATTTGGTCCCCCTGGGCCGGACCAGCCGCGGCACCCCCGTTGTCATCAACAGAATCGCGGCCGAGGCCGACCACATCGTGCTGACCGGCTGCTGCACGTACCACCCCTGGGTCGGATGGGGCGGCGGCAAGAAGTCCATTCTGCCGGGGATATCGTCGATCGAGTCCATCCAGCACAACCACCTCATGGTCTTCGATGAGAAGGGCCAACAGCGGCCGGAAGTGCGCAGCGGAAATATTGAAAACAATCCGGTTCACCTGGATATGGCGGAGGTCGCCTCCATCGTCAAACCTTCCTTTATGTTCAACGTGATCATGGGGCACGACGGCAGGATTGCGCGCGCCGTCTGCGGCGACTGCCTCAAGGCCCACGACGTGGGCCGCGGGATCGTGGACGAACTCTACGCGGTGCCGATCGACGAGCTCGCCGACATCACGATATCGTCCCAGGGCGGCTACCCCAAGGACATCGACGTCTGTCAGACCGGAAAGGCCATCTATCACACTCAGGAGGCGACCAAGCCGGGCGGCACGATGATTATCCTCAGCGACTGCACGGAGGGGATCGGGCCCCCGGATGCGAACACGATTTTCCTGGGATGCGGGACCAACGCGGAGCGGGAGAAGGAGGTCCGCAGCCTCTTCACGGTCGCCAAATATGTGAGCTACTACATGTGCACCGCCGCCGAGAAATGGAACATCATCATCGTGGGAGGGGTCGACCCGGCGCTACTGGCAAGAACCTCTCTCAAAACGGCCAGGACCGTGGACGAGGCTCTCGAAACGGCTTTTCAAAGAGGGGGGCGCGACCAGAAAATTTATCTGATGCCCCAGGGATCGAGCGCTTTGCCGAAGCTGCGCAAGGCGTGACGGCCGATCTTGGGGCGCATCTGCGGCTCCGATCAACCCCTGGGGGACTTGTCCTCCGCCGCGATCAAGGCGGCCCCGAAAGCCCCCGCCAGCTGGGCGTCCGGCAGGATATGGACCGGGTGTTGTATTCTTTGGGCCAGCATCTCCGCGAGCACCGGATTGTGCGCCACGACGCCGCCGGTGATCACCACCTCGCCGGATAGCGGGTCCATCTCGATGATGCGCTTGACGACCGATTCGATGAGACCCGCCGCGATGTCCGCCACCTTCTCGCCGGCCCTCAAATGAGCCAGGATCTCCGTCTTGGTGAAGACGGTGCAGAAACTCCCCATGTGCACGACCCGGTCCGCCCGCCGCGCCAGAGAATCCAGCTGATCCAGAGGGATGTCCATGCGCTGGGCGACCTCTTCCAGGAACGCTCCGGTCCCCGCGGCGCACTTGCGGTTCATCTTGAAATGGACGCGGCGGCCGTCGGCGTCCAGGTGAATGATTTTGTTGTCCTGTCCGCCGACGTCGACGACGATAATCGGGCGCGGGACGAAGTGGTGGGCGGCGCGCGAGTGACAGGCGCTT
>CAYZTZ010000117.1:0-10625 GCA_964481255.1 uncultured Acidobacteriota bacterium | reverse complement strand
GGTATGCCGTACCGGATTCCGAAAACCATTAGAATCCGTATGTCGTCTGAAGAAAGTATCCGGATGCTGCATTTGCCGCGCCGGTAGCTTTTACAAAATCGCCCGGGATGAAGCGTCCCCAGCCGCTGAATATCTCCAGCCCTTTGGCGAGCTGCCAGGAGAACCGCACATTGATTTCGTGGCCCAAGGCGGTCCCGGAATTCCCGGAGACGTCCCGCCGCAATGCGGCCAGTCCGGTCGTGTACCATGCGTCCCGGGCTTGATCCAATGTGAAGTAATGATGCTCCAGCATCAGCTTCGTCGTCCGCGACGGCTGAAGGTGCAAATCCCACTCGTAGTCGCGGATATTAGCCCAGAAGAAAAGATTCAGATCGCCGTAGAAATTGATGTCCGCGCCGCCGAAAACGCCGTCGAAGGTCCCGTGAGTCCCGTCCGAGGGGTCCCGGTCTCCCGATCCCCATGTAAATTGTCCTGCGAACCGCGGCCGCCATTTTAGGGGAAATGTCCAGCCCACGGCGGCATTGCTTCCGTATGCGCGCAGTCCGTCGCTGCCGTAGCGGCCGGTTTGGCCGATAAAGGCGGCCGTGAAATCCAGCCCCTCCCCGGCCGGCTTCTGCAGCTGAAAGCCCAGGGAGTGGGACCGCAGGTTTCCCTTTCCCGATTCGCCCTCGATCCGGGACTTGCCGTCGAACTTACCGGCGTAAAAAATGTCAAGCCGGAACGGGAGCCTTTTCACCGAACCGTAAACAACCGCGGCCGTGGGTGCGTCAAAGGGGCGGTTGGGCCACACTTCCGGACGGTTCTTTATCGGTCTGCCGATCCAGGCGTCCATTCCAACGCGCGGAGTATCGATCCTCAGCATCGCGGCATCCCAGGCGTAACGGCCCGTGTTGCCCCATAATCCGGGCCCGAAAATCCGCTGATCGCCGTAGCTGATCTGCTGCCTGCCGAGGCGAACGCCCAGAGGACTTCCCCCGATTTTATTCCATTCGAAATAAAGCTGGCGAATGTCCCAAAGATCCTCAAACGGATTGCTTCTGCTGAAATCTTTACGTTCCAGGCGCGTGCCGGGGGCATGAGCGTCGCGAAACTGGACGAAGAGCCGTCGATCCGGATGAAAACGCAGATTGAGGTCGAGCATAACGCGCGTGAGAAGAAAACTGTCCCGGGTATCGGGTTCATATCCGCGCACATCGAATCCGGACTGATATTCGGCGCGCAGCCGAATATTGGCCCCGAGATCCAGATGGAAAGGTCCAATAGGTATGTCCTGGAGCCGTTTCGCCGTTTGGGCGTCCTGCTTCCCTGCGGACTGAGATTCATCCGCTGTCGCCCGCAGAGCCGGTAAGAACAGAATCAGCAAAAGAAACCATAAACCCGACATTCCCCTTCTTGGAACCGGATGCACCGGATTGATCCCCTTTAAATCCTGTCGATGGATTCCGCTGCCTATCATGCCCGCGTATCCTGTTCCCCGCCGGCCCGATTTACGGCCAGCCGGGATTATATCGCGGCCGGATAAAATCCTGTTGGCTAATTTGCCAAATAGTGATAGCTTTGAGGAAGGTTGCGGATTCGAAGGCAGGGCGCCGTCGAAATGGAATATGTTCGGCATCACCGATAATACCCTCAAGGAGCGCGGATCATGAAGATTCCGGAGTTCAGCCGATCCATCCATGCCTTTGGTTTAACCTTGGCGGCTGTTTTAGCGGCGGGTCTTTTCTGCGGCTGCGGCCGCCTGAATCCGTCCAGTGTTCCGGTTCCATCGGAAGATACGCCGAAGCGCGCCGTCGGAGTGTGTCCGCCGTTCCCGTTGCGCGACGAGGCCGGCAAGGTCATCAACCCCGTCAAGGGCGTAAACGATTCCGTTCCCTACTCGCCGAAGCAGACCTGCGGGGCGGAAGGCTGCCATGATTACAATAAGATCACGGAAGGCTTTCATTTCATGCAGGGAAAAGGGGAATCCGTGCCGCCCAGAATGGCCGAGAGATACGCCTGGGTGACTTCGCCCGGGAATTACGGCGGCAACTGGTGTTCGCCGGCGCCGCTGTATCGTCAGCTTGCCCCTAAACAAAACTCCAACGCCCGTACCATCGACATGACCTCTTTTGATTTCGTCACCGCGACCTGCGGCAATTGCCATCCGGGAGGGGGCCCGCTGGAGTTCGATCGGGACGGAAGACGCTATGACGTCTGGATGAGCGATCCCGCCTCCGGTTTTACCTCAGGCGGCGACAACAATCTTGACGGCGACTACTACAAGGCGCGCTGGACCGAAACCGGCGTGATCGAGGCCGATTGCCTCCTCTGCCATCAACCGGAATACAATCTCAACCGGCGCAACGCCGAGCTCTCCAATCTCAATTTCCGCTGGGCGGCGACCGCCGGTGCGGGCTTTGGTCAGATTGAAGGCAAGGTTGTCGCCCAACAACAGCCCAAGGTCATCTATGACAGGGCGAAATTCGACTCGGATGGAAACATCGTCGTCCACATGGTTTCAGAACCCCGCAATGACACATGTCTGAATTGCCATGCCAAGCCGGACTGGAAAAAGCGGGGGGCGGGCTACATGGTGCGCACGGACGTGCACATGTCGGCCGGCCTGAGCTGTGTCGATTGCCACGCGGCCGGAAGCAATGCCGTCGATCCGCGCATCCGCGGGCGCGAAGTGCATCAGTTCGGCAAGGGGGACGATCCTTCCGGATGGGTGCGCAACGACCTGGATAATACGGTCCGAACCTGCGAAAACTGCCACCTGGAAGGATGGCGCAACGCCCCGCGGGCGACGCATGCGTGGCTGCCGCCGCTGCATATGGATGCCATCGCCTGCCAGACCTGCCATATCCCCGCCCGGGCCGTCAAGAGCGCGCTCGTGCAGGCCAGCGACGTTTATAATCCCGCGCCGCGGATCACGCCTCCGCCAAAGCACATCTGGACCTTCTACGATCAGGAAATGAATTTCTGGAACCACTACGGCGAGCTGGAGCTGTTCACAAGCAAGGACAAACCCACCGACGTCACCCGGCCCACACTCATGCGTTACAAGGGCAAAATCTATCCGGGCAACCTTGTTCACAGCGCCTGGGTGGGATTTGAGGAGGAGCGCAAGCCGGGCTTCAATCAACTCTTCATGAAGGACTTCTACCAGATGTGGGTCCAGCACAGGGCCGATCCCGCACAAAAATACCCTCAACTGGCGAAAATCGCCGACGACAACAAAGACGGCGTCATTGAGGTCAACCGCGCCGAGGAAATCGATGCTCTGATCTCGGCCTGCAGGGATTACCTGAACGCTTCCGGCTTTCCGATGAATAACCGGAGGCTGGTGTGGGTTTCCGATAACAAAGCCTATTATTCTTCCGGGGAACACCGCGAGCTCGCCCACGAGGAGTACGAGGCCACCGCCTACGCTTCAGCATACAAGTTCTCCCACGATATCGCGCCCGCAAGAGCGGCCCTTGGGGCTGGCGGCTGCATGGATTGCCACAGATCCGGAGGACCCTTTTTCCAGGGCGCCATTCTTAAAACGACATTCTCCGGCGACGACGCCCGTCCGATATGGGGAGCCAATTATGAGATCCTGGGCCTCTCCGCTTTCCAGGTCCGGTTGGGGTCGTTCCGGGAAGGCTGGCTCAAGCCCGTTAACTATTGGTTGGCCGCCATCGTGCTCCTGCTTCTGGCGGCTCTTGGTCTGGACTTGCTGCTCGTGGGACGTTTTTCTGTCCGGACGCGGGCCGCGGCTCTGATATCCGGTTGTGCGGCCGTCCTGTGTATTCTGGCTCTGGCGTGGCTTGCTTGGCGGCCGGACTGGCTGCAATACGTCACCGTGCGCCGTTTCACGCTCGATGCCAATCACCTCTGGGTTTCCCTGGTCTGCTTCGCCTCGGCCGCCGCGACGGCCTTGCTGCCGTTGAGAGAATTCGGCCGGCGACGAGGTGCATTCCGGCTGCTGACGAGAATCATCTACTTCTGGCTCGCCGTGACGGCCTTCTTCGGGCTTGTAATGCTGGTGAAATCCGGCCTGTGGCCCGGCCTGACCCGGTTCGCCTATAGCGGCTTCGAAATAGGATTAGCTCTTGCCTTGATCACTGCATGCGCTTCCCTCGTCGTTCGCTTTTTAATCCTGGGCGCCGGCGGCAATCGTTTGCAGGATATGTTCATGAAGGGCCCGAAGGAGGAGACGCGTCAGGCCTGATGGATCCTGCTTCGCCGACGCAGCGCAGAGGCTCGGGCGGTTCCGATTCATCCGCGCATGCATCCAAGAGGGATAGCGTCCCCATGACAATGCGGCTCTGCATGCACGGTTCTCCATTATCATGATCGGGCCGGGCCCGACGGATGCGGATGGATTGCTCCTGGAGAAAACGGATGCAGTCTGCGAAATCCGGGCCTAGGATTCCGCGGCATGGGAATCCGCCGGGCTCTGAGACGGGGCTCCGGGCGCTTTAGCGTGGAATACCGCCGCGAAAAGCAGGATGAGGCACCCGGCGACGCCGTACATGCCGCGATAGCCGATCCTGTCGGAAACCCAGCCGAACAAAGGCGATCCCAACCCCGTGCCGACGTCCACCAGGGACAGATAAATCCCAAGAGCGAGGCCTTTTTTCCCGCGCCCCAGGAGGTCGATGACATACGTGCTTAAGGCCGGAAACATCAGGCCCTGCCCCAAGCCTGCCGCGAAGCCCCCGATAAGATAGGCCGCGTAGGAACGAACTCCGGCGATCCAGAAAAGGTTGAGGCCGATCAGCACCGCCGTCGGCACTATGACGCGCTTGCGTCCGTACCGGTCGGATAAGTCGCCGAGAACCAGCCGCATGAGGATCGCCGCGGTGGAAAAGGCCAGGAAGAACGGACCGACGCGAGCGAAACCGGCGCTGGTTCCGAACAGGGCGATAAAATTGATGATCGTGCCCCGCACGGCGCCGTGAACGACGGGCATGGATGCCATGACGATCAGAATCGGCAGGCGATAGTTTGCCAGAGAAGGCGTTTGTTCGACTTCGCGAGCGTCGCCGCGGGGCCGCGGCTGCCGGATGGCGGCTACACAGAGGAATGCCGCGGCAAGCAGGACCAGGCTCATGTTGAAGACGCCGCCGAATCCGACGCGCCGGGACACCTCCTCTGCGACCGTCGGCCCGACGGCTTCCGCGATAATCCCCGCGATGCCGACGACGCCCAGCGAATGGGCCATGCGGTTCGCAGGCGCCAGGTCGGAACATATCGCGAGAATCGCCGTGGCCGCGATGCCCCAGCCCACTCCGTTCAGAGCGCGAAGCAGGATCACCAGTATCCCGGCGCTGCGGACCAGGTGAAACCCCGAGATGACGGCGATCATGAACAGTATGCTGGCGAGAGCCGCCTTCCGCCCCCCCTGCTCGTCGAGGAAGCGGCCGAAGAGAGGACGCACCAGGATCGCCGTGATGCTCTGAATCCCCATGATCAAGCCGACGCGGATCTTCGACGGATGGAAACGTTCCAGAAACAGCGGGAAGAGATAAAACAGCGCGATGCTGAAAAAGGCGAAAAAATACGCCAGCAAAACGAAGGCGAACTCCCTGCTGCGGAACATGCTCCGGCGCTCGGTTTCAATCATCCCGGCTTCGGGTTCTGTGATCATCGTTCTCTCGGTCCGCCATTCGCTTTTGGGAAATAGGAAGACCGGTCGTGGTTCAGGAAGGACGCCGGGCCGGTCGCGTTCACCGGACAGGCAGGCTCCGCGGCTGACAGGATGGCCTCGATCCTCGGGTCGGCGGAATAGGCGTCCAAAAAGGATGTGCGGGGACGTCGCGGATTCACCGGGGCTTCCGGCCGGTGAATCCGCGATGCACTCTTGCGGGCGGCCTATTTCCCGGAAGGCGGAAGGATGGCGGCCGACTTCACGTAATCGAGATTCGGGAAGTTCTTTTCCAGATAGGCGTTGCCTTCCATTTGGATGCGTCCCTGATCGGGCTGCTCTCCGTATTTGCTGTAGATGGAATCGACGACATTCATGCCCTTGGTGACCTTTCCGAAGGGCGCAAAGCCCTGGCTGTCCAGAAACGTGTTGTCTACGAAATTGATGAAAACCTGCGTGGTTCGCGTGTTGGGGCCGGCCGTGGCGAAGGTGATATAGCCCCGGTAATTGCTCTTCTTGGCCTTGTCGTCGGGGATGCGCGCCGAACGCCAGACCGCGTTAAGCTTGGGATCGCCGTTAATCCCGAACTGCACCATGAAATTCTCCACCACGCGGAAGAAACGGCAGTTATTGTAATAACCGTTTTTCACCAAATTGTAGAAACGATCGGCTCCGTAAGGCGCCCAGTCGCGCGTAACCTCGACGATGAATTCGCCCTTGGTGGTGTCGAATTGGACCTGATACTTGTCCGGCGCCGTTTCATTCATCTGAGACGGGTTCATAAGCTTCTCCCTGTTGAGTTCGGCGCCCCCCTGATCGGCCGCGGGTCCGGGCGCAGCGGTGAATAACAATAAAGCCATCGTCATCAAAGCCATAACCATAGCGCTCATTGCATCTCTCCTTTTAAAAAATACCTGGTTCCGCGGTTCAAAGTTTCCGTCCGGAGGAGCCAAAACTCAAGAGAAAAGGAACCGGCGCGAATCACGGCGCGCCTGCGATCGCGCGGGGGCCGGCAGACAAGGGCCATTGTCCATGGGCGGGTTCTGATTCGCCGGCGTTTGCGTCAGGCGTTGCAGGCGGGGCAGATTCCAAAAAGATAAACCTCGTGGCTTTCCGTCACGAATCCGGGCGGTGTCGCGCTGCGCTCGTTGAAGGCGCAGCCGGAAATTTCATAGATCCGTTCGCAGGACCGGCATTGGAAATGATGGTGATGTTCCTTGCCGGCCTTTTCGTAAAGCGTCCCCAGTTCCGGGGTGCGGATCTTTACCAGCCAGCCGTTTTGTACCAGAAGCTTCAGGTTTCGATAAACAGTTGCCTGATTGAGAGAACCGACCGACTGGCGGCCCGCTTCGAGTATTTCCTGGATTCGCAAGGGCCGGTCTATCCTTTGGAAAACTTCCTGTATGGCGTTTCTCTGATTGGTTTTTCGCTTCATTATGGCTCCCCGTGCCATCCTAGCCCGCGTGAGCCGCTATTGCAAGAGTGTCTGCAATAATCTTGACAATTCCAGCGGAACGTGGACAATGCAAATTTATTTGCAATAACCCGCAGGAGGCGCTGAGCCTCCCGCGTCGAGTGGCGGAGGCTTCGATTGGAGACCGCGGCGGATGTGATGCCGAGGGTACTGTTGGCTTTCGGCCTGGCTGTGCTGGGCGCGGCTATAAGCTCCGCGGCGGCCGTCTCGCATAACGCGTTATGCCGCCTCATCAGCCTGGCTGCGGGAACACTCCTCGGCGTCACCCTTTTCTCGATCCTCCCCGAGAGCTTCGCCGCGATGTCGTGGCAGCAGCTCGCGGCGGCCATGGCGTCCGGATACCTGGTCTTCTTCCTGGTAAGCCGTTATGTCTTCCATGTCTGCCCGGCGTGCGCGGCCAGCCATTTTGACAAGGCGGCGACCCACAGGTTCGGGGAAATAGCCGGAGCCATGATTGTCGCGCTTGGTCTTCACAGCACCATGGACGGACTGGCGCTCGCCCTGGGCAGGGAGGCCGAGTTGGCCCGGGGTCTCGACGCCACTCTCCTTCTGGCGATTTGCGTGCACAAGGTGCCCGAGGGACTTGCGCTTGGCGCCCTGCTTTTGGCCGCGGGTTTCCGGCGCCTGGCGACCGTAGGATACGTGGCGGCGGTCGAGGCGACCACTCTGCTGGGCGGAGGAATAGGGCTGTGGGCGGCCCCACGAGTGTCAGGCCTTTGGCTGGATATCCTGCTGGCGCATGTGGGCGGCGGCTTCATTTTCTTGGCCCTTCACGCCGTCTTCGGCGAACTGCTGCAGCACAGCCGCACGATGTTGCTGGTCCACTTTTTTGCCGGCATGCTTTTGATCGCGGCTTTGCGTCTGTTTCTTGCGATCCTGTGATCCCGTGGCGATCCGCGCGCCCGATTCCTTTTTTCTCCAGGGGGCTTCGCGCATATAATCCGCAGCCAAGGGAACAGGGGATTAGGAGGAGGCTATGAGGATTCTGGGTATTGTGGGCAGTCCCCGCAAAAACGGCAATACCGAGATACTGATGCGCGAGGCGCTGCGCGTGGCCCGCGAGTCCGGCAGCGAGACGGAAATGTTTCTGATGTCGGAAAAGAGCGTGGCCCCCTGCGACGCCTGCGGAACTTGCTTCGAGGTCGGTTCCTGCGTGGTCGAGGACGACATGCAGGAGCTCTATGGCATGCTGGAGCGGGCCGACGGGGTCATTTTCGGCAGCCCGGTCTATTTCGGCAGCGTCAGCGCTCAGATGAAAGCGGTCATGGATCGGATGTTCGCCCTGCTCGGGCGGCGCGCTCTGAAAAACAAAGTGGCCGGGGCTCTTGTCGTTACGCGGAGGGTCGGGGCTCTGCAGGCCCGATCCCTGCTCTATTCATTCTGCATCGCTCAAGGGATGATCGTCGCCGGAGGCGCCATCGGTTACGGCAGGGAAATCGGGGATGTTCTGACCGGCGTGGGCGGCGGCATCGATATGTCGGCCATGGAAGAGGCGCGTTTGCTCGGCGCCAATGTCTTCCAGCTGGCCCGGCGTCTGGAAAACAGCGGCTAGCTTTCAACGTTGCCGTGTCGGCATTGAATGTTCTGTGCCTCCTTCCAGCCGTGAACCGCTAACCGCTGACAACCGGCGGCGCCCATCCGCCGTTTATACGGAGCACTTCGCCGGTCACATAACCGGATCCCGCGGACGCGAGAAACAGCGCGGCTTCGGCGATGTCTTCGGGGACCGCCAGACGTCCCAGGGGCACCATGGCGGACGAGCGTCTTTCCGCCTCAGGTTCCTTCCAGAAAGCCGCGTTGAAGTCCGTCTTGACGATGCCCGGAGCCAGGGCGTTGACCCGGATGTTAAAGGGAGCCAGTTCCAACGCAAGCTGCCTTGTAAGCATAATAATGCCCGCCTTGGATATCGAATAGGCCCCGACGGCGATTCCCGGCGTCAATCCCACCTGCGAGGACATGTTCAAGATACAACCTTCCCTGCGAACGATCATGCTCCGCCCTACCGCCTGGCAGCATAAATATGTTCCTTTGAGGTTGGTATCCATGACCTTGTCCCAGTTTTCGTCGCTGCATTCGATCAGGGTTTCTCCAGGAATCCAGACACCGGCGCAGTTTGCAAGGATGTCGATTTTCCCGAATTCCTGAAGGGCGAGCTGCGTCATGTTCTCGACGTCGGATCGCAGGGAGACGTCGGCCCGCAGCGAAAGCGATCGCGAGCCGAAGGCCCTGATCTCTTCCGCCGTCTCATCAAGCATCCCATCGTCAACGACGGCATCGGAGACCGCGACGTCGGCCCCTCGCCGCGCGAAGGCCAGTGCGACGGCCCTGCCGATGCCTCGCCGGCCGCCGGTAACCAGCGCAACCTTATTTTTCAGAGTACAATCTTTCATCGCCTGTTCTCCCGAATCTGCAGAGATTAACAGAAGTCGCCGGTATAGACCATGAGCAGCCGAACGGCGGGCCGGGTCCCGTGATTCCGGCCTTATTTCGCTGTGGGAGAATGCCCTTTCGGGAGTTATAATGGCGCGCTTTCGGCAATACTTTGTTCCAATGGGAGCTGACCATGAATCGTTCACTTTTATGCTGCGGCTTTTTAATGGCGTTTTGTCTGGCGGCGGCTGCCGGCGGCGTGCTTGCCCAGGAGCCCGGACCGTCGGAGTTCCAGCCGGTTGTGGGCCAACCGGGAAAGGATGTGGTCTGGGTGCCGACGCCCCAGGAACTTGTCGACAAAATGCTTGACCTTGCGAAGGTCACGCCGGAGGACTACGTCATCGACCTTGGGTCCGGCGACGGCCGCACGGTGATCGCCGCCGCAAAGAGGGGCGCCACGGCACTCGGCATCGAGTACAACCCCGACATGGTCGAGCTTTCGCAGCAAAACGCGGCGCAGGCGGGCGTAACCGACAAAGCCCGGTTTGCCCAGGCTGATCTGTTCGAAAGCGACCTGACCCCTGCAACCGTGATTACCATGTTCCTGCTGCCCGACATCAACATGAGACTGCGCCCCAAGCTCCTCAGCCTGAAACCCGGCACCCGCATCGTATCGAACAGCTTCACCATGGAGGACTGGATCGCCGACGCATCGGTCACCGCCGAAAGCGGCTGTACGACGTGGTGCACGGCTCATCTCTGGATCGTGCCTGCGAGGGCGGAGGGAAAGTGGAAACTCCCGCAGGGAGAACTGAATCTGCAGCAGTCGTTTCAGATGCTCTCAGGAACGCTTGAATCGGGCGGGAAAAAGACGCCGGTCCAGGGTAAGATGAAGGGCGATGAGATCACCTTTACAGCCGGCGACGCCGAATACATCGGACGGGTCTATGGCGAAACCATGACTGGAAAGTTGAAATACGGCCTGGATAACAGCAGCTGGAGCGCAACTCTTATCAAATAAGGGCGCCGCTCGGACCCTGCGGCTGGACTGCGGCATTTCACTTTATTGGCGCAATCCTCCTGCCCGCGACCTTCAGGCCGCAATGGTTGCGGATTGCGCAAGTTTCACGACCAGGCCCTCTTAATGTGCGTTAACCCTTTAAATTC
>CAYZTZ010000116.1:0-10659 GCA_964481255.1 uncultured Acidobacteriota bacterium | reverse complement strand
CCGCTTGCCGGGGATCTGATCCGTGTCTCGCTCGAGTATAGGAACAACCTTTTCCCCTTCATGGCGAGGGGCTGTCTGTTGATCCTATTCCGAGGCTCTCTCCTGGGATCTCTCTATTCCCGGCCCCCCGGCTGCTGCCGGTTGACGTAATAGGTCCGTATCCACTGGTCGAGTGTTTCTCTGGGATTCCGGATCACGTCCGCGGTGATCTCAAACTGCTGGATCCCCTGCGTCCTGTGGATCAGGTTCAATCCGTGCTCATAGTCCCGAAATGTCTCCGAGAAGACGTCCTCCAGCCTGTCGCCGCTTTCCAGAGCCTTTTGGCTCAGCAGGCGCGCGGCCTCGGGGTGCAGGCGGATCTGGATGCCGTTTCGCCTCGACCACTGTTCGGCGATGGCGTTGAAGGCCCGGTCCATTTCATCCAGCTGGCCGGCTTTCGCGGCTTCCAGGATCTCCTCCAGCACCTGTTCGGGCTGCTCCACCAGTCTGGCTGTAATCTCGAGATGTTTGACGGATGAATGCGGCAGGTTGTACTTGAATTCCCGGAAGATCCGCTCGCAGATACCGACGAGGCTTCGGGCTCCCGTGTGTTCTTCATAAGCCTTTTGCGCGATCCTGTAAAGCCCCTCATCGGTGGGGATCAGCCGGATGCCGTAGGCCTCGAAGGCGTTGATGTACTGGTGAATGATGGAGCCTTCGGAATGCTTGAGTATTTGAAAGAGGTCGTCGATATTCAATTCCTGGCAGCTGACGACGACGGGAAGCCGCCCCACGAATTCCGATTCAAAGCCGTATTCTATGAAATCCGTGCTCTTGGCGTACTGGAAGTAATCTTCGTCCCGGGGGATGGAGCGCCCGGGAGTGTGGAACCCGATCGCTTTGGCGCCCAGGCGTCTGCGGATGATGTCCGCCAGTCCGTTGAACGCCCCGCTGACGATGAAAAGAATGTGCCGGGTGTTGATCACCGAGCGGGAGACCTTGCCCTTTGTCTGAAATTCCATCGCCGCCTGAAGCTGCGAGGTCAGATCGAACGGTGTGCGCAGACTGACTTCGGTTTCTTCCATGAGCTTGAGGAGACCGCGCTGAACGCCTCCGCCGCTCACATCCCGCCCTATGACATTGCTGGGCGTGGCGATCTTGTCTATTTCATCGAGGTAAATGATCCCGTATTCCGCCAGACGTATATCGCCGTTGGCCTTGTGAACAAGCTCGCGGACAAGATCCTCGACGTCTCCCCCGACATACCCCGTTTCGGAGAACTTCGTCGCGTCGCCTTTGACGAAGGGGACGCCGATCAGATCCGCGATGGTTCGCACCAGGTAGGTCTTGCCGACCCCGGTCGGGCCGAGCATGATGATGTTCTGCTTGGAGTATTCCTTGCACGGACCTCTGGCCGAACAGCGCTTGATGTGGTTGTAATGATCGCAAATGGTTGTCGCCAGGACCTTTTTAGCGGCGTCCTGTTTCACCACAAAGCGATCCAGATATTTTTTTATGTCGCGGGGGAGATAATCGAATTGCAGGTCCAGCGGCGCGTTTCTGACTTCGTCTCCTTCGTCGGCCGTACGAGCCTGATCCGGTTCCGCGCTCAGAACGCCCAACTTGACGCGGTCGCCGTATTTTTTGGAAAAAAATTCCTCCATGTCCTTCCGCAACTCGTCTGCGTTGGGCCATTTAGGACCAGATTTTATAGCCAATGAGATACCTCCCGAGATTGTCTGAACCAACCGTCCGAAAAAGGCGGCGACAATCTCTACTGATTAGTATGTCGACCGATTATGGAAAAATCAACCTGCGATGGAATGGAGAAGCGATATTGTTGGTCCTTTTCGCCGCGGCCACGGCGAATGTCGATATCAGCGGCGATCGGGCAGGGGGATTTTCCCACGCCGTGGGGAGGACGACAATCTGCAGCCGGGCCGCTATCTGCGCGCCCGCCTTTGCGGGAGGCTGACTTTGCGAACGAGCGGTTTGGACCCCGCGGGGAGGATTTTTCTGCGTTTGATCAAAGGGTGAGCCCGTTTCTGACGAGTAAAAGACCGTTTTTCAGGCTTGTTCTTTGAAGCGGCGGTTTTGCCGGCAAGGCGCTTTGAGGCGGGAGGCATTCCGGGAACGGATATCGGTTCCTGAACCCCTTTTTCGAAACTCTCCAGCAGGATATTCGAACGCCTAATCAGAACCGGATCCCCTGAAAAGGCCTTGGTAACACTAACGATTCGAGCCAGATGCGCCTTGACCATGATATAGAAATCCAGAGCCTGATCCGTCCAATTCTCCCGCAGGCTGCGGATGATAGGGACATATATTTTCAGAATCGTCGGCTCTTCGACGGATAGGGCTTGCTCAAAACAGCCCTTAAGAGATCCATCTTCTTTTATTTCATGAACTTGCAGTTTTTTTAAAGCGCCTACGGATTCCGAGAGTCCATCCTGATGCTTCTTGAGCTGATTCCAGAAAGATTGGGGGAGGGCATTGAGGCTGTTGAGTTGCTTGGAAACGTCATGCCCCATGGAGTCCCAGAGCTCGCGGATGAGGCTGTTTTCGCTAAACCGTTGCCCAAGATTAAGATATAGCTGAGATAGTCGCTTTTGCAGGTCCCTGATCGACCCTTGTAGGTTCATGACGGCTCTCTTTTCAAATTACCGGCCGCTAATAGAAGATCCCGTTCGAGCAGGAGGCTATCAGGAAACTTAAATTTAACAGACTTGTAACTGGCTGTAAAGCCCTATTTTAAGCATCTTAAGAGCCGGTCATGGATGGGATGATTGCTTTGACGGCTTCCTCATGCATCCAACGTTCGTGTTTTCACTCGACGGAAGGATCGAGGATTTCGACACATCTCGCGTCGGCGTCGATGCGCGCCCGCACGCCAAGGGGGAGGGTCCAATTATCGTCGCCGTGTCCGGCGGGAAAACCGGCCAGGATCGGGACGTTGAATTTTCTCAGGATGTCGTGCAGACAATCCCACGCCGTATAGTTCCCATCGGATGGTTCGCAGTCGCGGAACTCCCCCAGGAGTATTCCCGCGACGGACTGGAGTTTGCCCGCCAGTTCCAATTGTGTGAGCATGCGGTCGAGCCTGTAGGGCGGTTCCCCCTGGTCTTCGAGGAAAAGGATTGCACCCTCGGTCCTAATTTCGTAAGGGGTGCCGATGCTGGCGGCCACAAGCGACAAACAGCCTCCCGTAAGAGTCCCCTCGGCGCATCCTGGCGACCACGTCTCAAGGCGCTCGAACCTGAATACCGGGCGATAACCGGGGTCGGTCCACAATGAAAGAAGATGTTGCTCCTGGCCGGATGAAATGCTTCCCAGCGTGGCCGCCATGGGCCCGTGAAACGTGATCCAGCCCATGCGTCTGCGAAAATACAGATGCAGAGTCGTCAGGTCGCTGAATCCCATGAAAACCTTCGGGTTTCGGCGCAGACGCTTTTCCGCCAGAAACGGGATCAGACGGGAGCAACCATATCCTCCGCGCAGCGCGAGGATTCCATGCACCGAGGGATTTTCAAACGCTTTCAGGAGCTCCTCGGCCCTCGACGCATCGTCGCCCGCAAGGTAGCGGTTTGATTCGAAGATTCTCTCTTCATATCGCGGGCGGAATCCCATCCTTTCAATGACGGCGATCCCGTCCTCCAGCAAATGCCTCCGCTCAAGAGGTCCGGCGGGCGCTACGATCGCAATCGTATCCCCCGCTCTTAATCTTTGCGGCGGCGCGGCTGGAATATTCATCGCTCAGCCTCAGGCCGCATGGATTCCGGCTGCAAACCGAACGGCATGAATGAAAGCGCCGATTCTTTCATCGATGAGCGCCCCTCGAATCGTCTCCATGCCGCTAAGAATCAGGTCGCCAACGGCCCATCCAGTGCTAAGATACCGGCTTCGGGACCCTGCAGCTCTTGATCCATGGAGACCGCGATATGCTCAACTACATCTGGCTCGGCATGATTATTCTTGCCGTAGTACTCGGGGGAATCAACGGCAAAATTGAGGACGTGACCAGATCCGCGATCGATTCTGCGGGTGCGGCCGTGACCATCGCCATCGGGCTAATCGGGATCATGGCTCTATGGCTGGGCATCGTGAAAATAGCGGAGGATTCCGGATTGATGTCCCTGGCCGCCAGGATCATCGCGCCCGTCATGAGAAGGCTGTTTCCTGATGTTCCGGCCGGCCACGCGGCGCTGGCGAGCATGACGATGAACATCGCCGCCAACATGCTGGGGCTGAGCAACGCCGCCACTCCTCTGGGTTTGAAGGCCATGGAGGATCTTGAGACGCTCAACACCCGCCCGGGAGTCGCCACCAACGCCATGTGCACTTTTCTGACCATCAACACCGCCGGGCTTCAAATCATACCGGCGACCATGATCGGCATCATGGCTTCGGCGGGTTCCAGGGATCCGACCGCCATTATCGCCACCACGATATCGGCGGGTTTTGTCGCCGTGGTGGTGGGTTTGATTGCGGTCAAGGTGTTGGAAAGACTGCCGATCTTTGCCCCGGATCGGGGCCGCGGAGAGAAGGCGCCATGATACAGCATATGATGAGTGTTTTGTCCGCCTGGGCCATCCCATTGTTTCTTTTAGGCGTACCGGTATACGGCCTTTGCAGGGGAGTCAAGGTGTACGAGAGCTTCGTCGAAGGCGCCAAGGGGGGCTTTCAGATGGCGGTCCGCATTATCCCGTACCTTGTCGCGATTCTTGTAGCCGTAGGCATGCTTCGCGGCGCCGGAGCGATCGATATGCTGTCCCGCGGCCTGGACCCGGTGCTTCGCCGCGTCGGATTCCCCGTTGAGATACTTCCGCTGGCGATCATGCGTCCGCTTTCGGGAAGCGGGTCCATGGGGATCGTGACGGAGCTTATCAGGACCCACGGTCCGGACTCCTTCATCGGCCGTTTGGCGGCTACGGCATATGGCAGCACTGAGACGACTTTTTACGTCCTGGCCGTGTATTTCGGGGCCGTTGGAATCAAAAAAACGCGTCATGCGGTCCTGTCCGGACTTGCAGCGGATGTGGCGAGCCTTATAGCCTCGATCGCGATCTGCCGCATGCTTTTTCAATGATGCTCGCTTCCTGGGTCCGGAATGCCGAAGAGGGAAAGCGAGACCGGCAGGGTCATTGGAACATCTGCATAATTCACCGCAACATCGATCTCGGACCTGAGGTATAATCACGTTCCCTAATCGGACGAGGCAATGACTCCCGCGGGTTGGAGCCGCGTCCGGCCGACGAATCAGGAGAATGGATGATGAAGCTGACCGAATTTTGTTCCCTCAAGAGGCTGGCGACAGGGACGTCCATTTCAATGCTGGGCCTCATCCTGCTGGGTGCTCCATCTCTTGCGGCTGCAGCGGCCCAGGAAACTCTTCCGGGTCAGGCGGCCCCCTCCCACGCGGGAGGCGAAGCGTCGCTTGTGCTTCCCGACCTGGGCCGGGCGGATTTCCACGGGATCAACGCCCGCGCACTTCTTACGTCGGGGCTTGGCGTTTGTATTCTCGGCCTCCTGTTCGGCCTCGTGATATTCGCCCAGCTGAAGAAACTTCCGGTGCACCGGGCCATGAAGGAGATCTCCGAGCTTATTTATGAAACCTGCAAGACATATTTGATAACCCAGGGTAAGTTCATCCTGATACTGGAAATCTTTATCGGCATCATCATGCTGGTCTATTTCGGGGTGCTCCAGCATTTCGCTCCCGTCAAGGTCGCCGTCATTCTGATCTTCAGCATTATAGGGATCGGGGGAAGCTACGGAGTCGCATGGTTCGGCATTCGCATCAACACCCTGGCCAACTCCCGCACGGCGTTCGCGAGCCTTGAGGGCCGGCCGTTGCCCTGCCACACCATCCCGCTGAAAGCCGGCATGAGCATTGGAATGGCTTTAATCAGCGTCGAGCTTTTCATGATGCTCTGCATCCTGCTGTTTGTCCCCGGCGACTATGCGGGCCCCTGCTTTATCGGTTTTGCCATCGGCGAATCGCTTGGAGCCGCGGCCCTGCGCATCGCGGGCGGCATCTTCACCAAGATCGCGGACATCGGTTCGGATCTCATGAAGATCGTTTTTAAAATCAAGGAGGACGACGCGCGCAATCCCGGCGTGATCGCCGACTGCACGGGAGACAACGCCGGCGACTCGGTGGGGCCCACGGCCGACGGATTCGAGACCTACGGCGTCACCGGGGTGGCGCTCATTTCCTTTATCCTCCTCGCCGTGCCCCATGAAATTGTTCAGATCCAGCTGCTGGTCTGGATTTTTGTCATGCGCATCATGATGATTATCGCGAGCGGCCTGTCCTATCTCATTAACGAGGCGATCTCAAGAACCCGCTACCGGAATGCGGCCGCGATGAACTTCGAGGCTCCGCTCACTTTTCTGGTCTGGCTGACATCCGTCGTTTCAGTGGCCATCACCTACATCGTTTCCTATTTCCTCATCGGGAGCCTGGGAGACGGCACGCTCTGGTGGAAGCTTTCGACCGTCATCACGTGCGGCACGTTGGCCGGCGCCGTTATTCCCGAACTGGTGAAGGTTTTTACCTCCACGGAATCGCGCCACGTGAGGGAAGTGGTGATTTCCGCCCGTGAGGGCGGCGCCTCCCTGGGTATCCTTTCAGGTTTTGTCGCGGGGAACTTCAGTGCCTACTGGCTCGGGATGGCCATCGTGGCGCTCATGTCCGTTGCCTATATCGTCAGCACGATGGGGCTCGCGTCCCTGATGCTGGCGCCGGCCGTCTTCGCGTTCGGCCTGGTGGCTTTCGGGTTTCTGGGGATGGGCCCCGTCACCATCGCCGTGGATTCCTATGGACCGGTAACCGACAACGCGCAATCCGTCTTTGAGCTTTCCCTCATTGAGCAGATTCCCGACCTGAAGCCGCAGATCAAGAGGGAGCACGGCTTCGACGTCGATTTCCAAAAAGCAAAGGAGCTTCTGGAACAGAATGACGGAGCCGGAAACACGTTCAAGGCGACGGCGAAACCCGTCCTGATCGGGACGGCTGTGACGGGCGCCACGACGATGATCTTTTCCATCATCGTCCTGCTGACGGAGGGTCTCCGCGTAAACCTCGACAAGCTGTCGTTGCTTCATCCGCATTTTCTGCTGGGCCTGATCACGGGAGGGGCCGTCATCTACTGGTTCACGGGCGCGTCGACCCAGGCGGTGACGACGGGCGCCTACCGCGCCGTGGAATACATCAAGGCGAATATCAAGCTCGAGGGAGTGGAAAAGGCCTCTGTGAAGGACAGCAAGAGGGTCGTGGAGATCTGCACCCGGTACGCGCAGAAGGGAATGTTCAACATTTTCCTGACGGTCTTCTTCTCGACGCTGGCCTTCGCCTTCGTGGAGCCCTTCTTCTTCATCGGCTATCTCATCTCCATCGCCATTTTCGGCCTGTTCCAGGCCATTTTTATGGCCAACGCCGGCGCGGCCTGGGACAACGCCAAGAAGATCGTGGAGGTGGAGCTGAAGGAAAAGGGGACGACGCTTCACGCCGCAACGGTCGTGGGGGACACGGTCGGCGATCCATTCAAGGATACCTCCTCCGTCGCCATGAATCCCGTGATCAAATTCACGACCCTGTTCGGCCTGCTCGCCGTCGAACTGGCGGTCCGCATGTCGCAAACGACCGCCGGCAGCACTCTTTTCATAGCGGCGATATGCCTGGCGACCGCCCTTGTGTTCGTGAGACGATCCTTTTACGGCATGCGCATCCATGCCGAGGGTTCGACCGGCTCGCGTCCCTGAAATATCGCGGGTGCGCGGAAACCCTTTGGCGGTCCACAGCGTATAGGCCGGAGCGTGCCGGCCTTGACGGCGCAAGAATTCGATGGAGCTTTGCGTCTGGACGGGCCGAGCGGCCGGATGGTATCATAGATTGTGTCAGACTCATGGTCTGGCGCTTAAAAGTACCGCGCCTTGGCATAGGGAAGGGAATGGTAAGGCTTTATCTTCCTGAGAAATCTCGCCTGCGGAGGTCAGCCTCCCGCAAATTTTCGTGAGACCCTAGATATTGGAGCGTATCTAATTTGGGGATGAATCTGCGGGTCGTTTCCGCCCGGCGGACGTCCTCGGGCGGCAATAAAGTGAGAGCGGCGGAAGGCGCCGGGGAGACGTATCCGCCCGGCGTTAGAGAAATCGAATGACGCAAGGCAACGACAGAATCCGGATAGTGTTTCATCGCTTTTCCGAACCCCGCACTCAGGCCTCGCTTTTCCATTACATCAGGAAAGAGCCGTCCCGCAGCGTCTGGAGGGATATCGACTGGAGCTTTTTGAGGCACCCCCTCCGCTCTTTCAAGGAGGAATGGAAGGCTCCCCGGACCAGACCGTCGCTGTTTCATTACATCGAGGAAGAACCCAAAACGCCCTTCAGCTGGAAGGAGTTCTTCGGCGATCTTTTTAGCGGGTCTCGAAATCCCCTTTTCATACCCTCGGTATTTTCCGATCCCGAGGGTTTGCTCCTTGAGCGCGCCCAGATGCGCACCCGGAAGGTGGAAGCGGGGATGCTGTCCATCTTCGTTCACGTCATCGTTCTGGGCCTGGCTTTTGTGATGATTCACGAAGCCGAGACGCCCGCGGAGCAGAGGGAAGATGTGGTTTTTGTGAACCCGCCGATCTATTCGCCCTATGAAGGGGACGGGCTGGACGGCGGCGGTGGTGGTGGCGGCGGCAAGAATCAGCCGGAGCCTCCGGCGACGGGACGCATGCCCGAAACAAGCCCTGTTCAGATGATCCCGCCCGACCCTGAAAACCCGCAGCCCCTGATGCCCGCCGAGGACCTGCTGGCGCAGGTGCCGACCGTCCAGATGCCGATCGACATCCCGCAGGATTACTCCCTCCCGATCGGCGATATTTCCGCCCCGCCCAACTATTCGGCATCTTCCGGACCTGGAAGCGGAGGCGGGATCGGCACCGGACGCGGAACCGGCGTGGGTCCGGGCAGCGGCCCCGGCGTCGGTCCGGGCAGCGGCGGAGGCATGGGCGGCGGATCGGGCGGAGGTATTGGAAGCGGCGTAGGACCGTATGTCGTCGGCGGCGGAGTGAAACCGCCGGTGGCCCTATCGCAGCCGTTGCCCGCCTACACGGAGGAGGCCCGAAAGGCCCGCGCCGAAGGAATAGTTCTCATTCAAGCCATCATCCGCAAAGATGGAACCGTGGACAGCTTTAAGGTGTTGAGGGGATTGGGATACGGTCTGGATGAGTCGGCCATCAACACCATCGCGACCAAATGGCGTTTCAAGCCGGGCACTTACAACGGGGTTCCCGTAGACGTTCAGGCGAATATCGAGGTCTCTTTCAGGCTTTATTAAAAGGGCTCTGCGGACGGCACCGCGCCCTCAAGGAGCATTCAATCCATGGCAATGATCGTGGGGAAAAAGGGGCTTAACGCGAATATCAATATCACGCCCTATATCGATATTCTGCTTGTCCTCCTGATTATTTTCATGGTGGCCGCCCCCCTCAAACAGCATGAGCATCCGGTCCGCGTTCCCCAGCCGCCCCCCAAAGTGCAGCCCAAAGACGTGAAACCTGATTCCATCATCGTCGATATGGACCTGGACCACACGGTCAGGCTGAATAACCAACCCATGACGCTCAAGGAACTTGAAACAACACTGACGGAAGTCTTCCGCCGCCGTGCTGTCAAAAACATGTTTATTCGCGGGGATTCCTCCCTTCCCTACGGCGATGTTTTCGTCCTTCTCGATATCGCCAAGCGTTCTGGAGTCGCGGATATTGCGCTGCTTCAGAAAAAGGACACGAGCCCTTCCTCCACCGCCCCGAAAGCGGCCGCCGGCAGATAAGACGGCGTTTTGCCGCGTTGCAGAAAGACACAGGGGCCTGCTCGGCGGTTTCTTTCCAAGTTCGTTCCCGAAGGATAAATGTCGCAGGCGCCGGGCCGTGAATCCCCGGTTTTTTGCCCCCGCCAGGCCCGGGTCGGAGTAAAATATCTTTTTCACTATGAAAGCGCCTTTTTTACACAGCAGTGCGGTGACTATCATGGCGATCGGCCTGATCGTCCTCTCGACCGCCGCCCTGAGCTTCGTCAGCTATTATCACACCGCCGGGCGCGAAAACTTGGCCGAGACCTCCCTGGTGCAGAGCAATATCAAGCTGGCTCAGAATTATGTCGAAGCGATTGAAAAGAGCATCGTCGACAACGACCTCTTGCTGCTGGGAATGATCGATGTGAACGAGCCTTCCAAATGGCCGGCCATGGTGGAGGCGGTCAAGCGGTCCGATCTTAACGTGGACCAGGTCTATTTCCTGCGGCCTCCGAACAACTATCCGCTGTATCCCCCCTATTCTCCGCAGATCCGGAATCAATGGGGGGCTTTTATCAACAGCTTCAAGTTAAAGGATCTCAACCTGGAAGACCTGGCGCTTGATCAGCCGTACCACCTCCACATGGAGCGTCCCAATAATTATTTTTTCGCGACCTATGCCGTGAAGGAAACCCGCCAGGGATACCGGATTCTGGTCTGTTTCCAGATGAACTTCGACAGGGTCATGGCGCTTCTCGACAAGCGCCTGCGAAATCTGCAGGACCGGTTTTACGTGAGCGTCGTCGATTATGAGAACAACGGCGTCTACGGCCAGCCGCTGTCCCGGACCTCCAAATACTTTTTTGAAACCAGGTTCCCAAACACCCTCTACAAAT
>CAYZTZ010000115.1:0-10703 GCA_964481255.1 uncultured Acidobacteriota bacterium | reverse complement strand
TTTCAATCCGCCCTTGAGATCCGCAGCACGGCGCCGCTCGAATAGGCCGAAAACTCCGGCGCGTACATGGGCTGAACCGTCGCGGGCGCGACCTTGAATGCCCCGCCCGTCGCGGCCCGTATACGATATTTGAAAGTGTATTCCCCCTGGGGTATCCGCTCGAAGAAGAAGCTGGTGCCGGAATCCCTGATCTCCTCGTACCAGCAGAGGCCCAGGTCCCACTTGTGCCTGGAGAGGTTGCCGGCGGGCTCGAATCCGGCCGCGCGCGGGTCGCGCAGGTGGACGTACTCCATCGGGTGTTTGCTCGTCAGCGACAGGTGGACCTCCACTTCGTCGCCCGGCGCGAGGGCCGCCCCTTCCTCGAGGGGCTGGAGGATGAACTCCCGGCCCGTGTTCACCCTCTTGAAATAGCTGCGCGTGAGGCGGAGGTAGTCGCCGCTCGCCTCCGCCGGGAGCCGCTCCGTGGAAAAATGCCATGTCGCCGACGCGAACAAATATCCCTTGCCCGTTTTCTCGACCACGATGGAGGACGTTTTTTGCGGGTCGATCTTTTCGCCGGGAATGACGATCCGGTTCTTCTTCCCGGTGTATCGATCCGGCTCGAACACGAAATCCGCCTTTTGATTTCCCACCGTGACGGACGCGTCCTCCCTGACGCCGAGCTGTTCGGTTTTCTTCAGATAATGCGCGAGCGAGTAAATCGCCTCGGCGGTCGCGCGCGTGGATTTCCAGTGGTTCAGCTTCTTGTTCAGGAAGAGCCAGAGCACCAGGCCGTCCAGCCTGGGATCGTCGGGGACCAGTTCCATCCCGGTGCGCACGGCGAAGGCGTGGGTTTCGATCGTGTCGTTGTACCACAGCCACGCGCGGTCCTCCGGGGCCCAGAACGTCCCCTGATCCTCGACGGTTTTCGCCGAATCCATCACGCTCTCCCAGACCAGCATGGCGTCCTTCGGCCGCCCCATCCTTTTCAGGGTGAGCGCCAGAAAGCCTTTCAGGTACGGGGTATGCGATTTCCAGTGCTTGAAGCTGAAATCAAGCATGGTCTTGCGCTCGGCGTCGGTGAAGGATCCTTCATACCAGGAGCCGTCCGGATAGTTGGAAAGAACGTAGTTGATGAAGGTGACGAACTCCCAGCAGCAGTCGCGCGCGATCATGTCGCGGACGACCTCGTCGAGATAATGCCTGTGCATGTAATCCCACGCCCGCGACACGATGTCGCGGGGCGCCTCGACGCCGAACTCCAGGGCCTTGGAAAACCCGTAGAGGATGTAAAGAGTCATGTACGGCGAGGGGGGGCCTCCGGGGAACCAGGGGAATCCGCCGCTGGAGGTCTGCGACTTGCGGAGCTTGGCCAGGGAACTCTCTCGCTGGGCTTTGGCGACGCGGGAATCGAGCACGTTGATCAGATCGGAAGACGCTTCCTCGCCTCCTTTCGCCATTCCCAGCCAGGGAGTCTCCTCCAGGGCCATCCTGCGGTTGGGATCCGAAGCGTCCCATCGCTCGAACCGCGTCTCCCTGGAGGAAAACTCCTTCGCCATGCGGGCGACGGCGGGGTACTGCGCATAAAGCGACGCGAGGATGCCCGTCGAGACGAAGCGGTTGAGGGTTTGTTCGGTGCACTCGTAGGGATAGTTGACGAGATAGGGGAGCGCTTCCAGCACCGAGTAGAAAAGCTGGGCGTCCAGGGTCACCACCATCTGGCCGTTAATCCGGGTCGGATCGTCGGCGCGCGCCAGGTCGTCGAAGCGGATCACGCGCCGCGCCCGGTCTTTCATGGTGACGAAGCGGGACTGCATGAGGTGCATGCGGCCGGGGAGAACCGGTATGGGACGCAGCTCGCCGTCGGAAAAATCTCCCGAAACGGCGGTGACCTTAAAGGCGATCTGCCCCACTTTGGGCGGCGTCTTTATGGAAAAGGAGACATTGCTTCCGCCGCCGGCCGGCACGGTGAAGGGTTTGTCTCCGGCCCCGGACGCGGAGAGGCCGAACTGCGAAAGCAGGCTTTGATCGGTCTCCGTATCGACGATGTCGAACCGGACCGTCCCCGTTAAGGCCTTATCCGAAGCGTTATTGACGACCACCTTTATTTCCGCCTCGTCCCCCTCGCGCAGGAAACGCGGCAGATAGGGACGCACCATCAATTCCTTGACGCTGCGGGCTTCGCGCCTGACGGAACCCGACTTCAGATCGCGCGTGATCGCGTGCACCCAGACGTTCCAGGAAGTGACGGAATCCGGGACTTTGAATTCAAAAGCAACCGATCCGTCGGGACCTGCGAGCAGGTGCGGCCTCCAGAAAGCGGTTTCGCTGAAATCGCTGCGCATTTCGATTTCAGGCGCGGCTCCGGCTTCGGTTCTCAGTTCAACCACTTTGGCTTCCGCGTCGGCGGACTCAAGCTTCAGGAAAGCCTGCGAGACCCGAGACTCTTTCATATCCCCTGCTTCCGCGACACTCATAACCCTGCCGGCGGCCATGACACCCTCGCGCCCCCCTTTATACCTTCTGCCGACTCCGCCGATGCCGTAGCCGCTGTAAAAAATCAGATGGTCCCGGTTTAAGACAGGCGCGCCGGGACCCGGGGTGAATCCACGGCTTTCAAGGTAGAGACGGTTCGCTTCCCTCAGATTGGCGCGGGCCGTGGTCGACCAGGAACGGTAGGGGAAAAGGCTTAATGGATTTGCGGGGGAGTGGGGGACGAAAGCGTCGAGGCTGCGGTCATACATATAAGCCAGCAGTTCGGCCGCCGGGACGGCGACATCCTTTCCCGCAGGCCCGCTGACCTTGACGCTCCACGTCTCCTGTCGGCCCGGGCGCAGATGGTCGCGGAACGTGGAAAATTCGACTTTCAGCTGCTTGTTGTCCCAGGGGACCATCAGAGAGCTCTGAAGCGCGATCAGCTGATTGTCGCGCACGAGAGTCATGGTCAAACCGAGGCCTCCGCGGTCCTGCTCCGTGATCGGTATTTCCACCAGGGAGGGGTCCGTTCCGGAGAGCATTTCGCTGCGCCGGATGCATTTCCCGGCACGGTAGACCTCGAGGACGACGTGCTGATCCTTTAAGCCTGAATGGACCAGGACGCGCGCCGCGCCGCCCACAGGGACCGATGGATTTTCGAGCGCAAAGATCGCGGGCAGCTGGAGGCGCATGGAAGGGGCCGCGACGATAAAGTTCTTCCGCATTTCGCATTTCGCCCCGAAGTCGTCCGTCGTTTCGTAAATGAGGCGATAGGCCCCGGGAGCCAGCGGACCGGCCACGATCCGGGCTGTTCCGCTTTCATCATGGGAAACGGACCCCGATGCCCGGGCGGGACCTTCTTCCCACTGCAGCAGGACCGCCTCGGGATTATAGAGATGACGCCAGCGCTCCCTCTCAAGGTCGCCGGGCGTCCGGTATCTTCCCTTTTCCGCATACTCTGCGGACTCGAACAAAGGCTGTTCGGCCGGAAGCAGAGCCTGCGGTGGGCCTTTCAGGGCCGCGATGCGCCATGCGCCTTTCCCGGCCTTCGGGACCCCGTCCAGGCTGGCGCGCATAATGCTGATCTGCACAGGTTCATCTTCCAGGAAAAACGCCTTGCCCAGAGCCGCGGAAGCTTCGACGGATACCAGGCCGAGACGGAAGGCTCGCCGCGCCGTCCGCGTTTCCCCTCCCTCATCGGTCACATCCGCGGAGACGGAGTATCGATAGGTCACGTCCCTGTCCTTGCCGAGACGTTCGTCGATCTCCGGCAGGAAGGAAAATGAAAACGTCCCGTCCTCCTTCAGCGAGGCGGCTCCGCCGGCGACTACCTGCGAGCGAAAGGGCATTCCCGAATCGCCCCACCAGAGGAAGTTCCACCACGAGGGGAACACCGGCTCGCGCCGGACCACCCAACGGACCCGGCCGCTCGTAACGGGGAGTCCGAAATAGTATTTGGCCTCGCCCTTCATTCGGGCGGTCCGATTGAGGCGCAGAGGTTCCTCCGGGTCTAGCATTCGGACTTCGAAAGTCGGCCTTTTGTACTCTTCAACACGGACGGGCATTTGACCGTTTGCGGAACTCTGCAGGTGCCATTGCCCCAGAACCCTGCCCGGCGGAATGAAGAACTCCCCGGAGGCGGTGCCGAAACCGTTCGTCGTGACCGTCTTCGATTCCACCACCTGGTTGTTGGCGTCCCTGAGAGACACGGTAAGCACGCCGGAGGGGAGGGTTCTGAAGTTTTTTTCATCGGGGCCGCTCTTATACAGGACGGCCTTCCAGTAAAGCTTCTGCATGGGCCGGTAGATGCTGCGGTCCGTAAAGAGAAGCGTCGCGGAACTCTCTCCCGGGACAGGGCGCGGTTGAAAAACGATGACCTGGGGATCGAAGGTGATCTGGTTTCCGCGGCGGGCGATAAGGAAATAGCGGGCATTTGTTCCTTCCACGCGAAACAAAGCGATGCCCCGCTCGTCCGTCAGCTTCAGATCCGCGCGCCGATGGCCTTTCTGCCAGTCAAGGCGGTACAGCATCACCTCCGCCCCGGCCACCGGTTTGCCGGACGAACCCGATAAGACCGTGACCTCCGCCTCGCTCCCTTCGTGGCGCATGACCGGCACCAGATCGCCCAGGGCCATGTGCAGACCGATGAGCCTGTTGTCGGTTTTGGGGAAGCCCGGGCGCGCGGAAGCGACCACGAGATAGACTCCCGGCTTATCCATGGGCGGAATGACATAGGTCTTATGCATCCGGTAATCGGGAGTCGGAGGAAGGGGCGCTTCCCACTGATGGGACGGTGTCGCGCCGGACACGAGTTTTTCAAGCTCCCTCCCGGCCGGCAGGAGGTTGTAGTCGTCCGAAGTCTCGACGGCGCGCAAGAGATCGCAGGAATAGGCGCGGAAGTAAATCCTGGGCAGATTCTTATGCGTCACCAGAATGGATTTTCTCAGCGGGTTGTCGTTCTGCATGCCGCTCAGGACGTAATCCGGGCTTTCGATATCCTTCTCGATGGCAAGGCAGTGCCTGCCGCCCGTCGAGTCGGGGAATGCGGTTCTTCCTTTTGCCGCGACCTCATGGGCTCGGACCAGAGCGTCCGCTTCCCGCCGGGTCCGGATAAACTCGGCCAGCTGGGCCATCCCTTCGGCCCACCACGGGACGCCGGCGAGAGCCTTCAGGTGCTCCTCGAGATCGCGCTCGATCCGTTCCCTGTCTTCCGCCTCCGTGAAATGCTCGTGAAGACGCCGATAGAGCTCAAGCCTCGCCTCGAGCGCGGCTTCGCGTTCATTCTTCTGCAGGTGCCAGTTCTCCAGGTCCGCCAGGATGACGCTGATTTTTTCCAGAGGATGGCGGGCGGGATCGACAAGGGAGATTTCCCCCTCCGCCTGGCGGATCAGGCTCTTCAGGTTCAGTCGGTATATCTCGCTGAGCTGTTCGGGCCTCCACCCGTTGGTGTCCGACAGCATATCCACCCGCAGATAGGAAACAGCGTCCCTCAGAGTGGGACGGATTCCGGCAGGGTAGGTGTTCGGGGATAGATATTCCTTCCACCGGGCGACCGGGAGATCACCCAGGCGGACGCGGGCATGCCATACCCTTGCGAAAGCCTTCTGCGCCTCTTCGTAGATCTGGTCGCGCGTCCAGGCCTTGAGGTCCACCTCGCCGCTTGAATCCATCCTTTCGCGCCGGTTGATTTCCCAGGAGTATTCGCGGGCATAGGTGACGAGAGTCTCGGCGTAAAAAAGATGCAGCAGAGAGGAACTCTCCAGGTCGTCCGGCCACGGCTGGTCTCTCAGGAAACGGACGGCGGTTTCATAGCCGTGCAGGGCGACGCGCGTCTGAGTGCAGCGGATCAGGGCGCGGGTCCATTCGCCGCCGATCTTCCTGTCCCGCGCCGCCGCCAGCATCTTCTCCGCCAGAGACGACGCCGCCTCGAATTTCTGCTCCTTGACCAGCTGATCGTAGTTCCGCCAGCCGTCGGTGAAATCACCGTTCCAGGCCACCGGCCGGGACATGGGCGTCTCCTGATGCGGTCTCCCCGGCGAAGACAGCACATTCAGATTCGCCGCGAATCCGATGCTCAGTATTAAAAGCAGGAACGACAGTAATGCGATCCTATAACCACTCTTGATCATGGCCCGCCGCCTCCGAAAGCAATTATTGAGATAAATCATCCAACCTATTAGACGCCAGTACCGGGCATTTTCTTAGAAAATTTATGCAATCAACAGCCTAGAATTATGGTGATTATGGGAAAAGGGCGGACGCACGGCTCTGGAGAGCCGTGCTCACGAAAGAACAAGGGGCGTCCGTCTGTCTGAACAATAAGTGGCTCAGAGAAAAGGCCGACGCACGGCTCTGGAGAGCCGTGCTCACGAAAGAACAAGGGGCGTCCGTCTGTCTGAACGATAAGTGGCTCAGGTAGCAGGCCGTGCTCACGGGAATTGATTGCGAATTGAAATCCGTGCAATCCGCGGCCTGATCTGAGATGATAAGTTCATGGTCAAACCCTCGTCCACGTTCGAGTGCCAGAACTGCGGCTATGCCTCCCCGAAATGGCTCGGCCGCTGCCCCGATTGCGGCAGCTGGAATTCGTTCGTGGAGGAGCGTCGCCCCCGGCCTGGAGAATCGGCCGCCGCCCGCGCGGCAGGCGCCAAAGCGACCAGGTTGAAGGACGTGTCCCTTGAGAGCATCCCGCGTCTTGCCACGGGCGATCCGGAGTTCGATCGCGTTCTCGGCGGAGGAATCGTTCCGGGATCGCTGGTCTTGCTCGGCGGCGAGCCGGGCGTCGGCAAGTCGACCCTGCTCCTGCAGATCGCGCGCCACCTGGAGCGCACGGGCGGCCGTGTTTTATACGCTTCAGGGGAGGAATCCGTCCAGCAGATCAGGATGCGGTCCGACAGGTTGAAGGAGCCCGAAGCCGCGGGCGTCGCCGACGAAACGGGGGAAATCTATCTTCTGGCGGAATCGAACATCGAGCAGATCCTCTCGGCCGTGGAGGAGATTCGCCCCACGGCCGTCGTCGTCGACTCGGTCCAGACCACATTCTCCGACACGCTCGACTCGGCACCGGGAAGTGTCAGCCAGGTCCGTCATGTCGCGATGCAGTGTCTCACTCTGGCGAAAACAGGGGATGTCCCGGTATTTCTGATCGGGCATGTCACCAAGGACGGGACGATCGCGGGACCGAAGGCACTGGAGCACATAGTCGACGTGGTGCTCTATTTCGAAGGGGAGCGCCATCAGAACCACCGCATTATCCGGGCTGTCAAGAACCGGTTCGGCGCCGCCAACGAGGTCGGCATCTTCGAGATGACGTCCCGCGGATTGACACCCGCGTCGAACCCGTCTGTCCTTTTTCTGTTGGACAGGGAAAACGTCTCGGCCGGAAGCGCCGTCGTTTGCGCGCTCGAGGGAACCCGTCCCCTGCTGGTCGAGGTGCAGGCCCTGGTGGCGGCCACTCAATACGGGACGGGTCGGCGCGTCGCTTCCGGGGTCGACTACAACCGCCTCTCCGTTCTGGTGGCGATGCTTGAAAAGAGGCTCGGCGTTCCGATGGGGGGATGCGACATCTACGTCAACACGGCGGGAGGGATCGAAGTCAACGAGCCCGGTTCCGACCTCGGCATTTTTGCGGCCGTTCTCAGCAGTCTGCGCAACCGCCCGCTTCCCGCCCATACCGTCTTGATCGGCGAGCTGAGCCTGTCGGGCGACGCCCGTCCCGTCGGCCAGGCGCACCTGCGCGTCCGCGAGGCGGCGGCCATGGGTTTGCGCAGATGCCTCCTTCCGGCGGGCAATTTCCCTCTGCCCGATCCGGTCCCGGGAATTGAGCTGATCCCGGTTAAGACTGTCGCTCAGCTCGCCGACATCCTTTTCTCCTAGCTCTCCCCGAGCGTCCCATCCGCATGCGCATGCCGAATGTATCCGTGCAATCCGCGGCAGGAGCATGCCGCCAAACTTCTAAAAGAATCGAGAAACTTTTATTAAAAAGAAGCCGAATATGTTAGATTCTATCCAGGGCTGGATGTTATTTATCCGCAGGTTATTCCGTCCGGCCTCCGGGAAAGCCGCCGGATGAGGGCAGGAGATTTTTAAGCCGTGATATCCATCCATAATCCTTACTGCTGCTGGATCGTCATCGCATTTCGGCTGGGTTTCTTTCCGGTCATCCGGCAATTAATAATCTCTTCCATTGATATCAAGTGGATTATGTCTAAGGAGTCCATCCATGGATCTCTGGATCATACGTGCACTTCTATTTGCCGCGATCCTTGTGAGCGGATATCTGGTCCGCCCTTTTGGCAACAATCTACCGCTGACGCTTTCACTTAGCGCCGCGCTGGGAGTCGTCGTGCTCCTGGCGGAAATGAGGCTTCGCAGGCTTTCGGCAAAAACGCTCCTCGGCGCCGCCGTGGGCTCCATCCTGGGGATTTTGGGCGCCGCCCTGATCAGCATGATCATAGGGCGAATGGATTTCGAGGATCCCCACACGGCGACTTTCATTCAGATCCTGGTTTTGATTGTGATGACCTATGTGGGTCTGCTGGCCGGGGCCAGCAAGGGCGAACATCTGGCCGCCCTCGGGGGCGTTTTCAGCGAGGGCGTCTCGCGGAAGTCCACAAAGGTGCTCGATACCAGCGTCATTATCGATGGGCGGGTGGCCGACATCTGCAAAACGGGATTTCTGGAAGGGACCCTCATCGTCCCTCACTTCGTCCTGCGCGAACTCCAGCAGATCGCCGACAGCGCCGATTCCGCCAAGCGCAACCGCGGGCGGCGCGGCCTCGACGTCCTGGAAAAAATCAAATCGGTCCCCGGGGTCACGGTGCAGATCGTTGAAAAGGACTACCCGGACGTCAAAGAGGTGGATCTCAAGCTGATTGAACTGGCGAAGGAAACGGGGGCCAAGATCGTCACCAACGATTTCAATCTCAACAAGGTGTCCCAGCTGCGCGGCGTGGAGGTCCTCAACATCAACGAACTCGCCAACGCCCTCAAGCCGGTGGTCCTGCCGGGGGAGACCATGAAGGTCTTCATCCTCAAGGAGGGGAAGGAGTACAACCAGGGGGTTGCTTATCTCGACGACGGGACGATGGTCGTCGTCGACAACGCCCGCCGCATGATAGGCAAGACCATCGCGACCCAGGTCACTTCCGTGCTGCAGACTACTGCGGGAAAGATGATCTTCGGGCGGTTCCCCGAGGAGGCCGAGGCGGTTTCGGGATCCCAGCAGCAGGCCAAATCGGACCGCCGTTTCTACGAGAAGCCTCTGGTGAACCACCGCAACAGCGTCGAGGATGAGAAGGAGCGCCTCAAAGGACGGTAGGACCCTATTGCAACAGTTTTCGTAAACGGTCGAATGTATGGGAACCAGGGACGCAGGCCTCGCGTCCGGAGGGGCGGCATCATCGGCGGCTTCGGGGCATCCGCGGAAACCTGTGGCCGCGGCCGTTATAGCGGCCGGAGGGACCGGGACCAGGATAGGCGCTCCCCTGCCGAAACAGTTCCTGGAGATCGCCGGCAAACCCGTCCTGCTTCACACTCTCGATGTCGTGTCCTCTCTCGAGGAAGTGGTCCAGATCGTCATCGCCCTGCCGGAGGAGCATATCCCGGCCGCGAACGAAATCCTGAAAAGGCGGCCGGTGCGCGCGGACGTCCTGTGCGTCCCGGGAGGCGCCAGCCGCCAGGAGTCCGTGCTGCGCGGCGTCGCGCATGTCCGCCAGGACGCCGAGGTCATCCTGGTCCACGACGCAGTGCGGCCCCTGTGCGACCGGGAGACGATGGTTCGCGTCCTGGACGCCGCGTGGAAAAAAGGCGCCGCCGTCCCCGGCCTTCCGGCGTCGGAAACCATTCAGAGGATTTCCCGCCGCGGCTTTGTCCTGGCGACGCCGCCGCGCGAGGAGCTCTACGCCATCCAGACGCCGCAGGCCTTTCACGCGGCCATTCTCCGGTCCGCCCTCGACCGGGCTCAACGGGAAGGCTACGTGGGCACCGACGAATCCTCGGTCGTGCGCCGGGCGGGGCACAGGGTCTTTGTCGTCGAGGGTTCGCCGTATAACATTAAAATCACGCGCCCTCTGGATCTGGACATCGCGGAGACGGTGATATCCGGAAGGCTTGAGAAAACAGGCGGGATGGAAATGGCCGAACCGAGGCTTCGCGTCGGGCAGGGGATCGATTATCATCGTTTCGCCGAGGGGCGAAGGCTGATCCTGGGAGGCGTCGAGATACCTTACGAAAAGGGACTGGAGGGACACTCGGACGCCGACGCCCTCAGCCACGCCGTCTGCGACGCTCTCCTGGGAGCGGCGGGACTGGGGGACATCGGCCGGCATTTTCCGGACGACGACCCGGCCAATCGCGGTCGGTGCAGCCTGGAGTTTCTGCGCGCGGTGCGGGCGAAAATTGAGGACGCGGGCTGGGCGATACGCAACGTGGACGCGACCCTTCTCGCGCAGAAGCCGAAGCTGGCCCCATATATGCCGGGGATGCGGCAGAACATCGCCGAAGCGCTCGGCGCGGATATCGCCGACATCAGCGTCAAGGCCACGACGACCGAAGGAATGAACGCCGAGGGCCGCGGAGAGGGCATTTCCGCGCAGGCGGTCGCCCTGATATTCAGAAAATAGTGCGGACGGCGCCGCCCGCACACGGGTTTCTCGTGAGCACGGCTCTCCAGAGCCGTGAGATAGTCTGATGGATGGGCCTGGAGAGGTTTTTTTCGTGAGCACGGCTCTCCAGAGCCGTGCGTCGGC
>CAYZTZ010000114.1:0-10748 GCA_964481255.1 uncultured Acidobacteriota bacterium | reverse complement strand
AATACCGGCTTCCCAAAGACATCCTGGATGTGGAAATCGACGCCATCAGAAAGCTGGGCGTTGAAATCCGGACCAACGCGCGGGTCGGGCGGGAGGGCATACCCCTGGACGACCTCAGAAAACAGTTCAACGCCGTATTTCTCGGCATCGGGGCGCACAAAGGGCTCAAGCTCGATATCCCGGGTGAAGACAAGTTCGGCGGATGCCTGGACTGTGTCGAGTTCCTCAGAAGGGTGAATATTGAGAAGAAGACGGACAAGCCCGGTGATCGGGTCGTGGTTATCGGCGGAGGGAACGCGGCGATGGATGCCGCAAGGACGGCCTTCAGGCTGGGCTGCTCGGAAGTCAATGTGATCTACCGCCGTTCGCGCTCGGAGATGCCCGCCGACCCCTCGGAGATCGAGGCTGCGATCGAGGAAGGGATCCTGTTCCATTATCTCACCCAGCCCGTGCAGATTCTTGGGGAAAGGGGCAAGGTCACCGGCATAGAGTGCATACGGACCCAGCTTGCCGAACCGGATTCGAGCGGCCGGCGCAGGCCGGTGCCCGTCAAGGGAAGCGAGTTCGTCATGAGCTGCGATGTGGTGATCCCGGCGATCAGCCAGGAACCGGACCTGGAGTTCCTGCCCGACCAGCACGGTTTCAGAATAACGACCTGGAAAACCTTTGACGTGGATCCTGAGAGACTGGAGACGTCGCTCGGGGGCGTTTTCGCCGGCGGGGACGCGGTGACGGGGCCGGCGACCGTGATCGAGGCGATCGCCGCAGGCCAGCGGGCGGCCGTCTCGATACACAATTATCTCAGCAAAGGCGAGGACCAGAGGGATTATAAGGTGCCGAGAAGCTATAAAAAGGTGCCTCGCATCGATTTGACCGACGAAGAGAAATCCGCGCTCAAGAGGCCGGACATGCCTCATATTCCGGTCACGCAGAGGAAGGGAACGTTCAGGGAAGTCGCACTCGGCTTCAACATCGAGCAAGCTGTGAACGAAGCGAAACGCTGCTTGAGGTGCGACCGGGAATAAAGGGGGATCTGCAGATGGTTTCCGCGACAATCAACGGACAGAAGGTCGAATTTGAGGACGGAACGACCGTTCTTGAGGCAATCCGCTCCCTGGGCATCCACGTGCCGACGCTGTGCTACCATGAAGCGCTGACGCCCTACGGCGCCTGCAGGTTATGCGTGGTGGAAATCGTCTCGGGAGGCCGAAAAAGGCTCGCGGCGTCGTGCGTCTATCCGCTCGAAGAGGGCCTGGAAGTAATTACGGATTCCCCGGAAGTCCAGAAAGCGCGAAAGGCGACGATGGAATTCCTTCTGGCAAGGAGTCCGAACTCGGCCTATCTCCGGGAGAGGGCCGCCAGCGAGTTCGGCATCAGCGAGCCGCGTTTTGTGCTCGAACCCGAGGACCAGAGCGACTGCATCCTATGCGGTCTCTGCGTTCGGGCCTGCGCGGAAATCGTCGGCGTCTCGGCCATCGACTTCGTCCAGAGGGGCATTAAGAGCCAGGTGGAACCCCCGTTCTTCAAGGGTTCGGACGTCTGCATCGGCTGCGGCACGTGCGTGCTCGTCTGCCCCACCGGCTATATCCAGGTCGAGCATATAGCGAAAATCGCCGCCGCTCATGAGTTTCCGAAGATCGGCACGGAGGATGTCTCCGACCATGCCGTCAAGTGCAGGGTGTGCGGGGCTTACCACCTCGGACCTGCGTATCCCAAGGATTACAGGAAGCTGTTCGCGGGAGCTGAGTAGAAAATGAATCATTGCGCCGGAGCGGCGCACGGCAACCTTTCCGGCGCCACGGCGGCTTCAGTTCTTGTATCAAGAGGTGAACATTGAGTCAGGATCCAAAGATCGGAATCTTTATCTGTGAGTGCAGCGGGGAGACCGGAAAGACTATTCGATGCGCGGAGCTGGCGGCCCAGGCGGCCGCCCTCGAGGGGGTGAAGGAGGTTCAGACGCACCCCGCGTATTGTATGCCTCCCGGTCTCGGCGAGATCAGGGAAGCGATCGCGGCGCACGGGCTTGACAGGATTGTTATTGCAGGATGCTCGCCCAGAACCCACGAAGCCCTTTTCATGAAAGCCCTTTCAGAAGCGGGTCTGAACCCGTACATGCTCGAT
Source organism: uncultured Acidobacteriota bacterium (assembly GCA_964481255.1). GTDB lineage: Bacteria > Acidobacteriota > UBA6911 > UBA6911 > UBA6911 > UBA6911. The sequence continues at coordinate 8,627 of CAYZTZ010000114.1, read as the reverse complement.
GTGGTCAATATACGGGACCACGCCGCGGCCGTGACGCCGGACGAGGAGGAAGCCGCCCGGAAAGCATCGGCGATGATTCATATCGCCGTCGCAAGGGTCCGTAACCTTGTTCCGCTCGAGAATGCGAGCGTCCGACCCGAAAAAAGGGTGGTCGTGATAGGAGCAGGGCTCGCCGGCCTCAGCGCCGCCAAGGAGCTTGCCGCCAGAGGAATCCCGGTCCTCATTGTCGAAAAGACGGATGCGGCCGGAGGAGCGCTCCGGCGGTTCTTTACCATGCTCCCCGGACCGCATAAGACGGAGGAATTCCTGCCCAAGCTTCTCGCGGAGCTGAACGGCGATCCCAACGTGGAATTCCTCTTCGGCGCCGAGGTAGCTGCCCTTAAAGGCCAGACCGGCGCCTATGAGCTCGTGCTGAGCGGACCCAACGGCGACAGGACCGTGTCGGCCGGCGCCGTCGTGGTCAGTACGGGAGCGGAGGAATTCGCACCGGATGGACTTTTCGGCTTTAACGGCCGGGATGTCGTCACTCAGGGCGGCTTCGAGTCGCTGTTGAGGCAGGGACTGGATCCGCTGAAGCAATCCATCGTGATGATCCAGTGCGCAGGGGGCCGAAGCGGCCGTGTCCCTTATTGCTCGAGAACATGTTGCATGACCGCCGTCAAAAACGCCCTCTGGATCAAGGAGCAGAGGCCCTCCACGGAAGTCAGCATCCTTTTCCGCGACCTTTATACGGGCGGGCCTTTGCGCGAAAGAGACCTGCGGACGGCCGCAGAAAACGGGATCCGCTTTATCCGGTATGAGGTCGATCATCCTCCCCGGGTGGAAAGAACAGGCGAAGGAAGCGGGCTTCGCCCGCTGAAGGTGGCTGTGTGGGATACTCTGTCGGACACCAAAAAGGAACTCGCCTGCGACCTGATTGTCCTTTCCAACCCGCTCGTGCCGGCGCGGGACACCGGAAGGCTGGCCGCCGTTCTGGGCCTGCCGGTCGATCGATACGGTTTCCTGATCGATCATTACGTGAGAGTCAAACCCTCCCACTTCGTGGAGAAGGGAATTTTCGTTTGCGGCGACGTCCATTTCCCATTGAGCCCTTACGAGTGCCAGGTGCAGGCCTATGGGGTTGCGGCGCGGGCGGCGCGTCTTCTTCTCAAGGAAACGCTCACGGGGAACGCCTTTTATTCCGAAGTGGACGAGTCGAAGTGCATCGCCTGCGGGTTATGCGAGACCATCTGCGCCTACCGCGCGATCCGGGTGATTCAGGATGAGAAGGGGAAGAGAGCCCGAACGTCCGAAGTCAACTGTCTCGGCTGCGGGACATGCGCCGCCTCCTGCCCGATGCAGGCGATCCGCATGAGGCACTTCACGGACGCGCAAATCAGCAGCCAGATTGCCGCTGCTGCTTTTTGAAAGGTGATCGTCGGATGAAGGAACTAGAGCCTAAGATACTTGCTTTCCTATGCAACTGGGCCGGTTACGCGGCTTACGACCTTGCCGGGACAAAGCATCTGCGGGTTCCGACCTTTCTGGAAGTCCGGGTGATGTGCACCGGCAGGGTCGATCCCGTGCAGATGATAGAGGCCTTCCGGAACGGATATGACGGCGTGATGCTGGTAGGCTGCAGGAAGGGCGAATGCCGCTACGAAAACGGAAACTATTACGCCGAGCGGCGGATCTACTGGTTGAGGAAAGCCTTTCAACATATAGGAGTCCATCCCGACAGGCTGTTTTGCGATTGGATCGGGGCCGATGAAGAACAGAGGTTCCAAGCCGCGGCCGAGCGGTTCCGCGAAAAAGTGTTGTCGCTTGGAAAGCTCGCCGGGACAAACGACATCGAAAAGGCGAAACTCGACATAACACTCAGGGCTCTCAAAGAGGTCTTCTCCGGCGAGAGAATGAGGTGGCTGACAGGCAGGGATCTGGCAATGTCCGGCAAGACCGATGTCTTCGGGAACCAGGTCCCGGCGGGCGACTTCGAAAAGGAAGTCATGGGCGTTTTCAAAAGCGAATACGAGCGAAGCCGCATCCTGCTCGCTTCGGAAGATGGCGCCAAGTCGGTCGTGGAGATCGCGGCGATGACCGCCTTGAAATCGGAGGCGGTGATGAAGGAGATCCTGGTCCTGAAAAGACTGGGCAAACTTGATCTCGAGGGCATTGTCGACGGCGTCCCGAAGTATAAGAGGGCGTGAGGGATCAGCGCCCGAAGAACAGGTTCGTGTCGGGAGGGGGGTCCGGGGCGCTTCGGACTCTGATGGCGGGACGGCCCGGCGGGAAGCCGCCTTGTTGGAGGTAGAATCCTGATGGTTGAGAAGATCGGTTCAGTGCTTGTTGTCGGCGGGGGAATCGGCGGGCTGCAGGCCGCGCTGGATTTGGCCGAAGCCGATTTCAAGGTTTATGTGGTGGAGAGGAAGCCCAGCATCGGCGGGGTCATGGCGCAGCTCGACAAGACCTTTCCCACAAACGATTGCGCCATGTGCACTATGGCGCCGCGGCTCGTGGAGGTCGCGCGGCACCCCAACATCGAGCTGTTTACGAACACCGACATTGTGTCCGTCGAGGGGGAGGCCGGAGACTTCCGCGCAACGATCAACCGAAGAACCCGGTATGTAGACGACACCAAATGCACCGGCTGCGGCCTCTGCAGCCAGTACTGTCCGGTGGAGGCTCTCGACGAGTATAACGAGGGGCTCGACAAGCGCAACGCCATCTTCCTGAGTTTCCCGCAGGCGATCCCGAGAGTCATGACCCTGGACAGGAACCGCTGCCTCGGCTGCGGACTATGCCAGAATGTCTGCGGCACCGGGGCCATCCGTTACGACCTGAAAGATGAGGACCGGATGCTTCGGGTCGGCGCGATCATTGCGGCTCCGGGCTTCGAGGTGTTCGATCCGACCGCCCAGGCCCAGTACGGATACGGACGGTATCCCAACGTTCTCACCTCGATCGAGTTTGAGAGATGCCTGTCGGCGAGCGGGCCTTTCGGGGGCGTGCTGCAGAGGCCTTCGGACGGCACCGTGCCGCGCCGTATCGCCTTCATTCAGTGCGTCGGATCCCGCGAAGTCGAGAGGAACTGGTGCTCTTCGGTCTGCTGCATGTACGCGACCAAACACAGCCTGATCGCCATGGAGCACACGGAGGGTCTGCAGTGCACGATCTTCTACATCGACATCCGGGCCTTCGGCAAAGGATTCGACGCCTATTACACGCGAGCCAAGGAAGCGGGAGTCCGGTATGTGAGATGCAAGCCCTCGGCCATCCGAGAGGTACCGGGCTCGAGAAGCTTGAAGATCCGATACCAAGACGGCAGCGAGAAACCGTCCGAGGAGGAATTCGACATGGTGGTTCTCTCCTGCGGACTGAAGCCCTCCCCCGAATCCGTAGACCTCGCCCGAAAACTTGGATTGACGCTGAATGCCTTCGACTTCTGCGCCACCGACACCTTCACGCCGCTCGAGACCGGCAGGGAGGGGATCTTCGTATGCGGTCCTTTCACGGAGCCGAAGGATATCCCGGAGACGGTCATGCAGGCGAGCGGCGCAGCCGTCAAAGCGATGGCGCTGCTTTCCACCGAGCGCGGAAAGCTTATCACGCAGAAGGAATTCCCGCCGGAGATCGACGTCGCCGGTCAGGAGCCGCGAATCGGGGTTTTTGTCTGCCACTGCGGGACCAATATCGGCGGAGTGGTCGATGTCCCCTCCGTCGCGGAATACGCGAGGACGCTTCCCAACGTCGTGTTCGCCGAGGACAACCTGTACACGTGCTCGACCGACGCCCAGGAACGGATCAAGAAAGCGATCCAGGAGCATAAGCTCAACAGGGTCGTGGTTGCTTCATGCACGCCCCGAACCCATGAACCGCTCTTTCAAAACACGATTCGCGAAGCCGGGCTTAATGAATATCTCTTTGACATGGCGAACATCCGGGACCAGTGCTCCTGGGTTCACATGCATCAGCATGATGCGGCGACCGGCAAATCGAAGGATTTAGTCAGGATGGCGGTCGCCAAAGCGCGTTTGCTGGAGCCTCTTCAGAGGGGGACGGTGCGGATCAATCGTGACGCTCTCGTCATCGGCGGCGGATTGGCCGGGATGACGGCGGCCTTGGACCTCGCCGGTCAAGGATTCCAAACCCACCTGGTTGAAAGGGAAAAGGATTTGGGCGGCAACATGAAGCAGATCCGGTATCTTATGAACGGCGACAATCCAGCCGCCCTGCTGGACGCCCTGATCCGGAAAGTCAAGGAGAACGCGAACATAAAACTTTATCTCGGCAGCAGGATCGTCAAGGTCGACGGTTCGCTCGGCAAATACACCACTACCATCGCCCAGGACGGCCTCGAGACCCAGATTCACCACGGCGTCGTGATCGTGGCCATCGGCGGAAGGGAGTACAGCCCGACCGAATACCTGTACGGGCTGGAACCCCGGGTGATGACGCAGAGGGAGCTCGAAGAGATCCTCGCAGGCCGCCGGCAAGAAATCAGGGCAAAGAAGTCGGTCGTGATGATCCAATGCGTCGGCTCCAGGGATGAGGCGAGGCCCTATTGTTCCAGGATCTGCTGTTCCACGGCAATTAAGAACGCCCTGAAGATCAAGGAAATCAGCCCGGAAACCGCTGTCTTTATTCTATACAGGGACATCCGGGCCTACGGTTTCAAGGAAGCGTCCTATCGAACTGCGAGAGAGAAGGGGGTGATATTCCTCAGGTATGAGGACGACAAGAAACCGGATGTGAGCAAGGAAGACGGCAAACTCCGGGTGAAGCTCCACGACCCGGTTCTCGCCAGGGACATTGCCATCAACGCGGACCTTGTCGTGCTCTCGACGGGAATATTGCCGGCCGAGGACACGAAAGAGATCGGGCAGCTTTACAAGATTTCGCTCAACCAGGACGGATTCTTCCTGGAAGCGCACCTGAAGCTGAGACCGGTGGATTTCGCCACCGAGGGCGTATTTCTCTGCGGGTTGGCCCATTCCCCCAAAGGCGTTGATGAGGCGATTATTCAGGCCTCCGGCGCCGCGTCCAGGGCAAGCACGATTCTGGCAAAAGAAGAGATCCCGCTGGAGGCGGCAGTTTCCCAGCCGCTCGACGACAATTGCGACGGTTGCGCCTATTGCATCGACCCCTGTCCCTTCAAGGCCCTGACCCTCATCGAGTATATGAGCGACGGAGCGATCAAGAAGACGGTCGAGGTCGATCCATCCATCTGCAAAGGTTGTGGTGTGTGTCAAGCAACCTGCCCCAAGAAGGGCATTTACGTGAAAAACTTCAAGCTTGAGCAGCTGTCCGCCATGGTGGACGCGGCTCTGGAGGTCGCTTAATGTCCGATTACGAACCGACGCTGATCGGCTTTTGCTGCAACTGGTGCTCCTACGCCGGAGCCGATCTTGCCGGAACTTCGAGGATCCAGTACCCGCCGAACCTGAGAATCATCCGGGTCATGTGCTCGGGGATGGTCCACCCCAATCTCATCATCGACGCGCTGACGAAGGGGGCCGACGGGGTTCTCGTCTGCGGCTGACACCTCGGAGACTGCCATTACCTGGAAGGTAATGTCAAAGCGAAGGCAAGGGCGGAAGCAGTCCAGCTGATGCTGCAAGATTTCGGTCTGGAACCCGAGCGTTTCAGATTAGAATGGGTTTCGGCATCGGAGGGATCGAGGTTCGCGCAGGTCGTGAACGACATGGTTGGGGAACTGAAGAAACTGGGGCCGAGTCCCTACAAGGTATAAACGACCGGGGATCTCCGGGCCGAAGCCGCGGGACGGGATGAATCGCGACGGCTCGTGTTGAGGTATATCATGCCAGGCATCAGATCGGAAAAGTTCGACGGCAAGAAATTCATGCAGGACGGGAAGGTGTACGCTTCAAGAGAGGAGGCCGAGAAGGCCATGGAGTCTTACCGAAGCAACGGATTCGAGGTCAGACTCCTGGAGGAGAGCGGCAACTTCCTTGTGTTCAGCCGACGGGTTGTGAAAGAGGTGAAGGTGGAACAATAAGATCCGCCCCGGCGGTCCTGTACCCCCTTCCCGGGCCGGGGCGCGGGGCTCCTATTTCTTCGGACCATCATTCGGACCCGAGATCCGCAAGGCCCGCGAGAGCGCAGCGCGGCCGGCCCGGCGACGGTCCCGGCGCGGACCATGGGAAAACGGCCCATTCAGCAGGCAGGCCCCGGCCGGGCAACCGATCCGCAAATCCCCCCCGGGGGACATGATCCGCCGCAAGTCCTTTTCCTATGAAGACTTCGATTGCAAAAGAACTGATCCTCAGCTATACGCTGATCATCGCGCTCACCGGGGCCGTTTCCGCCGCCGTCGGCACCCGTCTGATCAGCCGGAGGGTCGTGGAGGAAACTCAGGAGAAGGTTCGGAACGACCTGAATACGGCCAGGGAAATCTATTCGTCCTATCTGCGGGACGTGCGGACGATCCTCCACTTCACGGCGGACCGGCACACGCTCAGGGCGGCGATGGCATCGGGCAACATCCGCGCCGAATTTCAAAAGCTGAAGAAAATCAAAGAGGAGGAGAAGCTCGACATCCTGACCGTCACCGACAGCAGAGGAACCGTCGTCTTAAGAGTCAACAATCCAGGACTTTACGGGGACGACCAGAGCTCCGATGCGCTCCTCCAACAAGCGGCGACGACGCAAGAGGCGATTGCGGCCACGAAGATCGTCCCGGCAGAGGAGCTGGCCAAGGAATCCCGGGAGCTTGTGCAAAAGGCCTATTTCAAGCTGATTGACACGCCCAAAGCCCGTCCCAGGACCAAGACCGAAGAGACCGCCGGCATGATGATCATGGCGGCCGCGCCGATGTTCGATTTCGAGAACCGCCTGGTGGGCTTCGTGTACGGCGGCATCCTCGTGAACCGTAATTACGCCATCGTGGACAAGATCAAACAGACGGTCTACCAGGGGATGAAATACAAGGGGAAGGATATAGGGACGGCCACCATCTTTCAGGACGACGTGCGGATCTCCACCAACGTCCTTACGGAAGACGGTTCCCGGGCCGTCGGCACGCGCGCGGCCGAGAACGTGTACCGGCAGGTGGTCGAAAGAGGGATGCCGTGGGTGGACCGCGCTTTCGTGGTCAATGACTGGTACATCACCGCCTACGAACCGATCCGGACCATCGACGGGCGAAACATCGGCATTCTCTATGTCGGCGTTCTCGAGCAGAAATACGCGGACATCCGGAAGGAGACGATGGCCATTTTCCTGGGCGTGACCTTTCTCAGCCTGATCGCTTCTCTCGTAATATCCTATTTCCTTTCCCGGAACATCTCGCTGGCGATCCGCAAGCTCGCGGCCGCCTCCCACGAGATGGCGGCGGGAAAGCTTGACGTCCATGTGGACATCAGGTCGAAGGACGAGCTCGGCGAGCTGGCGCAGGCCTTCAATTACATGGCGTCGGCCCTGAAGGAACGGGATGAAAAGCTGAAGGAATTCGCCACCAGAAAGATCATGGAATCCGAGAGACTGGCCCTGATCGGACAGCTGGCGGCCGGCGTCGCTCACGAGATCAACAACCCCCTTCAGGGCATCCTTTCCTACAGCGAGCTCCTGCTGGAGAACACACCGGCCGACGACCCCGACAGCGAATTCGTCCGGAAGATCGGGACGCAGGCGACGCGGTGCAAGAACATCATCCGGGGCCTGCTCGATTTTTCACGCCAGAGCGCCCCCGAGATGAAGTATTCGCAGTTGAACTCCGCCCTGCTGGAGTCTCTCGCGCTGGTGGAGAAGCAGTCCCTCTTCCAGAACATCGAGATCGTGAAAAACCTCGACAGCGATCTGCCGCGAACCACCTTCGACGGCTCGCAGATGCAGCAGGTGTTCATGAACATTATCATCAACGCCGCCGAGGCGATGGACGGGAAAGGGAGGCTCACCATCGCGACGCGAACGGATCCCGCGAAAAAGTCCATCGAGATCGAGATCGCCGACACCGGCGTCGGCATCCGCAAGGAAAACCTCGACAAGATTTTCGACCCGTTTTTCACCACCAAGGGGGTGGGCCATGGAACAGGGCTCGGACTTGCGGTAAGCTACGGGATCGTCAAGGAACACGGGGGGACCATCGAGGTGCAAAGCGAGGTCGGAGTGGGAACGAGCTTCATTTTGAGACTGCCCGTCATCGGGGACGCGGACAAGGACGCACAGCATGAAGGAAATTGACGGCATACTCGTCATTGACGACGACGAGGTCATCCGGGATTCATGCTTCCATATACTGGAAAGGGGCGCCCGCACCGTCAAGACGGCGGAAGACGGCCGGCAAGGGCTGGAAATTCTCGCCCGGGAGCATTTTGACGCCGTGATCCTCGACCTGAAGATGCCGGGCATGTCGGGGATGGAGGTCCTTAGGAGGATCGCCAGGGAATACCCCGACGTTGCCGTCATCGTGATGACAGGTTACGCGACCATCGATCTCGCCGTGGAGGCCATGAAACTAGGCGCCTTCGATTTCGTGACCAAGCCGTTTTCCTCCGAATCGTTGAGGCGCATCGTCAAGGCGGCTATCGAAAAAAGGCGGCTCAAGGGCGACAGCACCGCGTTGAAAGCGCCGCTTCAGCCGGAAATCAAGGGAGACGCACTGATCGGGCACTCCCGGGCCATCCTGGAAA
>CAYZTZ010000113.1:0-10766 GCA_964481255.1 uncultured Acidobacteriota bacterium | reverse complement strand
CCCGTCCGTCTGTCTGAACAATAGGCTGACGCACGGCTCTGGAGAGCCGTGCTCACGAAAACAGAGCCGTGCTCACAGCAGCCATAGCTGGAGGGATCACGCAAAGCGGGCGACGTCGCTGAGAACGCTCCAGAACCCCGGGAAGCTCACGTCGGCGCATTCGGCTTCATGGATGCGGGTTTCTCCCTGAGCGGACAGGGCGGCCACGGCGAAGGCCATCGCGATGCGGTGATCCCCCTGCGGGACGATATCCGCGCCGCGCAGGGGTCGACCTCCCCGCAGGATGAGGCCGTCCGGCTTCTCCTCCACATCGGCGCCCATCGCCCGCAGGTTCGCGGCCAGGGTTGAAATCCTGTCGCTCTCCTTGACGCGCAGTTCGCGAGCGTCCGAGATTTCGAGGCCCCCCTCCGCCTGCGACCCAAGCACCGCGAGGACGGGTATTTCATCGATAAGCGCCGCGGCCAGCGCGCCGTTGATGGGCGGGAGCGCGCCCCGCAGCAGGTCCGGGCTGTGGCGGACGCGCAGGTCCGCGCGGGGTTCGCCCGCCTCCACGCATTCGTTTTCCACGGAGATGTTCAAACCGGCGCGGCGCAGATAATCGAGCAGTTCGCCGCGCCTCCGGTTCAGGCCGACGCCGGGGATCCGCAGGTCGGAGTCCGGCACCAGGGCGGCGGCCGCCAGAAAGAAGGCTGCGCCCGAAAGATCGCCGGGCACCTTCAGGCGCCGGGACCGCAGCGCGGGGCCCGGCTCGACCTCAATCCAGTTCCCCTGGATTCGGAGGACGCCCCCGAACTCCCGGAGCGCGATTTCCGTGTGATCCCTTGTCGGCACCGTCTCTTCGACCGCCGTCGGCTGATCGGCGTAAAGTCCGGCCAAAAGCACGCACGACTTCACCTGCGCGCTTGCGACAAGGAGGCTGTAGCGTATTCCTTTCAGGGGACCTCCGCGTATCTTCAGCGGGGGCAGGTCGTTGCCTTGCGACTCGACGCGGGCGCCCATCAGGCGCAGGGGCTGCAGGATTCTGCCCATCGGCCGCCTGGAAAGGGAAGCGTCGCCGGAAAGGGTGGATTCAAATGGATGCCCCGCGAGGATGCCTGAGAGGAGCCGCATGGTCGTCCCCGAGTTTCCCGCGTTCAGGACCTCCCGCGGGGCCTGCAGGCCCCGGAGCCCCCGTCCAAGGATCGTCACGGTTTCCCTGGATTCCCCAACCCGGACTCCCAGGGCGCGAAGGCAGTCCAGGGTGCTTCGGCAATCCCGGCTGGAGGCGAAATGTTCCAGCGTCGAAGCGCCTTCGGCGACGGCGGCGAGAAGGGCGTAGCGGTGCGAAATCGATTTGTCTCCCGGCAGAGACACGACGCCGGAGAGGGAAACGGCGCGATACAGCCTGTGGATCATGCAGTTGTCTCCTGCGCGGCCTCGAATTCAAGAGCCATCGCCTTCAGCTTTTTGACCTGGTCCCGCAGAACGGCCGCTTTTTCGAACTCGAACACCCGGGCGGCCTCGCGCATCTCCTTTTCCAGCCGCCCGATTTCAAGCTCCAGCTCCTCGGCGGAACCATAGCGCACCGCCTCTTCCGCGATGGCGGGGATCTCGTAATAATCGCCCTCGTAAATCCTCATCTCCTCGGGGCCGAGAGGCTTGATGATGGACTGAGGGACGATGCCGTTTTCCTCGTTATAGCGCTGCTGGGCGGCGCGGCGGCGGTTGGTCTCGTCGATGGCGGCGCGCATGGAACCGGTCACCGCGTCGGCGTACAGGATGGCCTTGCCGTTGATGTGACGGGCGGCGCGCCCGATCGTCTGGATCAGGGACGTCGTGGACCGGAGGAATCCTTCCTTGTCGGCGTCCAGGACGGCCACGAGGGAAACCTCGGGGAGATCCAGCCCTTCCCGCAGCAGGTTGATGCCGATAAGCGCATCGAACTCGCCCGCGCGCAGGGAGCGCAGGATTTTGATCCGGTCCAGGGTTTCCACCTCGGAATGGAGGTAGCGGACTCTCAAACCTGTTTCCGTGTAGTAGCCCGCGAGGTCCTCGGCCATTCGCTTGGTCAAAGTCGTGACCAGGACCCGTTCGCTGCATTCGGCGCGCCGGCGGATCTCTTCCATGAGGTCGTCGACCTGGCCGGAGACGGGGCGCACTTCGATCTGAGGATCGGTCAATCCGGTGGGGCGCACCAGCTGTTCGACGACGACGCCCGCGGACCGGGTCAGCTCGTAGGGGCCGGGCGTGGCCGAGACGTAGATCACCTGATTCACGCGGTTCTCGAACTCCTCGAAATTCAGCGGACGGTTGTCGAGCGCCGAGGGGAGCCGGAAGCCGTATTGAACAAGGGTTTCTTTGCGCGAGCGGTCTCCGTGATACATCCCGCGCACCTGCGGAAGGGTCACGTGGCTTTCGTCGACGAAGAGCACCCAGTCGCGGGGGATATAGTCGAGCAGCGTCGGCGGCGGCTCGCCCGGCCTGCGGCCTGTCAGATGGCGGGAATAATTCTCGATCCCGCGGCAATAGCCCAGCTCCCGCATCATTTCCAGATCGAACATGGTCCGCTGGCGCAAACGGCGGGCCTCCAGGAGCTTGTTCTCGAATTCCAGCCGGCCGCACCATTCCTCCAGCTCGGCGCGGATGCCGTCCATGGCCCTCAGCATCTGCTCTCGGGGCTGGACGTAGTGGGACTTGGGATAAATCGGCATGCGGTCGTGCTTTTTCAGGGTGCGCCCCGTCAGGGGATCGATCTGGGCGATGCAATCGATCTCGTCGCCGAACATTTCAATCCGTATTCCGTAGTCTTCGTAGGCCGGAAATATCTCGACCACGTCCCCGCGCGCCCGGAAGCAGCCTCTCTCGAGAGAGTCCTCCTGCCGGGAGTACTGCATCTCCACGAGGCGGGCCAGGATGTCGTCGCGCCGGACGCGTTGCCCCTTCTCCAGAAAAAGCAGCATGCCGTAATAGGCTTCCGGGGAGCCCAGGCCGTAGATGCAGGAAACGCTTGCCACAATGATACAGTCCCGGCGCTCGAAAAGCGACCGCGTCGCCGAGTGGCGCAGGCGGTCGATTTCGTCGTTGATGGACGCGTCCTTTTCGATATAGGTGTCGGTGGCCGCGATATAAGCCTCCGGCTGGTAATAGTCGTAGTAGGAGACGAAATATTCGACCGCGTTCTCCGGGAAAAAAGTCTTGAATTCCCGGTAAAGCTGGGCGGCGAGAGTCTTGTTATGAGCCAAGACCAGAGCGGGGCGCTGCAGGGCCTCGATGGTCTTGGCCATGGTGAAGGTCTTGCCCGAGCCGGTGACGCCCAGCAGGACCTGGTGTTTCACCCCGTCCCGGATCCCCTGGACCAGCTGGTCGATGGCCGCGGCCTGATCCCCGCGCGGATGGAACGGGGTGCTGATCCGAAACTTGGAGGAGCGTATCAGGGCCTTCCCGTAAGGGATTTCGGAATACGTAAGACCCTTGTCGGTCGAATCTTTTCTGGCCATGCGCGCGATATAAAATTATCATTATACCTCTTCCTTCGGCTCCGGAGAGCTTCGAGGTATATTTAGGCCCCGGACATGTTTTCATCTTCCGCGGGTTTAGCCCTTGTTCCGGCCGAGAAATCCGCGGTTTGCCTATTTGAGGGCCCGGCGTTGCTGAGCGACAAAAGCCGTATCCGGAATTTTTCCATCATCGCGCATATCGACCACGGCAAGTCCACGCTGGCCGACCGCCTGCTGGAACGCACCGGCGCCCTCAGCAAGCGCGAGATGGCTGATCAGGTTCTGGACGCCATGGATTTGGAGCGGGAGCGCGGCATCACCATCAAGGCCCACGCGGTGCGCTTGAACTACAGGGCCGCGAACGGCGTGGAATATGTCCTGAACTTGATCGACACGCCGGGCCACGTCGATTTTTCCTATGAAGTATCGCGCAGCCTTTCCGCCTGCGAGGGCGCCCTGCTGGTGGTGGACGCCTCCCAGGGGGTCGAGGCACAGACGCTCGCCAACGCGTACCTCGCCCTGGACCATCATCTGGAAATCGTTCCCGTCATCAACAAGATCGACTTGCCCGGCGCGGAAATAGACCGCGTCAGGGACCAGATAGAAAACATCATCGGGCTGGACGCCAGGGACGCCATTCTGGCCAGCGCCAAGGAAGGTGTCGGCACGGAGGAGATCCTGGAAGCGATCGTGCACAGGCTGCCCCCTCCCCGGGGGGATTATGACAGGCCGCTGAAGGCTTTGATCTTCGACTCGTGGTTCGACTCCTACAGGGGGGTGGTGGTTCTGGTGCGCGTCATCGACGGGACGCTGCGCAGGGGGCAGAAGATCCGGATGATCGCGACCCAGCAGGCATTCACGGTGGAGCAGGTGGGCGTCATCACCCCGAAGTTCATGGAGGTGGAGGGCCTGTCCGTGGGCGAAGTCGGTTACGTGATCGCCAACGTCAAGCGCATCGCCGACACGCGCATCGGGGACACGATCACGGACGATGCCAGGCCCACGCCGGAGCCTTTCCCGGGGTTTCAGGAAGTCAAGCCGATGGTTTTCGCGGGGCTCTACCCGGCCAATAACGCCGACTACGAGGCCCTGCGCGACGCCCTTGCGAAGCTGCAGCTGAACGATTCGGCGTTCTTCTACGAACCGGACACGTCCGGCGCCCTTGGATTCGGCTTCCGCTGCGGCTTTCTGGGGCTGCTGCACATGGAAATCGTACAGGAGCGCCTGGAGCGCGAGTTCAATCTGTCTCTGATCACGACTGCGCCCGGCGTGCGTTACCGCATCACAACGCGAAAGGGCGAAACGCTCGAGATCCACAACCCGTCCAAGCTGCCGGACGCCGGGGAGATCGTCAGGTTTGAAGAGCCCGTCATCACGGCCATGATTCTCACCAATGATGAGTACGTCGGCCCGATTCTGAAACTGGCAGAGGAGAAGCGCGGAGTCCAGAAAGGGTTTGAATACGTCGCGAGGAACCGGGTTCTCATCACCTACGAGCTTCCCCTGAACGAGATCGTGCTCGACTTCCACGACCGTCTGAAATCCGCGTCGAGGGGCTATGCCTCGCTGGATTACCATTTCAGCGGCTACAAGGAGTCGGATCTGGTCCGCCTGGACATCCTTGTGTCGGGGGAGCCCGTGGACGCCCTGTCGCTGATCGTGCATCAGGACACGGCGGCGGCCCGGGGGAGGGCCCTGGTGGAAAAGATGAAGGAGCTGATTCCAAGGCAGATGTTTGAAGTCGCCCTGCAGGCCGCGATCGGAAGCAGGATCATCGCGCGGGAAACGGTCCGGCCCATGCGAAAGAACGTCCTCGCGAAATGCTATGGAGGGGACATCACGCGGAAACGGAAGCTGCTCGAAAAGCAGAAGGAAGGGAAGAAGCGCATGAAGAAGCTGGGGAAGGTGGAGATCCCCCAGGAAGCGTTTCTCGCGATACTTAAAGTCGATTAGGCCGGGATGAGATCCAGTCTCCTCCGCTCTCCCGGGAGTAGGGCTGCTTCAGAGCCGCGCGACCCTGTTCGGGCCGGCCGCCGGAGAGTTTTCAAAGCTATAAGCGCTTCCCTTATAGGTTTTTTCGTAATACCTTATCACCCTAACGGAACTGTAGAGCCGGACGCGGGCCGTCGAAACCCGGATCGAACCTTCGGGGCGGGCCCGTCCGGAGGAACGAAGATTCATGCTCCGCGGAGAGCCGGGGATGATGCATTCTGAAAGGTTCAGCGTGCGCGATTGCGAGGGGAAGGGTCTTTTGGGATGTCTGGCGTTTCTCCTGCTTTTCGGCGTCGCGATCTTTCTGGCCATAAAGCTGGGACCCATCTATTACGCGAACTACAATTTCGAGTCGGACCTCAAGACCGAGGTCAGCCGGGCGGGCGCGCGCTTTATGGACGATGAGACGATCGTCAGGGATGTCCTGGGCTTGGCCGGGAAAAACGGGATCAAGCTCAAAAGGGAGAACATCCGGATCGAGCGGTTCGCCGGCCAGATACATCTCGATGTCCATTATTCCGTCCCCGTCGATTTCACGATGCTCCGGCGGGACTGGAATTTTGAAATCAAAGTTTCAAGTTTCATGGGGGCGCTGTAGTGAGCCGGCCCGTTGTCGCGGCTCGGGTGTGCCCGGGGCCGGCCGGCATATCGGGCGGCGTGCACAAAGGAAGCGGACGAACTTCCGGCGCGGCTTGATAAGGGCGCGATGGGAGACTAAGATTCCATTATGAATGCCTTGCACGGAAGGGAAACCCTTTCGGTGCGGGTGACAACCGCGCTCCGCGGACTCCGCCGCATCGCTGTGCTTTCGGTGCTTTTTATTGTTCCGGTGTGGCTGCTTGCCGCCTGTGCTCCCAAGATCATCCGTGTCCCGGTGACACAGGAGGATCTGGCCCGCGCCGAAGAAGCCCTGAAGCAGGGAGACATCGCCTTCGCCCGCAAGGATTTCTACGCCGCGCTGATCAAATACCTCGAGGCCGGCCGGCTGAATCCCAACAGCGAACACCTCTTCAATAGAATCGGGATCGCCTATTCCCAGCTGAAATTCTATCAGGAAGCGGCCGAGGCCTTCCAGCGCTCCATCGGGCTTAATCCGAAGTACGCCTTCTCGGTCAACAATCTCGGGTCCGTCTATTTCGCGCTCAAGGATCTGAAAAAGGCCGAAAAGTATTTCAAGAAGGCCATCAAAATGAAATCGGACGAGCCTTCTTTTTACATGAACCTTGGATCCCTGTATTTCGAGAAGAAGAAGCCCGACAAAGCCATGGCCGAGTGGCGCAAGGGACTGGCTCTGGATGAGGACATCCTGTCCAAGCGAAACAGCGTCAGCATGATCGGGGCGACCACTCCATCCAAGGAGAGGAGTTACTTCCTCGCCCGCCTGCACGCTTCGGCGGGAAACGTGCTCGCGGCGATCCAAAATCTGGAGCAGGCGTATGCGGATGGGTTCACCGACATTGCAGCCATTGAGAACGAACGCGATTTCGACCGCATCCGGCAGGATGAAAGGTTCGTCAAGTTCCTGGACAACATTAAGGTGCTGATCCGCCTTCGGTCGGCGGGCGGAGCCTCCGCGGATCCCCTCCCGCAGGTCCCCCCCAATAGGATTTTTGTTTTGCGTCCCGACGGCGCCGCGGAGGGATGCATGCGGGCGCGGATGGACCGGTCCGCGGCTCAGTCTGCGGAAGGCGAGAGCTCGGTCAGCCAGGCGGCCAGCAGGGGGATCAGGATTTCGTGGTGCCCTGTAATCGCTATGCCGCGCCCGCCGCTTTGGACGGGTCTTCGGAGAACGTTTTCCGTCGGGCGGTAGTGCTGGATGAAATCGAGGTTGGCGGTGGTGAAGTTCCGCAGCGCGCGGCCGCTGTTTCGCACCAGCGTCACGCATTTCAGGAACACCTCGGGCAGGGTCACGGCGGAGCCGCAGTTGAGATAGACTCCTCCGTCGTTCAAATCCGCTACCAGGCTCGCGAACAGGCGGAAATCGCGGTGGCTGCCCTTGCCGGTGGCTGCGGGGTCGAATGCCGGGTGGTTATGGATGATGTCCGCTCCTATCGTCACGTGGACGGTCGCCGGTATGCCCCGGAGGTAGGCCTGAAGAAGCACGCTGTATCTCGCGAAGGGCGGATTCAGGCTTGCGAGGTATCGCCCTACGGACTCGCCGATCCCGAGGCCGGCGGCGACGCCGTCGCGCACAGCCTGATTGATTTCCCGTCCGGTTTCCTCGGCCATCCCGAAGGCGCCGCTCTCCAGCTGTTCTTCCACATCCTCGCTTGTGGACCCGACGAGGGCGATTTCGAAGTCGTGGATGACGCCCGATCCGTTGAGGGCGAGGCCTGAAATCAGCCCGCGGTCCATCAGGTCGATCAGGATCGGGGCGAGTCCTGTCTTGATGACATGGCCCCCGGCTCCCCAAAGGACGGGCTTGCCGTCGCTTCGAGCCTTCAGGACGGCGCGGGCGAGTTCCTCAAGGTTGCGCGCGCCCAAAAGGGAGGGCAGGCGCCTGAGGAATTCGGCCAGGCTCTGCCCTTTTTGCCAGGGTCGCGAGAAGGCGTCCACGGATACTTTGCTTGGACGGCCTTGCAGCGGGTAGGTGCGGACGGCGCCGAGGTCATAGGGTTTTACCCGGTATTTGGACCGGTATTTGGACACCCGAGGGTATTTGGACACCCAATATTCGGGCGGGGATTTGGAGGGGGATTGGGGGGATTTGGACACCCGATATTTGGGTTGTTTGGGGTTTTTGGGCATCCTGGATCACATTCCTTTATGTGTCATGTTTTCATCCGCCAGCCGCTCATCTGTCAGCTGGCACAGGATATGCCCGATCATGATGTGCACTTCCTGAATCCGGGCCGTCAGATTATGCGGGACATTCAGGTGGTATTGCACCCTGGAAGCAAGCTGCCCGCCGTCCTTTCCGGTCAGGCCCACGGTGATCAAGCCCATCTCGTGCGCGGCGTCGGTGGCCATAAGCACATTGGGGGAATTGCCGCTGGTGGAAAGGGCCACGGCGATATCGCCTTTTCTGCCGAGGGCGCGCACCTGCCGTGCGAATATATGCTCAAATCCGTAATCGTTACCGACGGCCGTCAGGACGGAAGTATCGGTCGTCAGGGCGAGCGCAGGGATTGGGGCCCGTTCGCGCTGGAACCTTCCGACAAACTCCGCGGCGATGTGCTGGGCGTCGGCCGCGCTTCCCCCGTTCCCGTAAAGCAGAATCTTGCGGCCGTTCCTCAGGGCCTCGAGGATTTCGCGGGCGACCCGGGCGATAAGGTCCGCGTTGTCCCGGAAGAAATGCTCCTTGAGTTCCAGGCTCTCGGCGACGGTCTTTCGGATGAAATCAATCATGGTTTCAACAATCCGACAGCACTTCCGCTATGTCAAGCGATAAAAAGACATCTGCCTGAAACCGCCCGCTGGATGATAAAGGGGGGAATAATGGGTTATGATCAAATGGGGTCACGTGCAGGATGGCCATGATAGAGGATTGGGATAGCAGGGATAGAGGATGAGAGAGGATAAAAGGGTGTCCATTTTCGCTCCTACCTCGCTGCCCGCTGATGGCTTCGACCCCTGTCTTGAAGGACGCATACGCTGTCCCGGCATTGTCTGTTTTTCTGGAAGAAACGGCAGAGACTCCACACCTTAATTGACCGTCCGCTTTTTGGGGTACACTATAGAATGCCGATATAAAATGGCGGTAAAACCACGCAAGTCGGGTTACTATCGACCCCGTGACGAAGTTGCGCAAGGGCTGCTCCGCAGCGGCTTCGTCCCTTTGGAAACGCCGCGTCAGCAAGATGGGCCGGGCGCGGGCTTGGCGGAGTATATTGTGAGTATATTGTGTGTCCATTGTTAATCCATTGTTCATCCCAATGAGAGGAGAAACTGAATGAGTTCCGCACGAAAGAGCAAGGAAGACTCGAATAGAAGAATGTTTTTTCAGGATCTGACGGCGGGCGCTGCCGGCATTGCTTTTGCGAGCGCATTAACCCAATTGGGCGTTCCCCTTGCGGCGGCCCCCCAGGATTCAAAAAGCCCTGAACCCAAGCGCGATTCGTCGCCATTTTTCAAGAATCCTCCACCCTGGCCGACGGGGACCATAGGGAATAAGTATGACCATCTTTTCAGCACGAAACTCAAGGAAAACTCGATGGTTCCGGATATCGTTCCCGGTCCTCAGGCGTATTTCCGGGGCGAGAGCGATCTGCCCGGGGCCAAGATCAACATGGGGTGGCAGATTTTCGTGAAACCCTACAGGCTGGAATTGGAATCGCATCATCATGACACGGACGAATATCTTTTCTTCCTGGGTGCGACTTTTCCGGACCTCGTGGGTTCCTTTGATGCGGAAGTCGAATATTTTATCGGCAAAGAATATGAAAAGCACATCATCACCAAGGCGACGGTTCTCTATATCCCCGCGGGGCTGGAACATAATCCCTGTGACATAAAAAAGGTCGGCAAGCCTTTATTCTTCACCGCGCTTCAGCTTGCACCCTACTTCAATGGGGTTTATCAGACAGGCGGCTACAGAGAATTCAGAGCCGCACCCAAAATCAGTTGATCTTTTTTTCCGGTGTGTGAATGCGTTTCATCGGACCTTTGAATTGCCGATGATATCGCTGGATTCATGGCCTCTGGCGGCATGGCATCCCGGCAGCCTTTTGCGAGATTGCGGTACGGATACGGAAAGCCGGGATGGGGAAAAGCTGAAAACATGGGAGGGAAAAACCTGGAAAACCTGGAAAAACCTGGACACCCATTAATGGGAGAACCTGGACACCCATTAATATAGGCCCCCATGATAAGCCATGATTGACGATTGATGGAAACCTGGCATGCCTGAATAAACCCGAACATCCAAGGCAAAGGGGAGAAGGAAGTTTGGAAGGGAAAGTTTTGGGGAAGTTTGGAGGGGGAAGTTTGGACACTCAAGGAAAGCCTTCAAGGAAAGCCGCGGAGATATATAGGCAGATTCCTCCAAAGGTGAGTCCACTGCCACAGAGAGGTGAGGCCAGGGAAATCTGAACCTGCGCTCCGTGATCTAGAAGAAAAATAGGGATTTTGAAAGAGGATTGGGAATAGTTATAGCAAAGAGCTGGGCAGGGAGAGGTTTTGCATTATGAGAGAATAATCAAGATTGTCAAACAGATCAGTTACGAAGGGAGCGGTAATCTGGATCTAAAGACGCTGTTTTATTAATGACTGGTTGGCCGATGAACCGCTAATGGATCAGATTGATTCCAGAACTTACGAAGCGAAGGAGATTCGAGCGTTAGTGAGGCCTTTAAGCCA